>NZ_JBFUAB010000018.1:0-174212 GCF_056406535.1 Roseateles sp. P1_C1_2
GCTGTCCGCTGTCCCCTCGGGGGACCGGCCAGACCGGCTCGCGTTCAGCGGGGCCGGGCTGGACGAGGGGCTCACAGGTGTCGTATCTCTTCGGGCTTGTTCCACCAGTTGTTGTGCAGGCCGTCGTAGTACTGCACCGGTGCGGCCACCAACTCCTCGGGCGTCACGTCATCCAGGCAGTTGAGCTTGACCGACACGAAGGCGCCGCCGACCTGTTCGATGTAGCCATGGCCGTAGGAACGCACGCCGCAGGTCTTGCAGAACAGGTTGTGCACGCTGTTGGAGCCGAACTGGTAGTCGCTCTGCGCATCCGCGCCGGCCAGCAGGCGGAAGGCGTCGGGCTTGACGCTGGCGCTCCAGTTGCGCGTCTTGAAGCAGATGGAGCAGTTGCAGCGGCCGGTGCCGGCAGCCAGATCAAGGTCGACTTCGAAGCGGACGGCCTTGCAATGGCAGCTGCCGGTGTAGGTCTTGAGCATGTCGGGATCTCCTGTCGTGGTGCAGGCCCGCATGCTCACCGACGGTGCTGTCAGGCCTTGGCAGCAGTGTCCGTGGCCGGGTGACGCTCCGACATCCCAAGCTTGCCGAAGTTCAGACGACCACCAGCTCCAGCACGCCGGTCCGTCCCCAGGCCTCGGCCTCTTCCTTCAGCAGGAAGCGCGTGCGCGCCTGCTCGGTCGACCAGCCGCTGGGGCAGCGCAGCGTCAGCTTCTTGCCATCGCGCTCGAGCTTGGGCGTCGCCACGGCCACCGGCGTGCGCGCATGGCAGAGGATGACGGCCAGGCGCAGCACGATGAGCTGGTCCAGCAGGCTGGCGTCGCTCAGCTGGGCCTCGAGCTTGCGCAGGCCGCCGCGCTGGCCCAGGGCCAGGGCCGCCAGGCGCTGCAGCTGGTTGGTGGAGAAGCCGGCCGCGTCGGCGTGGCCGATGACGTAGGCGCTGTGGCGGTGGTGGTCGTGATGGGAGATCAGCATGCCGACCTCGTGCAGGGCCGTGGCCCAGACCAGCTCGCGCAGCAACTCGGGTGTGGGCTTGGCGCTCAGCTGGTGGTAGAGCTGCTCCGCCTGGTTGGCCACGCGCCCGGCCTGCGCGGTGTCGACGGCGAAGCGCTCCTGCAGATCGGCGACGGCGTCGGCGCGCGGGTCGCGCGCACCGCTGGGCTGCAGGCGTTCGACCAGGTCGAAGATGACGCCCTGGCGCAGTGCGCCCTTGGTGGGCAGCAGCTCGGCGATGCCGAACTGGTTGAGCAGCGTGTAGAGGATGCACAGGCCGCCAGCCACGACGGGGCGGCGGTCGTCCTTCAGGCCGGGTATCTGCAGCTTGTCCTGCGAGCCGGCGGCCAGGCATTGCTCGATGCACCAGCGCAGCGCCGCGGGCGTGATGCGGCCATCGGTCTGGCCCGAGGCCGCGAGGATCTGCGACACGGCGCCCACCGTGCCGGAGGAGCCGAGGGCCTCCTGCCAGAGCTCGGGGCGGAACAGCGTCAGCGCTTCTTCGAGCTCGGCACCGGCGGCGACCTGGGCGGCACGGAAGGCTTCGGCCGTGTAGCGGCCGTCGGCAAAGAAGCGCATCGACAGGCCGACGCTGCCGACGCCGAAGGACTCGGCCAGCAGCGGCTTGCGGCCGCTGCCCAGGATCATCTCGGTGGAGCGGCCGCCGATGTCGATGACCAGGCGGGGCTTGTTGGAGGGCTGCAGGCGGGCCACGCCGGCAAAGATCAGGCGGGCCTCCTCGCGGCCTGCGATCACTTCGACGGGATGGCCGAGCACGGCTTGCGCGCGGGCCAGGAAGGCGTTGCGGTTGCGGGCCTCGCGCAGCGTCTGCGTCGCGACGGCGCGGATGCGCTCGGCCGGGATGCCGACGAGTTGCTCGCCAAAGCCCTTCAGGCAGGTGAGGCCGCGCTGCATGGCCTCTTCGGTCAGCATGCCTTGCGCGTCGAGGCCGGCGCCCAGGCGCACGCTCTCCTTGATGTAGCTGACACGCTGGTAGCGGTCGCCGGCCAGCCGGGCCAGCTCCAGCCGGAAGCTGTTGGAGCCGATGTCGATGGAGGCCCAGATTTGGCCGGCTGGGTCGGGGCGCGTCGTCATGGCGGGGGATTGTCGGGGCAAAATTTGACGCTCCTCCGTAACCCCCCAAGCCAGGAGCCTCATGTTGGAAGACGAGATCGACAGCCTCGCGCCGTCCCGCGACTTCAGCCGCCGCAGCTTTGTGCAGACGACCGTGGGCAGCGGCTTCGCGGCCGCCGTGCTGCCCGTGACGGCGCAGACGGTCACGACCGACGCCGCGGGCCTGGAGGCCGGCCCCGTGACCATCCCCATGGGCGACTTCCAGATGCCGGCCTACCGCGCTGCACCCGCGGGCAAGAAGAATCTGCCCGTCGTGCTGGTGGCTTGCGAGATCTTCGGTGTGCACGAGCACATCGCCGACGTCTGCCGGCGCCTTGCCAAGCAGGGCTATCTGGCCATCGCGCCCGAGCTGTTCGCGCGCCACGGCAATGCCGGCGCCTACACCGAGATCCCCAAGCTCATCAGCGAGGTCGTGGCCAAGGCGGGCGACGCCCAGGTCAATGCCGACCTCGACGCCGCCGTGGCCTGGGCCGCGGCGAATGGCGGCGATACCGCCAAGCTGGCCATCACGGGTTTTTGCTGGGGCGGGCGCACCACCTGGTCCTATGCCGCCCACAACCCCAAGCTGACGGCGGCCGCCGCCTGGTACGGCCCGGTGGCGCGCAATTACCACGCCGGTGACAAGACCGTCATCGAACGCGCCGCCAGCATCAAGGCGCCGGTGCTGGCGTTGTATGGCGCGGCCGACGGCGGCATCCCGGTCGACACGCTGGCCCAGCTGGAAGCCGCGCTGAAGGCCGCCGGCAACACCCGATGCGAGTTCGTCGTCTACCCCGACACGCCGCATGGCTTCTATGCCGACTACCGCCCCAGCTACCGCAAGGCCGCGGCCGACGATGCCTGGGCGCGGGCCCTGGCCTGGTTCCGCAAAAACGGTGTGGCTTGACGCCTCTGCTACGCTGACCGCCTTCGGGCCGCAGTCCATGGCTGTGGCCCGTTGCTTTTGCTGCCATCCATGACCCTGATCTACATCATGCTCGCCACCTTCGCGGGCGGCCTGCTGTCGGTGCTCGTCGCCGCGAGCCTGACCGTCGGCGTGCTGACCCGCCTCGTGAAGAGCCTCGTCAGCCTGTCGGCCGGCATCCTGCTGGGCACCTCGCTGCTGAACGTGCTGCCCGAGGCCTTCGAAAGCCACACCGCCCAGCCCCAGACGCTGTTCGCCGTGCTGCTAGGCGGCCTGCTGTTCTTCTGGCTGCTGGAGAAGGTGGAGCTCTACCGCCATGTGCACCACCACGAGGGCGACGGCCACCACCACCATCACCACTTCGACGCCGAGCAGGCCGGGCGCGGCGGGCTGACCGTGCTGGTGGGCGACAGCATCCACAACTTCTGCGACGGCGCCATCATCGCGGCCGCCTTCCTGGCCGACACGCGCCTGGGTTTCGCGACCGCCCTGGCCATCGTGGCCCACGAGATTCCGCAGGAGGTGGGCGACTACATCGTGCTGCTGAACGCTGGCTTCAGCCGCGGCAAGGCGCTGCTGTTCAACGCCATCTCGGGCATGGCGGCGGTGGTGGGCGGCGTGCTGGGCTACTTCCTGATTGGCGGCTTCGAGGGCGTGCTGCCCTATCTGCTGGTGCTGGCCTCCAGCAGCTTCATCTACATCTCGGTGGCCGACCTGCTGCCCCAGCTGCAGCAGCGCCTGGCCTGGCGCGAGACCTTTGCCCAGGTCGCGTGGCTGGGCGTGGGTCTGGGCGTGGCCTTCGCGGTGTCCCAGCTGCTGCATGGCACTCATTGACGCGGGGCTGCGCGGCGCGCTGATCGCGCTGCTGGCCCTCGTCATCGCCGCGCTGCTGCCGCACTGGCGCCATGCCCGGCATGCCGAGCTGGTGCGAATCGGCATCGCACTGTCGGCTTCCCTCATCGTGCAGACGCTGTCAGCCTCGCCCTGGGTCGAGCATGAACTGCGCTGCCAGCCCCAGGCGCCCGGCATCGGCATCTCGCTGGGCTCCGCCGTGGTGTTCTGGCTGTTCGCGCGCGCCGTCTTCGAAGACGGCTTCAAGCTGCGCGCTTGGCATGGCGGGCTGTGGGCCGCCGTCGTGCTGTTCGGTGCCGCCCTCTGCCAATGGGCCGCCTGGGGGCCGGGCTGGGTGGTAATGCGGGCCATCCCCGTCGTCTTCGCGCTGCTCGGCCTGGCCGCCGTCGTCGGGCCCTGGCGGGTGGACCTCATCGAAGCGCGGCGCCGGCTGCGTGGCGTCGTCGTGGGCGGCGGCGCCCTCTATGCCCTCGTGCTGGTGGCCCTGCGCGTCAGCTCGGCCGACGGCAGCCTCAGCCACGGCGCGGCCCTGGTCGATGTGGCCATGCTGCTGACGCTGACCGCCGTCATCGCCGGCCAGTTGCTCGCGCCGCGCGCCCATGGCCTGTGGGGCGAGCCCGCCGCGCCGATGCCGGCGCCCACCCCGCCCGCCGACGACCCGCAGGACCAGGCCGTGGCCGCCGAACTCGCCAGGCTGATGGCCGAGCGCCGCGGCTATGCGCAGGAGGGCCTGAGCCTGGCCAGCCTGGCCGGGCAACTGGGCACACCGGAATACCGGCTGCGCCGCGTCATCAACCAGGGCCTGGGGCATCGCAACTTCAACGCCTATGTGAACGGCCTGCGCCTGGCTGAGGCCAAGCGCCGCCTGGCCGACCCGGCCGAGCGCGGCCTGCCGGTGCTGACCATCGCGCTGGACGTGGGCTTCGGTTCCATCGGGCCTTTCAACCGTGCCTTCAAGGCCGACACCGGCCTCACACCGACGGAATTCCGGCAGAAACAGCTGGCCGATTCCTGAAAACCAGCGCCGAAACCTGCAAAGCCGAGGTTTCGGCCAGACGCCACGGCCGCCGCGGTCGAGCCTGTGGGCTTCTCAACCCGAGGAGCCCTCGATGTTCTTCAGAACCCTGCTCGCCAGCCTGGCCTTGAGCGCCGCTGCCGCCGCCCACGCCGCCACGGTCGGCACGCTGACCTTGCCCGCCGACGACGCGGGCGGCACCGTCACGCTGTTCTATCCCACCGCCGCCGCCGGCCGGCCCGAGACGCGTGGCGACCTGCAACTGATGCTGGCGCCGGGCGCCGCGCCCGCTGAAGGCAACCGCCGCCTCATCGCCATCTCCCACGGCTCGGGCGGTGGGCCCTGGGTGCACACGACGCTGGCCAAGGCCCTGGTCGAGGCCGGCTTCACCGTCGTGCTGCCCCTGCACCGCGGCGACAACTGGACCGACCCCGGCCGCCCGGGCCCCGAGAGCTGGAAGCAGCGCCCCGCCGAGATCAGCCACGCCATCGACCGCGTCGCCGCCGACCCACGCTTTGCCCACCTGAAGCTGGACCGCGTCGGCGGCTTCGGCATGTCGGCCGGCGGGCACACCATGCTGAGCCTGGCGGGTGGTGCCTGGTCGCCCGAGCGTTTCCGGGCGCATTGCGAGAAAGACCTGGCGGAAGACTTCTACAGCTGCGTCGGCCTGGCCACCCGCCTGACCGGTGGCTCGCTGGACGGCCTCAAGCTCTGGGTGGCCCGCCACGTGCTCGACTGGAAGTTCCGCGGCGACGCCGCGCCCCAGACCCACGCCGACCCGCGCATTGCCGCCATCGTCGCTGCCGTGCCGGCCGCTGCCGACTTCGACCTCGCCACCTTGGCCCGGCCCCGCGTGCCGCTGGGCCTCATCACCGCCGACGGCGACCGCTGGCTGCTGCCGCGTTTCCACAGCGACCCCTTGCTGGCGGCCTGCCAGAGCTGCAAGCTCGTCGCCGCGCTACCCGGCGCCGGTCATGGCGCGCTGCTCGCCCCGTCCCCGCCGGCCAGCAATCTTGGCCGGTTGGAATGCGACCTGCTGTGCGACCCACCGGGCTTTGACCGGGCGGCAGCGACGGCGCTGTGGGTGAGCGCCACGGTGGACTTCTTTCGCATGCATCTGATAGGCGCCAATTCAGCGGCACGCGCCAGCCCGCAGAGCTAGCACTGCTGTTCAGCCGTCCTGCTCGTTGGTCTCCAGCGATTGCACTCCGTGTCAGGCTTGCTTGCGCACGCGGCGCCCAACCACGACCAATCCCGCGCCGGCCAGCAGCCAGCTTGCCGGCTCTGGCACCGCGGTGATCCCGGAGATGGTCACGGTCATGTCGCTGGCGCTGTAGCTCGTGGTGAGGGTGTAGCCCGTGGCAATGACCTGGTCGAAGGTACCCGTCTCGCCGCCGATGTAAGACAGCAGCGTGAAGCTGTCGCCGACCTTGGCGCCGTAGCCGATGTTGAGCCGGAGGGTGCCGTCCAGAGCCTGCGGCGCGCTGGACATGATGTACAGCGCGCCATGGTCGGCGGCGCTGCTGCCTACGTCGAAGGCGAGCGTCGAGGCGTCGCCCAGGATCAGGGTTCCGTTGCTACCGATCACGGCATCGTGCGCGACGGTGATGTGCCCTGCGCTGTTGTCCAAGATGCCATCCCCTGCGAACAGCGACAGCGTTCCGCCTTCGGCAATGAGAGAGCCTTGATTGACGATGCGGCTGTTGGCGGAGCCGCGGATGCGCCCGGCACCGCGCACGGTCTGGGTGCTGTCGATCGTGAGCGTGCTGTTCGCAGCTACGTCGAGAAATCCGATGAACGTCTGGAACGGGCCGCTGTCTCGCCTTAGCCATACCGTACCGCTGCCCGTGAGCCTCGTGTCGCCCTGGATGGCAAGCGTCTTCTCTACGTAAATACTGCCGTCGTTGACGAGTGCACCCTTTACCGAGGTGACTGCGGCAGTGCCGTTGATAGAAAGCGTTCCCTTGTTAGCCGCATCGACAAGCGTCATGGCGCCGCCAAACCTCGCGTCGCCTTCGAAAGTCAGCTTCGAGAAGGTCGCGCTGGCAGCTCCCCCCGAGCCGTAGATGGCTCCGCCGCTTGCGGTGGTGATCCGGCCGCCCGTGAAGCTGGCCTGGTTGGCCGAAAGAATGCCCTGGGCGCCGACGCTGATCCTGCCCGCGCTGTTGTCGACCGAGCCGGCGCCGGGATAGAAGCTCAGGACGCCATCGGCCATCAGGTGGCCTTGGTTGATGAGGTTGCCGTTGCCGATGTCGCCGCCCGTGCCGTGGACCGTCTGTGCGCTGCCTATCGTCAGCGTCCGTGCATTGAGGTCCAGCAAGCCGCCGTATTTGAGTGTGAGCGTGCCCGTGCCGGCCAGCGTCGTGTCTGTCCCGATCTTCAGGGAACTGGGGACGCCGTTGCTGGTGTCCAGCAACAGTTCGCCGTCGTTGACGATGGCTCCGCTGACCTGCAGTGTTTCGGCCCAGATCTGGACGCGGTTGCTGGCGCCAATCGTCAAGCTGCCGATCTGCGCTGGTCCGTAGGAGGACGAGTACCCTTTCGACAGATAGGCGGTCGCGCCCATGGCATAGGGCCAGGCCAGCGAAACGTCGTCATTGGCACCGGGGCGCCCGAAGTTGGTCCAATGCCACGCGTCCTGCCAGGAGCCATTGCTACCAAGCCAGCTCACGGTATCAGCTTGCGCGGCGCCACTGAGCAGCAATGCCGCGACAGCAGTCGTGACCGGCGACCGGAATTTATTGAGACTCTTGTTCGCGCCCATGACCCCTCTCCCTGCTACTTTTAGAAGTCCGCGAAATATAGCCAGCAGGAGTTGCATTCCGCCCTGATCACTGCAGGACCGAATCACCTGATCGCGGGGGTGAGCGCATACAAGCGAGGACGGGGAACGGCGAACCAGTTGGCCCCAGGACCAGCCAACACACCGGAGTCGGTCAGCGCAACGCGCCGTTCACCCAAGCTCCAAGCTGCGCCGCCGTCATCGCACCACTCTGCCGCGCGACCTCACGCCCACCGACGAACAGCACCGTCGTCGGAATGCTGCGGATCTGCAGGCTGGCGCTGCTGTGTTGGGCCGCATCGCTGTCCACCTTGACAAAGCGGATGTCCGGCCGGCTGGCGGCGAGCTGCTCGAAGTGCGGTGCATACGAGCGGCAGGGGCCGCACCAGGCCGCCCAGAAGTCGACGAGGACCGGCGCCTCGGTGCCTTGCAGATAGGCGCTGAGGTCAGCATCGCCGAGAGCGACGGGCTTGCGCGGTGCGACGGGGCCGCCGCAATGCCCGCAGGTTGGGCCGTCGGCGAGGCGCTCATCCGGCACGCGGTTGCGGGTGCCGCATTGGGGGCAGACGAGGATCATGAATGGAATTTAGTGCAAGGGTCGCGGGACGGCGCCGTGCGCGGCGCCGCATGCGGACGTAGGTCGGGCCCGACAGCATGTTTTCAATCCGCCAGCTGTTCGATCTGCTGGCGCACCTGCTTCAGCACCTCGTTGGCCAGGGCCGCGTCGGTCTTGGCGACGCCGCGCGAGATGGCCATGGCGCCGATGAGGGCGGCCACGGCCAGCGTGGCCTTGGCGGGGTCTTTTCCTTCTGGGTCCAGCACGGCCTGCAGGCCCTCGCGCAGTTCCAGGAAACCGGCCGTGTAGCTCTGGCTCACGGCCTCGCTCTGGCGGCCGGTGTCGCAGGCGGACGTGACGACCGGGCAGCCGGCCGCCTGGTCGTCGCGCACGCGGCGGCTCAGGTATTGGTCGAGGTAGGTGGCCAGCGTCGGTGTCTTGCCGCTGTCGGCCTTGGTCGTCTTGTCGAAACCCTTGCGGAAGCTGTGGGCGAAGGCCTGGGCCGCCAGGTCCTGCTTGTCGGTGAAGTGCTTGTACAGMGCGCCATGCGTGAGGCCGGCGGCCTTGCAGATGTCGGCCACACCCACGCCGTCGATGCCGTGCTGCTTGAACAGCCGCGCCGCCGCATCCAGCAGCGCCTGGCGGTTCAGTTCGGACTGTTCCTTGGTCACTTTCATCAAATCACCTGAAGGGAAGAGGTGCTTGTGGGGTTTTGATTATGGTTGATATCATTGCTTTAATGAAATCACTCGCAATCAAAAGGTGAACTGATGCTCGCTCCCCGTCTTGCCCAGTTGCTGCAGCGCCGCGGCATCCATTACGCCTGGGTCGTTGCCGCCCTGACCTTTTTGGCCATGCTGATCACGTCGGCGGCGCTCGGCCTGCCGGGCGCGTTGCTGCAGCCGCTGACCAAGGAGTTCGGCTGGACCACGACGGAGCTGTCGTCGGTGTTCGCGACGCGCTTTGCCCTCTTCGGGCTGCTGGGACCGTTCGCGGCCGTGGTGCTGATGCGCTTCGGTGTGCGCCACGTCGTCGCGCTGGCCTCGTTGACCATCGGCGGCACGCTGCTGCTGGGCATGTTCATGCACAGCCTGACGCAGGCCTTCGTGCTGTGGGGCGTGGTGCTGGGCCTGGGCACAGGCATGACGGCCATGGTGCTGGGCGCCACCGTCGTGAACCGCTGGTTCGTCGAGCGCAAGGGCCTGGTCATGGGCCTGCTCGCGGGCAGCAGCGCGACCGGCCAGCTCGTCTTCCTGCCGCTGGCCACCTGGCTGATCGAGAACCATGGCTGGCGCTCGGCGCTGTGGCCTGTCGTCGTCGCCACCGGCGTCGTGGCCACGCTGGTGATGCTGTTGGTGCGCAACTCGCCGTCCGACCTGGGCTTGCTGCCCTATGGCGCCACGGCGGACACGCCTGTGGCCGCGAATGCGCCCAAGCCCACCTGGAAGCTGCCCTTCGAGACCCTGGCCAGCGCCGCGCGCGTACCCGCCTTCTGGGTGCTGGCGGGCAGCTTCTTCATCTGCGGCCTGAGCACCAACGGGCTGGTGCAGACGCACTTCATTTCGCTGTGCGGTGACCGCGGCCTGGGGCCGGTGCCGGCGGCGTCGGTGCTGGCCATGATGGGCGTGTTCGACCTCGTCGGCACCACGCTGTCGGGCTGGCTGTCGGACCGCTTCGACAACCGCAAGCTGCTGTTCTGGTACTACGGCCTGCGCGGCCTGTCGCTGTTCTGGCTGCCGTACTCGGACTTCACGGTGGCGGGTCTGTCGACCTTCGCGGTGTTCTACGGCCTGGACTGGATTGCCACCGTGCCGCCGACGGTCAAGCTCGCCGCCCAGGTCTTCGGCCCGGCGCGTGCGGGGCTGGTGTTCGGCTGGGTGTTCGCCTTCCACCAGCTCGGCGCCGCCACGGCAGCCTTCGGCGCCGGGTTCGCGCGCTCGGTGACCCTGTCCTACTCGCCGGCGCTGTTCGTGGCGGGCGGGGCTTGCCTCGTCGCCGCGGTGGCGGTGATGGGCGTGCGGTCCGCGGCGGTGCGAGTGGCTGCGGCGACGGCGTCCTGAGCTAGGCGGCGACCACGCTCATGCCTTCATGGGCCACCTCGATGGACTCAACGGCGACCTCGTTGCCGTCGGACTTCAGATCGGTGCCGGTGATCTTGGTGGGCCAGGCGTTGGTGAGCGTCCACACCATGGTCGGACTGCCGGACTCATCCAGCAGGCTGATCGTGACCACCCCGCGTTGAGCGGTGCCGGCGCGGAGCTTGTCCAACCAACTCAGGTAGCCTGGGTCGTTCTTGAAGATGCCCTTCTTCATCGTCACGTTGCCGAACTTCGTCAGCCCCGGCATCTTGACGGTCGAGAACTGCTTGCTGTCGCCATGCCGGTACTCGATGGCCTGGGCCTCGATGTCCAGGCCGCTGACCTCCTGGAAGGACAGCGCCTGCGAGCCCCACTGGACCCGGAAGAAGAATTTCGGCATCGGCCAGGCGTTCGCGCCTTGCGAGGATCCATCGTCAGCCATGGCGGCGTTCTCCGAGGTCAGGACCGTGCCATGTTAGGCCTCAGTCCAGGCCGGCAGTGCTCCTTCGCCGGCCGATGCAGCTGAAGGTTGAGGATCTCTGCAAGAACAATTGAAACGCAGTGGCCGCTCCAGGGAACGGCGCTGATACCTGCACTGACGACAGTGACGGCTTTCCATCCGCGCCGCTTGCGTGAGCGCCTCGCCGAAAGCCCCCCATGAAAAGCCTGTCCGCCGTCGAGTTCTTCGTCGCCCTGTTCGACACGTCGATCGTTGCCCTGTGTTTCGCCCTGAGCTGCGCCGTCGCCGTGGCCGCCATGCCGCCCGAGCTGGTGGCGGGCAGCGAGCCGGTGCCCGCGTCGTTCGATGTGGCGATGCCGGCGTGGCAGGCCGTAGAGGCCAGTACGCTGGTGGTTGCTGCCGAGGACTGAGCTGGTTCCTTCCGCCGCCCGATCAGGCCGCCGCCACTAAGCTCGACACCACCAGACGCAAGCCCTGTCCCGGTTCGGCGCGCTGGGCGGCCAGCGACCAGCCATGGGCCTGGGTGATCTCCTGGCAGATTGCCAGCCCCAGGCCGGCGCCGTGGTCACGCCTGTGGGCGCCGCGCCAGAACCTCGCGAACAGCTTGGGGAGCTGATCGGGCGTCACGCCCGGGCCGAAGTCCCGGACCGACAAGGTCACGGCGTCCACCTCGACGAGGACGGGCGTGCCGGCCGGCGCGTGCTGGATGGCGTTCTCCAGCAGGTTCTTCAGCAGCGTGAAGAGCGCGCCGCGGTCAGCGTTCCATGAGGCCGGATCGTCCGGGCCAGTCAGCTCGATGCGGACCTGGGCGGCCTGGGCTATGCGATCGAGGTAGTCGGCGGCCTCGCGGGCCACGTCCATGACGTTCGTCGGCGCGAAGCCGTAGTTGTTCGCTTCGCTGGCTTCGGCCAGCAGCAGGAGCTGCTGTACCTGCCGCGTCATGTGCGCCACGTCGCGCAGCAGCGCGTCACGTTCCCCGCCTGCATTCGTCAGCTCGATCTGTGCGCGGATCAGGGCGAGCGGCGTCTTCAGCTCGTGGGCCGCCGTGGCCAGGAACTCCTGCTGCACGCGATAGCCGCGCTCCAGGCGCTCCAGCACGCGGTTGAAGCTCTCCACCAGCGGCGCGATCTCCGTCGGCGCGCGTTCGCTCTGCAGCCGGGCGTGCAGCGAGCGCGGCGAGATGGCGGCGGCCGAGGCCGACAGCGCCTGCAACGGCTTTTGCACGTGGCGCATCGTGATGAAGGCGCAGACGCCGAACACGAACAGCAGCACCGCGCTGAACAGGCCGATGCCTATGCCCATGAAGGGCAGCGCGAACTCGAGCCTGAGCAGCTCGGCCAGCCTCGCGCTGTTGGCCATCTGAAAAAACCACTGTCGACCGCCGTGTTCCAGGACTGCGGTGGCGCCCTGGAACGGGATGCCTGTCCGGGTGAAATCAAGGCGTCCAGGCTTTGGCGCTCCCACCTGGCCGTTGCTCGACGGCCAGAAGGCATCGCCCGCCTGCGACTGCAGGACGACCCGTCCCGAGCTGTCCAGGACGCGATACGCAACCTCTTCCCTCATGGTCTCGAAGACCCAGGAATGCTTCTCGTCAAAACCGACGGGCGCCCCTGACGCGTCGAACCTCAGGTGCTTCCCCAACCCTTCGGCGTTCTGGTTGACGTCTTCTTCCAGCAGGATGGGGCTTCTGAAGGCCAGCAGGCCCTTGATGACCAGCACGATGATCAGCACGCTCAGGACGACACCGGCCACATAGGCCAGGATGACCTTGAAGCTGAGGCTATTCGTCCACGCCCGATTCACGAAGCGCATATCCCAGGTTCCTCACGTTGACGATGCGTTGCCGCGACCCGATGGCCCCCAGCTTGCGGCGCAGCCGGTGCAGGGCCACATCCAGCGCGTTGGGCGTCACGGCCTCGTCCAGCCCCCAGCCGGCCGCCTCCAGCGCGCCGCGCCTGACGGTCTCGCCGCCTTTCTCCACCAGCAGCAGCATGATCTGCATCTCGGCCGCCGCCAGCGTGACGCCTTCCTCACCGCAGCAGATCGTGCCGGCATCCGGGCGCAACTGCAGGTCGCCGAGCTGAGGCGCGAGCGTGCGGCTCTGCATCGGCCGGCGCAGCAGCGCCCGCACGCGCGCCACCATCTCGTCCATCGCGAAGGGCTTGGCGAGGTAGTCGTCGGCGCCGGCCTCCAGCCCTTCGACGCGGTCATGCAGCGCGTCGCGGGCGGTCAGCACGAGGCAGGGCGTGCCCAGCCCTGCGTCGCGCAGCCGCTTCAGCAGCTCCAGGCCATCACCGCCGGGCAGGCCGCGGTCGAGCACCAGTGCGCGGTAGGGAATCTGCTGCAGCGCTGCCCAGGCCGCGCTCACCCGGTCGACCACATCGACGGCGACGCCGGCATTCGCCAGCCCCTTGCTGATCAGCTGTGCCAGTCGTTCGTGATCCTCGACCAGGAGAATGCGATTCATCAGAAGCGGTAGAGATAGCCCAGCAGCACGCGGTTCTCGGTCGAGCGGTCCACCAGCGGACTGTTCTTGATTTCCTTGGCCAGGCTGGTGACGCCGACGTCGACGAACATGGAGTGGTGGCGGTCGAACAGATAGGCGCCGCGCAGGCCCAGCTCGGTGTTGATGCCGGCCTTGCCCGAGTACGCCGCGCGGCCCGCCTGGACCTCATGGGCGCGAACGCCGAAATAGTAGTCGACGTACTTCTTGTCCAGCCACACGGCGCCCAGGCGCGGCGTCAGCATCAGCTGCTGGCCGAGGCGGAAGTTCTTCTCCAGGCTCAGGCCGAAACGCTGGCCCTTGCTGTGGCCCGAGGCGTCCGTCGACCAGTCGGCGCTCAGGTGGGCGATGTCGTTGCGCCAGGTGGCCTTGGCCCCAAGCCAGAAGCCGCCCTTGCGCTCATCCATGCCGTTCAGGATGGGGGCATCGTCGGCCTCGTAGCCGCCCATGTCGAAGCGGCCCACCAGGCGGACATCGATGGATTGCCTTTCGTTGAGGCCCAGGCGCGGCAGCTTGACCTCGGCGCTCAGTCCGCTGAACTTGAACCATGCGTTCTCGTAGCTCAGCATGGGCAACACGCGGGTCTCGCGGTCCATGCCGGCATAGGGCTGTTGCTTGGAGATCGCCGCGAGCCCGAGGCCCCAGGACGAGGCTTCGCCGTCCTTGCCACCGTTGTCTGCGGGAGCTGCCGCGGCAGCCAGCGGTGCCAGCGCCGCACTGGCCAGGGCCAGGCGCAGCAGGGTCGCAGGCAATCGGGAGGGAGAGAGGTACAGCTGTCGCATGAGCATTCCAGGGGCGGGCAGGGTGAAGGGGCGCCCATCGTCGACGCGGCCGTCTTACCGTGTCCTTACCGGGCAGCCGTGCTGCAGGGCATGGCGCGGTAAGTGCCAGGAAAGTCAGGCGGCCGAACAGTCGGCGCCATGAGATTCGCACCCCCTTCCCGCATGGCCTGGGCCGCTGCCGGCCTGTTGCGTGCGGCCGCCGCCAAGCCATCGCAGGGCGCCTGTGCAGCGCCATGCGCCGCGAACGACTGCCCCACGCATTTCACCGAGGACACGACATGCAAGCCTCCACCCAGCGACTCCTGTCGACCTTCTTCATCGCCATTGCCGGCGCGGCCTTCTCGCTCGTCGGTGTAGTGCATGCGCCGCTGCCGGAGCAGCACGCGCCCGTGGCTTGCGGCCTGCTGGCCCAGGTCAGCCTGGCGCCGCGGCAAGTTCCCAGCAAGAAGACCCTGGCCACGAGGCCCGGGTCACGATGAATGAAGCGAGATCTCGCATCCGCCTTTCAAAGCCCACCTGCCCGGCCTGCTGCTGGGCGCCGCCGCACAGCTGTCGGGCTGCGCCACGACGCGGAACCCCGACCCCTGGAGTCGGTCAACCGAAAGACCTTGGCCTTCAACGAGGGCCTGGACAAGGTCGTGCTGAAGCCGGTGGCCACGGCTGGGCCGGTAGCCGGCGCTTACTTGACGATCAGCACCGGCGTCTCGATGTGCGACAGCACCTTTTGCGCTTCGCTGCCGAGCAGCAACGCAGCGAAGCCCTTGCGGCCGTGCGAGGCCATGACGATGAGGTCGACGTTCTCGGCCTTGGCATGGTCGACGATGGCCTCCCAGGCGTGCAGGGCCTCGGTGGTGTGCGCCTTGCATGACAGGCCTTGCGCGGCAGCCGAGGCGCTGACGGCCTCGACGCGCTGAGTGGCGACGCGCAGCTGGGCGTCGATGAACTCCTGCGGCGGCACGGGCTGGATCTCGGAGACGGCGCTGTAGGGGAAGGGCTCCATGACGCTGAGCGTCAGCAGCTGGGCGCCGTGCACCTTGGCGAGCTGGATGGCGGTGTCCACCGCGTGGGCGGTGATGTCGGAGCCGTCAGTGGGGACGAGGATGCGCTTGAACATTCGGTCCTCCAGTCGTTGCGGAGAACCACAGTGTGGCCCAACAGGGGCTTCCGCGCTTGTCGGAGATCAACCCTTTGCGATCGGTCGATCGCAAATCAACCAACGGCGATCGGCCTGCCGGAGTCCGACGACCATTCGCTCCAGGAACCCGGATACAGCAGCCCATCGCCCAGGCCGGCGTGGGCCATGGCCAACAGGTTGTGACAGGCGGTGACGCCCGAGCCGCATTGGTGAACGACGGCGTCGGCGCCGTGCGGCGCGAGCAGGGGCTGCAGTTCGGCGCGCAACTGGGCGGCGGGCTTGAAGCGGCCATCGGTGCCGAGGTTGTCCTTGAAGAAGCGGTTGCTGGCGCCGGGGATGTGGCCGGCGGCCTTGTCCAGGGGCTCGACGTCGCCGCGGAAGCGCTCGGCGGCGCGGGCGTCGATGAGGCGCACATTGCCGAGCTTCTTGAGCAGCGTGGCGGCGTCGATCTGGCCGACCAGGGCTTGGCCGGGTTGCCAGTCGGTCGGCGTGGCGGTGGAGACGTCTGTCGTCATCTCGCCATCCCACGCGCCATCCAGCACGGCCACTTCGGCGTGGCCCAGCCAGCGCAGCATCCACCAGATGTGGGCGGCATAGGGGCCGCCTTGGCGGTCGTAGGCGACGACCTGGCGGCCGGCGGCGAGGCCCAGGCGGCGCATCAGCGCGGCGAAGGCCTCGCGTTCGGGCAGGGGGTGGCGGCCGCGGAAGGAGCCGTCGGCGGCGGTCTTGTCGCCGCAGAGGTCACGGTCCAGGTGCAGATAGAAGGCGCCGGGGATGTGGCCGGCCGCGTAGGCGCGCTCGCCGGCATCGGTGTCGGCCAGATCGAAGCTGCCTTCGAGGATCAGCGGGTTGTGCAGCGCACGGAGTTCGGCGGCGGTGATCAACGTCGTGTAGGTCATGACTCGGCGGGGTTGAACTGGCTGTCTTTGGGTGGGGGTGCGACCTTGCTGCGCAACACCGTGGCAGCCAGGCCCGCGCCGATGATGAGCAGCATGCCGATGAAGGCCTGCCAGGTCAGCGGGTCCTTGAACAGCAGCATGCCGTAGATGAAGGAGAACACGATGCCCAGGTATTGCAGGCAGGCGTTCACCAGCGGGCGGCCGATGGAATAGGCGCGTGTCAGGCAGACCTGGGCCGTGGTGGCCAGCACGCCGACGGCGAGCAGCAGGCTGGCGCCCCACAGCGTGTGGGTCTGCAGGCCGCCTTCCGTGATGCCCGTGATGACGGCGCCGGCCACGCAGCCGCCGACCGAGAAGTAGAAGACGACGCGCAGTTCGGGCTCACCGACGCGCCCGAGGGCCGTGACCTGCAGGTAGGCCATCGCGGCGATCATGCCGGACAGCAGGCCGGCCAGGCCGTACCAGAGCTGCTGCTGGTCCAGCGTGGGCCGCAGGATGATGGCGACGCCGACGAAGCCGAGCAGCACCGAGGCCATCAGCCGCCAGTCCAGGCGCTGGGCGCCCATCAGCACGGCGCCGCCGAGCAGGAACAGGGCCATCCAGACCGAGGACATGTAGTTCAGCGTCATCGCCGTGGCCAGCGGCAGGTGGCTGATGGCATAGAACCACAGGCACAGTGAGGTGACGCCGGAGATGCTGCGCCACAGGTGCATGCCGGGCAGGCGGGTCTTCAGGCTGATGCCCTGGTGGCGCGTCAGCAGGGCCATCATGACCGAGCCGACCAGGCCCCGGTACATGACGATCTCGCTGGCCGCGTAGAACTCAGATGCCAGCTTGACGCAGACGCCCATGGTGGCGAACAGCAGCGTCGCCGCGACCATGAGCAGCGGAGCCGGCATCAGAGAGGCGCGCCGATCTCGTTCCGATACCACTCATGGAAGTGCTGCATGCCGTCTTCCATCGGGCTTTGATACGGGCCGGTCTCGTTGTCGCCGCGCATCATCAAGGCCTTGCGGCCGGCATCCATGCGCTCGGCGATCTCGTCGTCCTCCACGCAGGTTTCCATGTAGGCGGCCTGGTGGGCCTCGACGAAGTCGCGCTCGAAGGCGGCGATCTCCTCGGGGTAGTAGAACTCGACGAGGTTGACGGTCTTCTGCGGCGACACCGGGTGCAGCGTCGACACGACCAGCACATGGGGGTACCACTCGACCATGATGTGCGGGTAATAGGTCAGCCAGATGGCACCGGCCTCGGGCGGGCGGCCCTCGCGGAATTTCAGCAGCTGGTCGTGCCAGCGCTGGTAGACCGGCGAGCCGGGGCGCTCCAGCTCCTGGTGCACGCCGACGGTCTGCACCGAGTGGTGCTTGCCGAACTCCCAGGCCAGGTCGTCGCAGCTGACGAAGCCGCCCAGGCCCGGGTGGAAGGGGCCGACGTGGTAGTCCTCGAGGTAGACCTCGATGAAGGTCTTCCAGTTGTAGTTGCACTCGTGGACCTGGACCTTGTCGAGCACATAGCCGGAGAAGTCCAGCTGCGCGCGCGGCCCCAACTGGGCCAGCTCGGCGGCGACGTCATGGCCGTTGTCCTCGAACAGCAGGCCGTTCCATTCCTGCAGCTTGTAGCGGTTCAGGTTCAGGCAGGGGTCTTCGGCAAAGTGCGGCGCGCCTATCAGTTCACCCTGGTGTGAATATGTCCAGCGGTGCAGCGGGCAGACGATGTTGGCCTGGGTGTTGCCGCGGCCCTTGAGCATCAGCGCCTGGCGGTGGCGGCAGACGTTGGAAATCAGCTCGATACCCTGGGCCGACCGCACCAGCGCCCGGCCTTCGCCCTCCTGGGGCAGGGCGTAGTGGTCACCGATTTCGGGGACGGCCAGTGCATGGCCGACGTAGCGGGGCCCTCGCTGAAAGATGCTGGCCTGCTCGCGCTGGAACAGATCGGTATCGAAATAGGCGCTCACCGGGAGCTGGGTCTGGCTGCGTTTGAGCGCCGAGACGGGAAGGCTCAGGTCGGACATGATCCAGGCGGGTCTTTCAGACGGAATGGGGTGCTGCGTCCCTCCGGCGCATCTCGGGTTTGCCGAGTCGGCCAGGTTGCTAGGTGTGGAAAAGGGGAGTTCGAGGCAGCGCGCGTGCGCGCTCGAGCGAGAGGTCCGGGATTCTACGCATGCCCGTGCACGCCGTCCGACGGTTACGTCCGCATGCACCGAGCTGAGGAAACCCGCTGACTACAATTGCCGTTTCGCGTTTTGAAATGACCAAGTCCTCTCCCCGCACCAAGGCCGCCGCGAGCGACGGCGATGCCGACCTCAGCTACGAGCAGGCGCTCGACGAGCTGGAGCGCATGGTGGCGGCCATGGAGGGGCAGCAGTTGCCGCTGGACCAGCTTTTGCACAGCTACAAGCGCGGGGCCGAGTTGCTGGCGCTGTGCCGCGGGCGGCTGCAGGCTGTGGAACAACAGGTCAAGTTGCTGGACGGCGCCGAACTGAAGGCCTGGGAGGGCCCCGAATCTTGAATGCACAGGACTTTGACCGCTGGGTGCAGGCGTCGCTGAACGCCTTCGAAGCGGCGTTGGACGATCTGGTTCCCGCCGCTGCGCCGGCCGGCCTCGGCGAGGCGATGCGCTATGCGGTGCTCGGTGGCGGCAAGCGGCTGCGCCCCTTGCTGGTGCTGGCGAGCTGCGCGGCCGTTGGCGGCGACAGCTTTGCGGCGATGCGCGCGGCCTGTTCGGTCGAACTCATCCACGCCTATTCGCTGGTGCACGACGACATGCCCTGCATGGACGACGACGTCATGCGCCGCGGCAAGCCGACCACCCACGTCGCCTTTGGCGAAGCCCAGGCCATGCTGGCCGGCGACGCGATGCAGGCGCTGGCCTTCGAGGTGCTGACGCCCCTGGAATCTGAAGGTGGCGGCATCGCCCCGGCCCTGCAGGCGCGCCTGTGCGCGCTGCTGGCCCGCTCGGCGGGCCACGACGGCATGGCCGGCGGCCAGGCCATCGACCTCGCCAGCATCGGCAAGCGACTGGACGAGACCACGCTGCGCGACATGCATCGCCGCAAGACCGGCGTGCTGCTGCAGGCCAGCGTCATGATGGGGGCGGCCTGCGGGCCGGCGTCGACGCAGGCCACCCAGTCGCTGTCCGTCTACGGCGCGGCCCTGGGCCTGGCCTTCCAGGTCGTCGACGACATCCTGGACGTGACCCAGGATTCCGAAGTGCTGGGCAAGACGGCCGGCAAGGATCAGGATGCGAACAAGCCGACCTACGTCAGCGTGCTCGGCCTGGATGCCGCGCGGGCGCTGGCCCAGGCGCTGCGCGCCGAGGCCAAGGCGGCCCTGGCCGCCAGCGGTCTGGCCGATGTCAGCCACCTCAGCCTGCTCGCCGACTCCGTTGTAGAGCGGGACAACTAAAGAGGACCGCCATGGAATACACGCTGCTGAAAGGCATCGACAGCCCGGCCGACCTGCGCCGCCTGCCGCGCACCGAGTTGCGCAAGCTGGCCGACGAGGTGCGCGCCTTCGTGCTGGAGAGCGTCTCCAAGACTGGCGGCCATCTCGGCTCCAACCTGGGCACCGTCGAGCTGACCGTGGCCCTGCACTACGTCTTCAACACGCCGGATGACCGGCTGGTGTGGGACGTGGGCCACCAGACCTATCCGCACAAGGTGCTGACCGGGCGCCGCGACCGCATGCCGGGCCTGCGCCAGATTGGCGGCATCAGCGGCTTCCCGCGCCGCGACGAGAGCGATTACGACACCTTCGGCACCGGCCATTCGTCGACCAGCATCTCGGCCGCTCATGGCATGGCCATGGCGTTCAAGCTCAAGGGCGAGAACAACAAGGCCGTGGCCATCATCGGCGACGGCTCGATGACGGCCGGCATGGCCTTCGAGGCGCTGAACAACGCCGGCGTGGCCCATGGCGGCCTGATGGGCGACCTGCTCGTCATCCTGAACGACAACGACATGTCCATCAGCCCGCCGGTCGGCGCGCTGAACAAATACCTGGCGCGGCTGATGAGCGGCAGCTTCTACGCCGCGGCCCGCGAGAGTGCCAAGAGCGTGCTGAAGAACACGCCGCTCTACGAGTTCGCGCGCAAGTTCGAGGAGCACACCAAGGGCATGGTCGTGCCGGGCACCATCTTCGAGGAGTTCGGCTTCAACTACGTCGGCCCCATCGACGGCCACGACCTGGACTCGTTGATCCCGACGCTGGAGAACCTGCGCGAGAAGAAGGGCCCGCAGTTCCTGCACATCGTCACCAAGAAGGGCGCCGGCTACAAGCTGGCCGAGGCCGACCCGGTCAAGTACCACGCGGCCTCCGGCAAGTTCGACCCCGCCGTGGGCTTCGTCAAGCCGGCCACGCCGCCCAAGACGACCTTCACGCAGGTGTTCGGCGACTGGCTGTGCGACATGGCCGAGGCCGACCCGCGCCTGGTGGGCATCACGCCCGCGATGCGCGAGGGCTCGGGCATGGTCGAGTTCCACAAGCGCTTCCCGCAGCGCTATCACGACGTCGGCATTGCCGAGCAGCACTCGGTCACCTTCGCCGCCGGCCTGGCCTGCGAGGGCATCAAGCCCGTCGTCGCGATCTACTCGACCTTCCTGCAGCGCGCCTACGACCAGCTGGTCCACGACGTGGCCATCCAGAACCTGCCCGTGCTGTTCGCGCTGGACCGCGCCGGCCTGGTGGGGGCCGACGGCGCCACGCATGCCGGCAACTACGACATCGCCTACACGCGCTGCATCCCCAACATGGCCGTGCTGACGCCGGCCGACGAGGACGAATGCCGCCAGGCGCTGTACACCGGCTTCATGCACAACGGCCCGGTGACGGTGCGCTATCCGCGGGGCGCCGGTGCCGGCGTCGTGCCGGTCAAGCAGATGACGGCCCAGGCCTGGGGCAAGGGCGAAGTGCGCCGCCAGGGCCACCGCGTGGCCATCCTGGCGTTCGGCACGCTGCTCTATCCAGCCCTGGAAGCGGCTGAGCGCCTGGATGCCACGGTGGCCAATATGCGATTCGTGAAGCCGCTCGATGCCGAGTTGGTGGCGGAGCTGGCGCGCACGCATGACGCCCTCGTCACCGTCGAGGACGGCTGCATCATGGGCGGTGCCGGCAGCGCCGTCGTCGAGGCGCTGAACGCCGCCGGCCTGAGCGTGCCCGTGCTGCAACTCGGCCTGCCCGACGAGTTCGTCGAGCATGGCGATCCGGTCAAGCTGATGAGCCTGTGCGGCCTGGATGCCGCCGGCATCGAAGCCAGCATCGTCAAGCGCTTTGGCGAGAAGCCGACGGTCGTGCGCGCCGCAGTGCGCTGAGCAAGGCATCGACCAGCGGCTGTGCCGGACGGTGCAATGGGATCAGCGCGCTGACGCGGTAGGGAATCGAGACGGTCAGCGGTCGTACGACCAAATCTGACCCGGCGCAAGCCACCGCTGTCAGCGGATTGACGATGGCCAGGCCAAGGCCCGCTCGCACCAGTTCGCAGACGGCCACGGCGCTGTGCGTCTGCACTCGCAGGCGACGCTTCACGCCCGCGGCATCGAAGCGCGCGTCGATCTCACGCCGGTAGGGATCGTCCTCGGCCAGGCTGATGAAATGCTGGCCTTCAAAATCCTTCAGGCTCAGCCGCTTGCGCGATGTAAGCGCATGGGTGGCCGGCAGCACGGCCACTTCGTCAGCCTCCAGCACCGGCTCGACGCGCACGCCGGGCAGAGGCGTCGCCTGCTCGGCCAGGCCCAGGTCGAAGCGCTGTTCGCTGATCCAGGCGTCCAGCAACGGCGGTTCAGCGGGCGTGATGGACACGCGGGCGGACGGGTTGGTGGCCAGCAGTTGCTGCAGGGCGGCCGGCAACAGCGCGTGACTGAGCGCAGGCAGGCTCAGCAGGCTCAGCTCCGCGTCTTCGGAGCGGCCCAGCGCCTCGGCGCGCTCGATGACGCGGCCCAGACCCTGGAAGCTGCGCTCCACCTCGTCGAACAGCGCCCGCGCCCGTGCCGTGGCCTTGAGGCGACCGCGCTCGCGCTCGAACAGGGCATAGCCCAGCAGATGCTCCAGCCGGGCGAGGTCGCGGCTCAGGGTCGGCTGCGAGGTGTGCAGCAGCGCGGCGGCGCCGGTGACGCTGCCGGCCGTCATGACGGCGCGAAAGACCTCGATGTGGCGGTGCTGGATATCCATATCAGGAATGAATTGTCGCAGCACAAATTTCAATTTGATTGAATGGGCGTGGCGGCGCATGCTGTGAGCCATGACCAAGCCCCTGCCTGCCGCCCTGAACCCCGCCCGCCTCTCCGCCCTGGCTGCCGCACATGGCACGCCGCTGTGGGTCTATGACGCCGCCACCATCCGCGAGCGCGCCGCATCGCTCAAGCGTTTCGACGTCGTGCGGTTTGCGCAGAAGGCCTGTTCCAACATCCACATCCTGAAGCTGCTGCGCCAGGCGGGCGTCAAGGTCGACTCGGTGTCGCGCGGCGAAATCCTGCGTGCGCTGGCTGCGGGCTATGAGGCAGGCGGCGATGACATCGTCTTCACGGCCGACCTGCTGGACCACGCCACGCTGGCCACCGTCGTCGAGCACCGCATCCCCGTCAACGCCGGTTCCATCGACATGCTAGACCAGCTCGGCCAGGCCTCCCCCGGCCACCCGGTCTGGCTGCGCATCAACCCCGGCTTCGGCCATGGCCACAGCCACAAGACCAACACCGGCGGCGAGCACAGCAAGCATGGCATCTGGCACGAGGACCTGGGCATGGCGCTGGCCGCCATCCGCCGCCATGGGCTCAAGCTGGTCGGCCTGCACATGCATATCGGCTCGGGCGTGGACTATGAGCACCTGGCCCAGGTCGGCCAGGCCATGGTCGGTCTGGTGCGCGAGACCGTGGCGGCCGGCCACGACCTGCACGCCATCTCGGCCGGCGGCGGCCTGTCGATTCCCTACCGTGACGGCGATGCACGCATCGACGTGGCGCATTACTTCGGCCTCTGGGACGCCGCCCGCCGCGAGGCCGAGCGCCTGGTCGGCCACGCGCTGAAGCTGGAGATCGAACCCGGCCGCTACCTCGTTGCCGAGAGCGCCGTGCTGCTGGCCGAGGTGAGGGCGGTCAAGAACTCCGGCGCCAACCGCTTCGTGCTGGTGGACGCCGGTTTCAACGAGCTGATGCGCCCGGCCATGTATGGGGCCTTCCATGCGATGAGCCTCATCGGCGCCGGCGGCCCCGAGCAGCCCACGGTGGTGGCCGGCCCGCTGTGCGAGTCGGGCGATGTGTTCACGCAAGGCCCGGGCGGCGAGGTGCTGACGCGCGACCTGGCGCCTGCGGCGGTGGGCGACCTGCTCGTCATCCACGACGCCGGCGCCTACGGGGCCTCCATGTCCAGCAACTACAACAGCCGCCCGCTGGCGGCCGAGGCGCTCGTCGATGGCGAAACCAGCCGCCTGATCCGCCGCCGCCAGACGGTGGAAGAACTGCTGGCGCTGGAAGCCTGAAGGAGGTCTGACAATCCGGGCATTGAACGCCCCGGATTGCTCATGCCCATTCCCCGCCCGCCCGTCCAGGGCCGCAAGGTCCGCTTCGCGCTGATCGGCTGCGGCCGCATCGCCCAGAACCACATCGAGGCCGTCAAGCAGCATGCCGAGCGTGCCGAGTTGGTGGCGGTCTGCGATGTCGACCCCGCCACCCTGGCTGCCGCCGTGGCCAAGACGGGCGCGCGCGGTTTCGCGTCGCAGGGCGAGCTGCTGGCTGCGCAGCACGAGATCGGCGCCGACTGCGTCGTGCTGACCACCCCGAGCGGCCTGCATCCGCGCCAAGCCATCGAGGCGGCCCAGGCCGGCCTGCACGTGATGACCGAGAAGCCCATGGCCACGCGCTGGCAGGACGGCCTGGCCATGGTCAAGGCCTGCGACGACGCCGGCGTGCGCCTCTTTGTCGTCAAGCAGAACCGCCGCAACCCGACGCTGCAGTTGCTCAAGCGAGCGATGAGCGAGGGCCGCTTCGGGCGCCTGTACAACGTTGCCGTCAACGTCTTCTGGACCCGGCCCCAGGCCTATTACGACAGCGCCGAGTGGCGCGGCACCTGGGAGTTCGATGGCGGCGCCTTCATGAACCAGGCCAGCCACTACATCGACCTGCTGGACTGGATCTGCGGCCCGGTCGAGAGCGTGATGGCCTATACCGGCACGCTGGCCCGCAACATCGAAGTCGAGGACAGCGGCGTGGCGGCGCTGAAGTGGCGCAATGGCGCCATGGGCACCGTCAACGTCAGCATGCTGACCTATCCGAGGAACCTCGAGGGCTCGATCACCCTGCTCGGCGAGCGCGGTTCGGTGCGCGTCGGCGGCCTGGCGGTCAACGAGATCCAGCATTGGGAATTCGACGCGCCGCACGAGATGGACGCGTTGACGAAAGACGCCAGCTACCAGACCACGTCCGTCTATGGCTTCGGCCACCCGCTGTATTACGACAACGTCATCCAGACGCTGCGTGGCGAGGCCCATGCCGAGACCGACGGCCGCGAGGGCCTGAAGTCCCTGGAGCTGCTGATTGCCCTCTATATGAGCGCCCGCGATGGCCGCCGCGTCAACCTGCCGCTGAGCTACTGATGGCCACCACCGTCCACCCCTCGGCAATCGTCGATGCCGGCGCCCAGCTCGGCGAGGACTGCCGTGTCTGGCACTTCGTGCACATCAGCGCCGGCGCGCGCATCGGCGCGAGGTGCTCCTTCGGCCAGAACGTCTACGTTGGCAACGACGTGCTCATCGGCAACAACGTCAAGATCCAGAACAACGTGTCGGTCTACGACGCGGTCACGCTGGAGGACGACGTCTTCTGCGGCCCCAGCATGGTGTTCACCAACGTCTACAACCCGCGTTCGGCGGTCACGCGCAAGGACGAATACCGTCGCACGCTCGTGAAGCAGGGCGCGACGCTGGGCGCCAACAGCACCATCGTCTGCGGCACCACCGTTGGCCGCCACGCCTTCATCGGCGCCGGCGCCGTCATCAACCGCGATGTGCCCGATTTCGCGCTGATGGTGGGCGTGCCCGCCAGGCAGATCGGCTGGATGAGCCGCTACGGCGAAAGGCTGGAACTGCCCGTCGCGAGCGAGCAGCCCATCGAGGCCGTCTGCCCCCACACCGGCGACCGCTACCGCCTCAGCCGCCACCAACTCGAGTTGATCTGAATGGACTTCATCGACCTCAAGAGCCAGTACGCGGCTCTGCGCGACAACATCAATGCCCGCATCCAGAAGGTGCTGGACCATGGCCAGTACATCCTCGGCCCCGAGGTCAAGGAAATGGAGTCCGCCCTCGTCACCTACACGGGCGCCAGGCATTGCATCAGTGTGGCCAGCGGCACCGAGGCGCTGCTGATTTGCCTGATGGCCCTGGACCTGCAGCCCGGCGACGAAGTCATCACCAGCCCCTTCACCTTCGCGGCGACCGCCGAGATGATCGTGCTGGCCGGCGGCGTGCCGGTCTTCGTCGACATCGAGCCAGACACGGCCAATATTGACGCGACGCTGATCGAGGCTGCCATCACGGCCAAGACCAAGGCCATCATGCCGGTCAGCCTGTACGGCCAGGTGGCCGACATGGACGCCATCAATGTCATCGCCGCGAAGCATGGCCTCGCCGTCATCGAGGACGCCGCGCAGAGCTTCGGCGCCACGTACTGGGGAGCCCCCACGCCGACGAGTACGTCGGCTGCCCCCCGGGGGGGTGCGCCCGCCTTGGGACGGCCCGGCGGCGGGCCGGGCAAGAAGAGCTGCAACCTCTCCACCTTCGGCTGCACCAGCTTCTTCCCGAGCAAGCCGCTGGGCTGCTATGGCGACGGCGGCGCCATCTTCACCAGCGACGACAAGCTTGCCCAGGCCTGCCGTGAGATCCGCACCCACGGCCAGAGCCAGCGCTATCTGCACACGCGGCTGGGCGTGGGCGGCCGCATGGACACGCTGCAATGCGCGGTGGTGCTGGGCAAGCTGGACCGCTTCGAATGGGAGATCCGCCGCAGGCTTGAGCTCGGCGACGCCTACCGGCGCAAGTTGCAGGCGGCCGTCCCGGGCCTGCAACTGCTGGCGGTCAGGGGTGACCGCGATTGCGTGTGGGCCCAGTACACCGTCTTCGTGGACGACCGCGAGGCGCTGCAGGCCAGGCTGAAGGGCGCCGGCGTCCCGACCGCGGTGCACTACCCCCGGCCGCTGCATCACCAGCCCGCCTATGCCAAATACGCCAAGGCCGAAGACTGCCCGCACAGCATCGCCGCGGCGCAGCGCGTCATGAGCTTGCCCATGAGCGCAGACCTGACCGAGGCGCAGCAGGACGAGATCGTCAGCGCCTTGGCTGCTGCCATCGCTTGATGTAGTTAGACCAAAGTCCGGTCATCATCCGGACATGAAACTCGTTCCGATTCAGCAGGTTGCCGGCCATATCAAGGCCGGGGCGCCGCTGCCCTTCGGCGTCCGTGATGCCGAAGGGAAGCTGCTGCTGGCCAAGGGCCAGCCGGTGCCCAACGAGCAGATGCGCGAGGCGCTGCTGAACCGCGGCGTCTTCGTCGACATGGAAGAGTTGCGCGATCCGTCCAAGCGCGGCCATGACGACGGCACGGGCGGCGAGGACTTCTTTGCGCGCTGGGAGACGCTGCAGACGCGGCTGTCCGTGCTGCTGCGCGCGCCACAGGAAACGCTCTTCCTGCCGCGAGTCAAGGAATGCGCCGCCCAGCTCATAGGCTGGGCCGAGCGCTTCCCGGACCAACTGCTCTTCGTCGTGATTCAGCATGATCACAGTCGTCACGAGGTGTACGGTCTGGCCCATCTGCTGCACACGGCGGCGGTTGCCGCACTGTTGGCGAGGCGCCTGGCCTGGACGCCCGAGCGCCAGAAGAGTCTGGTCGGCGCCGCATTGACGATGAACCTGTCCATCATCGACCTGCAGGGCCGGCTGGCCTCGCGGGGCGGCAAGCTGGCGCCGCCCCAGCGCGCCGCCATCGATCGCCACCCCGACGAGGCCGTCGCCTGGCTGCGCAATGCCGGCCTGGACGATGCCGAATGGCTGGCCGCGGTGGCCCAGCACCACGAGCAACCCGGTGGCGGCGGCTATCCGCAGGGCCTGGCCGAGCCGGACGAGACGGCGCAACTGCTGCGTCTCGTCGACATCTTCCTGGCCAAGCTCGCCAGCCGGGGAGGGCGGGCCGGGCTGCCGGCGCCGCAGGCGGCCAAATCGCTTTACACCGGCAGCAATGGCCACCCCTTTGCGGCGCTGCTGGTCAAGGAAGTCGGCATGTTCCCGCCGGGCACCCTGGTCAAGCTGGCCAGCGGCGAGGTCGCTGTGGCGGTGCGCCGCGGTACATCGGGCAACACTCCCATCGTCAGCGCCGTGATGAATCGTCATGGGGATGCTCTAGGCTCTCCCGTCAGGCGCGACACGGCGATGCCGGAGCATGCGATCACGGGTCTGGCGACGGCGCAGGCCCTGCGCGTCAAGCTCAGTCCCCACCAGCTCTACGACCGCCGCTACGAAGCCTGAGCGCCTCTGCGAGGCGCCTGTCATAGGCTGGATCAATGACGGCGATTTGATAAATGTTTTCTACTGAAAACGTGTTGCCGATATAGTTATGCCTATCCCATCAACCCAGCCCCCACTGGAGCTTTTCTCAAATGTCCCTGATCAACACCCAAGTCCAGCCCTTCAAGACCGAAGCCTTCCACAACGGCAAGTTCATCACCGTTAGCGACGAATCCCTGAAGGGCAAGTGGTCCGTGCTGATCTTCATGCCGGCCGCCTTCACCTTCAACTGCCCGACCGAAGTCGAAGACGCGGCCGACAGCTACGCCGAGTTCCAGAAGATGGGCGCCGAGGTCTACATCGTCACGACCGACACGCACTTCTCGCACAAGGTCTGGCACGAGACCTCGCCGGCCGTCGGCAAGGCCAAGTTCCCGCTGGTCGGCGACCCGACCCACACGCTGACCAATGCCTTCGGCGTGCACATCCCCGAAGAAGGCCTGGCGCTGCGCGGCACCTTCGTCATCAACCCGGACGGCGTCATCAAGACCGCCGAGATCCACTCCAACGAGATCGCCCGTGACGTGTCGGAAACGCTGCGCAAGCTGAAGGCCGCCCAGTACACCGCCGCCCATCCTGGCCAGGTCTGCCCGGCCAAGTGGAAGGAAGGCGCTGCCACGATCGCTCCGTCGCTGGACCTGGTCGGCAAAATCTGATGACCTTGCGGGTTGGACCTTGCTGCGTAGCGGCAAGCTCCGACCCCAACTGATCCAGATGACTAGCTTGGGGAGCCCGGGAGGGCTCCTTCCCTCCGCAGAGCCTCACAGGTTCTGCTGAAAGGGCCTCCAACGCGGGGACCCTTTCAGCAGTGGCCCGCCTCGCCACGCCTCACTGAAAGGATGACCCCACCATGTTGGACGCCGCACTGAAGACCCAGCTCCAGGGCTACCTGGACCACGTCAAGCTCCCCTTCGAAATCATTGCTTCGCTGGACAACTCCAAGTCCAGCGACGAGATGCGCGAGCTGCTCGAAGAGATCGCCGGCATGAACGACAAGATCTCGTTCCGCGCCGATGGTGTCGACACCCGCACCCCGTCCTTCCTACTGCGCCGCACCGGCACCGAGCAATCGCTGCGCTTCGCCGCCATCCCGCTCGGCCATGAGTTCACGTCCCTCGTGCTGGCACTGCTGTGGACCGGCGGCCATCCGCCCAAGGTCGAGCAGGCGCAGATCGACGCCGTCAAGGCGCTGGACAGGGATCTCGACTTCGAGATCTACATGAGCCTGACCTGCCACAACTGCCCCGACGTCGTGCAGGCGCTGGCGCTGATGTCCATCGTCAATCCGCGCATCCGCACCACCGTCATCGACGGCGGCCTGTTCCAGAGCGAGGTCGAGGCGCGCGAGATCATGGCCGTGCCCAGCGTCTATCTCAACGGCGAGCACTTCGTCTCCGGCCGCGTGAGCCTGGAGGAGATCGTCGCCAAGCTCGACACCGGCGCTGCCGCGCGTGACGCGAAGAAGCTGGATTCAGAAGAGCCCTACGACATGCTCATCATCGGCGGCGGCCCTGCCGGCGCTGCGGCGGCCGTCTACGCGGCCCGCAAGGGCATCCGCACCGGCGTGGCGGCCGAGCGCTTCGGCGGCCAGGTCAACGACACGCTGGGCATCGAGAACTACATCTCGGTCTCCGTCACCGATGGGCCGAAGTTCGCTGCCGCGCTGGAAGGCCACGTCAAGGACTACCAGGTCGACATCCACAACCTGCAGCGCGCCGAGAAGCTGACGCCGGCCGCTCAGCCCGGCGGTTTCGTCGAGGTGGAACTGGCCAACGGCGCCAAGCTCAAGGGCAAGACCGTCATCCTGTCCACCGGCGCGCGCTGGCGCAACGTCGGCGTGCCCGGCGAAGCCGAGTACAAGAACAAGGGCGTGGCCTACTGCCCGCACTGCGACGGCCCGCTGTTCAAGGGCAAGCCGGTGGCCGTCATCGGCGGCGGCAACTCGGGCGTCGAGGCGGCCATAGACCTGGCCGGCATCGTCAAGCACGTGACGCTGGTCGAGTTCGGTGCCGAGTTGCGCGCCGACGCGGTGCTGGTCAAGAAGCTGCAGAGCCTGCCCAACGTCACCATCATTGTCAACGCGCAGACGACCGAGTTCACCGGCACCAACGGCAAGCTCGACGGCCTGAACTACACGGACCGCATCAGTGGCGAAGGCAAGCGTGTCGAGGTGGAAGGTTGCTTTGTGCAGATCGGCCTGGTGCCCAACACCGAATGGCTGCGCGGCACGCTGGAGCTCAGCAAGCACGGCGAGATCATCGTGGACGCCAAGGGCGCCACTTCACTGCCCGGCGTGTTCGCCGCCGGCGACGTGACGACCGTGCCCTTCAAGCAGATCATCATCGCCGCCGGTGATGGTGCAAAGGCGGCCTTGGGCGCCTTCGACTTCCTGATGCGGAGCTAGGCCGGCTTGACGGTCAGGACGCGGCGGGTCTGCCACAGACCCTCCGCGCTGTAGACCGCCAACGCAGCCCAGATGCATCCGAAGGCGATCAGCCGCGTCCCGTCCATCGGCTCCTTGAACAGGAAGACGCCGAGCAGGAACTGCAGCGACGGCGACACGTACTGCACGATGCCCAGCGTGGCCAGTGGCAGGCGCCGCGCGCCGGCCGCGAACAGCAGCAGGCTGCCGGCCGTGACCGGCCCGGTGCCGATCAGCCAGGCCCAGTCCACCGCCGTCTGGCCGGCCATGCTGCCGTCCTGCGACCACCAGATCAGCCCAGCCGCCGCCAGCGGCGCGAGGATCAGCGTTTCCAGCGTCAGCCCCTCGATGGCGCCCAGGGCCGCCGTCTTGCGCATCAGGCCGTAGAGGCCGAAGCTCACCGCCAGCACCAGGGCCACCCAGGGCAATTTGCCGCCTGCCACCGTCAGCCACAGCACGCCGAAGGCCGCCAGCCCCACGGCCAGCCATTGCACCGGACGCGGCCGCTCGTGCAGCACCGCAAAGCCCAGCGCCACATTGACCAGCGGGTTGATGAAATAGCCCAGGCTGGCGTCGATGACATGGCCATGGCCGACGGCCCAGACATAGGTCAGCCAGTTGATGGCGATCAGCGTGGCCGACAGTGCAAAGCGCCGCCAGGTCGCCGCGCTGACCTGCTTCAGCCAGGAGAGATTGCGCGTCACCAGCAGCACGACGGCCACGAAGGCCAGCGACCACAGCGTGCGGTGGGCGACGATCTGCAGCGCGGGGATGGCAGCGATCTGCCGGAAGTAGAGCGGGAACAACCCCCAGCTCAGATAGGCGCCGAGGGCGAAGAGGACACCGGAATTCATCGGCCGCATTCTGTCCGTGCGGGTAAGCCCGGGGATATTTGAGGGATACGAGGTCGTCGAATTCGATGGACGTCGTTCGTCGTGCATCCATGGCCCTTGTCGAATTCACCCCCCAGCTGCGCCGCTTCGTCGATGCGCCGTCCTGCCAGTGCGAGGCATCCACGCTGGGCGAAGCCCTGCATGCCGCCTTTGCCGAGCAGCCGCGGCTGCGGGGCTACATCCTCGACGAGCAGGGCCATCTGCGCGTCAACGTGGTCGTCTTCATCGACGGCAAACGGGCGCGCGACCTGCGCGGTCTGAGCGACCCGCTGCGGGCCGACAGTCGCATCCATGTCCTGCAAGCTTTATCCGGAGGTTGAACCATGACTGACCGCGCCTGGGCCGCGACCCGCAAAGGCCTTTTCGAGTTGCGCCGCCGTGCGGGCGCCTGGCATATCGAGAACCTCAGCTTCGTGGCCGACCCGGTCACCATGCTGTTGCCGCCCGACGCCTCGGGCTTCATGCTGGCCGGCCTCAACCTGGGCCACTTCGGAGCCAAGCTGCAGGCCAGCGACGACGCCGGCAAGACCTGGCGCGAGGTGGCGGCGCCGAGTTTCCCGACCCAACCGGAGGGCTCGGAAGGTCCGGCCTGGAAGCTGGAGCAGGTGTTCTCGCTGGAGCGCTCAGGGGACGCCATCTGGTGCGGCAGCATCCCCGGCGGCCTCTTCGTCAGCCGCGACCGCGGCGAGAGCTGGCAGCTCAGCGAGGCGCTGTGGCAGGACCCGCGCCGCCTGCAGTGGATGGGCGGCGGCAATCCGGCGCCGGCCCTGCATTCCATCTGCCCCCATCCTTCAAACGCCGACGAACTGCTGGTCGGCGTCTCCTGCGGCGGCGCCTGGCGCACCACCGATGGCGGCGACAGCTGGGGCCTGCGCGCCAAGGGCATGCGGGCCGACTTCATGCCCCCCGAACTGGCCGGCGACGAGAACTCGCAGGACCCGCACCTGATCGCCCGCTGCCGTGCCGAGCCCGATGTGCTCTGGTGCCAGCACCACTGCGGCATCTTTCGCAGCAGCGACAACGGCGCGACCTGGGAAGAGCTGCAGGCCCAGCCATCGAGCTTCGGGTTTGCTGTCGCCGCGCACCCGGCCGACCCGCAGACCGCCTGGTTCGTGCCGGCCGTCAAGGACGAGCGTCGTATCCCCGTCGACGGCGCCTTGTGCGTGACCCGTACCCGCGACGGTGGCAAGAGCTTCGACGTGCTCCGCACCGGCCTGCCGCAGCAGCACTGCTACGACCTGATCTTCCGCCACGGCCTGGCGGTGGACGACGCCGGCGAGCAGCTGATGATGGGCTCGACCACCGGCGGCCTGTGGGCCAGCGGTGATGCCGGCGACAGCTGGCAGGCCGTGTCGGCCCATCTGCCGCCCATCTACGCCGTCAAGTTCGGCTGAAATGTTGACCCCTCGTCCGTTCTCGCCCCGCTGAACGCGGGCGAGCCCAGCCGGTCCCCCGAGGGGACGCAGATGCTTGCGGCATCGAGCCGCAAGCGTCGCCAGGCGGGCCGGCTCGGGAGCGGCCCAGCGCTCGGCCCGAACCACGCGCCCCGACGTCAAGTTCGGCTGAGCCTCTTCTTGATGGCAGCCAACTCGGCCGCGTCCAGCGTGGGTTCGGGATAGCTCATCTTCAGCGCCTTCAGCGTGTCGCCTATGACCTGCGAGACGATGAGACGCGCATTGCGCTTGTCGTCCGCCGGCACCACATGCCAGGGCGCCTCTTCGCTGCTCGTGGCGCCCAGCATGTCGCCATAGGCCTGCATGTATTTGGGCCACAGCTCGCGCTCGGCCATGTCGTCTGACGTGAACTTCCAGTTCTTGGCCGGGTCGTCCAGCCGCGCGAGGAAACGCTGGCGCTGCTCCTCCTTGGACAGGTGCAGGAAGAACTTCAGCACCCGCGTGCCGTTGCGGTGCAGGTGCTGCTCCAGGTTGTTGATCGACTCGTAGCGATCCGACCAGATCGCCGGCGCACGCGTGTTCTCCTTGGGCAGAGACTGGGCCTTCAGGATCTCCGGGTGCACGCGCACGATCAGCACCTCCTCGTAATAGGAGCGGTTGAAGATGCCGATGCGGCCGCGCTCGGGCAGGCATTGCGTYGTGCGCCACAGGAAATCGTGGTCCAGCTCCAGGGCGCTGGGGTGCTTGAAGCTGAACACCTGGCAGCCCTGCGGGTTCACGCCCGACATCACATGCTTGATGACGCCGTCCTTGCCCGCCGCGTCCATGGCCTGGAAGATCAGCAGCAGCGAGTAACGGTTGTGGGCGTAGAGCAGGTTTTGCAGCTCGCTCAAGCGCTCGACCTGGGCGCCCAGCTGCTGCTCGTAGTCGCGTTTGTCGCTGTACAGCGGGTCCACGCGGGTCGCCCAGTGCTTGAGCTTGATCTTCTGATCGGGCAGGACGCGATAGGCCTCGGTGTCGATCGTCATGGTGGGGTTTCCTGCAAGCTGGCGGGTGCCCAGACTAACGTCCCCCGCCGCGAGTCGGTGTCAGACTTCGCCCCTCCGTCACTCCGCTGTCGTCGACGATGCTGCTGCGCGCCTCCTTCCTCCTGCTGCTGGGCCTGACCGGTTCAGTCGTCCAAGCCGCCGACGAAGACAGCAAGCCGCCGGCCTACGAGCCGCGTGAGCACTACACCAAGTACGAGTACCGCGTGCCGGTGCGCGATGGCAAGAAGCTCTTCACCGCCGTCTATGTCCCCAAGGACCAGAGCCGCCGCTACCCGTTGCTGATGGTGCGCACGCCCTATGGCTGCGGCCCCTATGGCGTGGACCGCGATGGCGTGAAGAGCCTGGCGCCCAATGAGGACTTCCTGAAGGCCGGCTACATCTTCGTCTGCCAGGACGTGCGGGGCCGCAACCTGTCCGAGGGCCACTTCATCGAGATGACGCCGCACCAGCCCGCCAAGACGCTGAGGTCGGAATTCGACGAGAGCTCGGACACCCACGACAGCGTGCAATGGCTGCTCGACCATGTGCCCGGCCACAACGGCCGCGTCGGCCTTTGGGGCATTTCCTACCCGGGCTTCTATGCCGCGGCCTCGGTCATCGACTCGCATCCGGCCATCAAGGCGGCCTCGCCGCAGGCGCCCATCGGCGACCTCTTCAAGGGCGACGACAGCTACCACGGCGGCGCCTTCATGCTGGCCGCCAACTTCGGTTTCTACACAGGGTTCAAGCCCCAGGATGCCCCGGTGCCGCCGCCCAAGCATTGGCCGCAGTTCGACTGGGGCACGCTGGACGGCTACGACTTCTTCCTGCAGCACGGCAACCTCGATGCGCTGTCGCGGCGCCTGGCCAGGGACGGCGGCCCCAACCCCTATTTCGACGTGCAGCTGGAGCATGACCGCTACGACGAGTTCTGGACCTCGCGCGCCATCCTGCCGCACCTGAAGAACATCCGCGCCGCCATGCTGACGGTGGGCGGGTGGTTCGACGCCGAGGATCTGGCCGGCCCGTTCGCGACCTTCCGCGCCATCGCCAGGCAGAGCCCGGGGACCGACAACCGCCTCGTCATCGGCCCTTGGGTGCATGGCGGCTGGGTCGGTGCGCCGGGCCGCCAACTGGGCCGTGTGCAGTTCCGCCAGGCCACCGCCGAGCAGTTCCAGAAGGACGTGCTGCTGCCCTTCTTCGAGCAGCATCTGCGCGAGGTCGCGCCCAAGGCGTCGATTGCCAAGGCCACCGTCTTCGAGACCGGCACCAATGTCTGGCGCCGCTACGACGCCTGGCCACCCCAGCAGGCCAAGGCCCGCACCCTCTATTTCGCGGCCGGCGGCAAGCTCAGCTTCACGCCGCCGGCGGCCACGCAGCCCGAGTTCGACAGCTGGGTCAGCGACCCAACGAAGCCGGTGCCCTACGTCGGCTACGCGACGCTCGGCGTGCCGCAGGAATACATGGTCAGCGACCAGCGCTTCGCGGCCACCCGGCCCGATGTGCTGACCTTCAGCAGCGAGGTGCTGGAGGATGACGTCACCGTCGTCGGCCCCATCGTCGCGCGGCTGTTCGCATCGACGTCGGGCACCGACGCCGACTGGGTCGTCAAGCTCATCGACGTCTACCCCGCCGAACTGGAGGACGAGGCCGCGAAGAAGCGCAAGGCGCGCACCGAGGACGTCGAGCCGCCGGAAAGCCCCCTCGGCGGCTACCAGCAACTCGTGCGCGGCGACCCGTTGCGCGGCCGCTTCCGCAAGAGCTTCGAGGCCCCCGAGGCCATGGTGCCGGACCGGGTCGAGGAGCTGCGCGTCGAGCTGCAGGATATCAACCACAGCTTCCGCCGCGGCCACCGCATCATGGTGCAGCTGCAGAGCAGCTGGTTCCCGCTCATCGACCGCAATCCGCAGACCTTCGTGCCCATCCGCAGCGCCCGGCCCGAGGATTTCCGGGCCGCGACGCAGAAGCTCTACCGCTGGCAGGGCCAGGCTTCGGGGCTGGAACTCAAGGTGCTGGAAGCGCGTTGATGCCGCTGCGCGGGACTATTCTCGGCCGCTGGCGGTCACCGCCCAAGGCCGAGATGTTCCGACGACTGCTGCTTGCGCTGATGCTGTCTGCCCCGCTGCTGGCGCAGGCCGCCTGCACGCGGCCGCTGCGCGTGCCCTTCGAGGACTGGCGACCCTATTCCTTCATGGCCGATGGCCAGCACACGGGCCTGGAGACCGAGCTGTTGGCCGCCGTCGCCAAGGAGGCGGGCTGCCGCATCAGCTATGTGCGTGAGGTGCCCCGCAACCGCCGCCTGCCCATGCTGGTGGCCGGCGAGCTGGACCTGCTGATTGCCGCGACGCCCAGGCCGGGCGACGCCGCCTGGTACACGCGGCCCTACCGCGAGGAAGTCTTCGGCGCCTTCATGCGTGCCGACGAAGCGCGCATGGACGCGCGCTCGCTGGAGGAGTTGTTGCGCGCCCGGCTGCGCCTGGTCACGCATCGCGGCCCGGCCAGCGTGCCCATCATCAACGACTTCAAGGCGCGCGGCCTGCTGACCCTGTTCGAGGAATACGCCAAGGGCGTGCAGCTGATGCAGGCCGGCCATGGCGATGTGCTGCTCGGCGACAGCGTCGCCATCGCCTTTGCCGCACGCGCGGCCGACGTGCCCCTCATCGAGTTGCCCATGCACGTGCTGCGCGACGCCGTCACCTACAAGCTCAGCCGCAAGTCCCTGACCGAGGCCGATCTGCGCGCCTTCAACCAGGCCATCCAGCGGCTGGAGGCGCGCGGCGAGCTGCAGCGCATCCGCAGCCGCTGGCTGGGTGAGCCCCGGCGCTAGCCCTTGGGCTTGAGCCGGCGCGCGAAGGCACCCGTCACCCGCCGGACCAGCCAGCGCGGCGTGCTGCGGCCGGCCAGCGTCGCCGCCAGGTTCAGCACACCAGGCACGCGGATGACCTCGCCCGCCATGCAGGCCTCGAAGCCCTCGTTGGCCACCGCCTCGGCCGTGCCGATGACGAAGCCRGGCAGGGCGCCGAGCTCGCTGCTGCCGGCCTGGGCCTGGTCCAGCATCGACGTGGCCGTGATGCCGGGGCACAGCGCCGTGATGGTCACGCCGGTGCCCTGCAGCTCCTCGGACAGCGACTCGGTGAGCGACAGCACATAGGCCTTGGTCGCCGCATAGGTCGCCAGCATCGGGATGGGCTGGAAGGCCGCAATGGACGCGACATTCAGCACCCGGCCCGCGCCCCGCGCGCGCATGGGCGGCAGGAAGTGGGCGAGCATCTCGCTCAAGGAGGTCACGTTCAGGTCGATCAGCTCGCGGTGGCGGCTGGCGCGCATGGCCGTGAACTCGCCATGCTCGAGCACGCCGGCGTTGTTGACGAGCACGTCGATGCGCCGGCGCGAGCGCTTCATGGCAGCGGCCAGGCGTTCGGCGGCACCGGCTTGGCTGAGGTCGGCCGGTACGGCCCAGGCCTTGACGCCGTGCTCCGCCGCCAAGGTTTTCGCCAGGGCCTTGAGCTTGTCCTCGCTGCGCGCCACCAGCACGAGGTCGTGGCCGGCGCGCGCGAAGCGATGCGCCAACGCCTCGCCGATGCCCGAGGACGCGCCGGTGATGAGGGCGATGTCAGCCATGCTGGGGGACGACCAGGATCTTGCCGTCGCGCTCGCCGGTTGCTGCCGCGGCGATGGCCTCCTTGATCTGCTCGACCGGGTAAGTCGCGTGAATGCGCGCCTTCAACTGGCCGGTGGCGATGAGCTTGGTCAGCTCGCCGTACAGCGCCATCTGCGCTTCGCGCGAGGCCACTTTGAACCACTTGGCCAGCCAGAAGCCGCGCAGCGTCAGGTCGTTGAAGACGAAGGACTGCGGTGACACGACACAGGGCTCGCCGCTCATCAGCCCGTAGTTGACGACGGTGCCGCCCTCGGCAATGCACATGGCCAGCCGGTTGGTCGCCTTGCCGCCGACGGCGTCGATGCCGAGGCGAATCGGTGCGCCCGACACGGCGTCCTTGACGCGCTTGCTGAGGTCGTCGCCGTCCACCAGCACGACGTCGCCACCATCGGCCTTCACGGCCGCCGCCGCGCCCTCGCGCCGGACGATGTTGACGGTGCGCAGGCCGCGCAGCTTGGCCAGTTGCGTCAGATAGCCGCCAACGCCGGAGTTGGCGACGTTCTGGATGACCCAGTCGCCCGGTTGCAGCGTGACGAACTCCGACAGCATCAGCGAGGCCGTGGCCGGGTTGACCGTCAGCATGGACAGCTGCTGTGCGTCGGCCCCTGGCGGCAGCGGCACGAGGCGCTTGGCGTCGGCGACGAGGTGGCTGGCCCAGGTGCCGCTGCCGGCGGGCAGCAGCACGGTCTGGCCTTCCTTCAAGTGACTCACGCCCTCGCCGACGGCCACGACGCGGCCCACGCCCTCGCTGCCGCCCACGGCCGGCAGCGGCGGCAGGATGCCGTAGCCCCCGGTCAGCATCAGTACGTCGGAAGGGTTGATCGGCGCGGCCAGTACGGCCACGACCGCCTGGCCCGCCGTCGGCGCGGGCACGTCGAACGGCACCGCGCCGATGACGTCCTGCGGCACCGGGCCGCGTTGTTCGTAAAGCGACTTGATGCCCTGGATCGTCATGCCGGTCTCCTGTTTTGAATGGAACGGTCGATTCTGATCCCAACCGGATTTGCGCGCTGTCGCGGACGCAACCCCGTGGCTCGGCGGTTAGCCCTGGCCAGGCTCACCCTTATGCTGCGCGCCTCGAACAAGACAACAGGGCAGGGAGAGGGGTATGACCTTCCAGCAAAGGAAGGCCGCAGGCATTGCCGTGGCCGTGGTGACGGCATTGATGACGGCCTGCGGTGGTGGTGGCGGCGGGGGATCGCCAGCGCCAGCACCGGTTCCCGCTCCGGCGCCTGCACCGGCTCCCGCCCCAGCACCTGTGCCGACGGGCATGGTGCCGGCCCCGAGTGCTCTCGGTGCCGTGCTGCAGGAGCAGGCCGCCGTGCTGAGGCCCATGGAGGACGGCGCCCGCTGGCACTATCGCTATCGGGCCTTCCTCGGCAAGGGGCTGGAACTGATGGAAGTGGGGCAAAGAAAGGCCAGCGACGGCGGGCTGGTCGAGGTGATGTCGCAGGAGTTGCCCACGCGGCCGTTGACCGCCGCCGTGAGCGTCAATGCCCAGGGCCATGTCCGCGCCAGCGGCAGCTATCGGCTGACGCCCGCCGCGACGCCCGTCGCCTACGACAGCTTCGAGCTGCGCTCGCCGGTGCGGGTGAACGAGCAGATCGTCGTGCTGGACCAGCGCATCGAGCAGAGCGGCCGCGATGTCGATGGCGACGGCAAGATCGACCCGGCCGATGTGGCCATCTGGCGCACCGTCGTCGGCAATGAGCCGGTCACCCTGACCTGGCTCGCCGAGCCCATGACGGCGGTGCGCGTGGACACGACCACGGTGGTGCGCTTCCAGCCCAGCGGTGGCGGCGCGGCGCAGTCCACGACGACCCAGGTCAGCACCTGGTATGCGCCGCAGGTGGGTATCGTCCGCGAGGCGACGGCTGGCAGCTGCTGCAGCTTCTTGCTGGACAACGATCGCACCTTGGTGGGCTATGCCCACGGCGATGCGGGCATTGGCTACACGCCGATGTTCTTCGCAGAAGACTGGCCAGTGCCCAGCGCGGACTTCGCGGCCACGCTGAAGCTTCCCGCCGGCCTGCTGCTGGCCGAGCCGCGCGGGCTGCGCCTGGTGGACCCCTACGGCCGCCCCATGGCCTTCCATGCCTTCCCCGATGTCAGCCTGCTGGGCCAGACGGGCGGGACCACCTGGGCCATGCGCCGCGTGACCGTCGTCACCGATGGCGTGCGCTACGACCTGCACCGGCTGGCCGCGGACGGCAAGCCCGAGGCCGCGCCCTACAGCAGCTTCGATCCCCTGCAACTCGCTCCGCGCAGCGAGGAGAAGCAGACGCCCCGCTTCGCGTGGGCTGAGGGCAGCGGCGTCCTGTGGGCCTATTGGTTTGCCAGCCGCGACGTGAGCGGCACGGGCGTCGGCCAGCGTGTCGCCGTCGTGCGTCGCCACGATGGTCAGGAGTTGGTTGGTGGTGAGATCTGGATTCCGCTGGGCAGCCGAGGCTATGCGGACACGCTGCAGGCGGTGGCGCAGCCTGACGGTCTGCTGCTGAGTTGGCGGGATGGTGTGGACCAGCATGTCGCGCGCGTGGCGCCCGATGGCCGCGTGTCGGCGGCGCCGGTGGTGGATGCCACGACCTTCATGGACGGCTTCACGCTGTTCGATGACGGGACAGGGCCGCACGCCCTTTGGTGGGGCTATACGACGGCGTGCTCCTGCAACCGCACGCATGGGGTGCGCCTGGACAGCAACGGCGCAATGCTCGGGGTGGCATATGACGTGACTTCGCTGCTCAATGCGTCGCTACCCGGCCTCATGGACAGGAGCGGCGGACTGAACGCGCAACGAATGACCGGCTACAAGGGCAACTGGGTCTATGCGGAACCGGTGCACGGCGTGGTGTACTTCGATGAGCAGCTCCAGCGCTACCACCTGGACGTTCGCCTGATGAAGGTCGGGAGCGGTGCACCGACCTCTGACATGAAGGCCACCGCGCGCATGCGCATCCCCGACCTGCGTCCGATGACGGCCCCCATCGTCTTTGACAAGCATTCACTGATCCTGACGACCACCGACGGCCTGATGATCCCCGTCGTCATCTGGCACCGCTAGACGGCCAGTCGGGGCCAGGCGCGGCTTCGAGCACCAGCGCCGTGCCGATGACCGGGTGAATCAACCTGAGCTCGCGCGCATGCAGCCACAGCCGCTGCAGGCCGAGATGCGCAGCCACGGCCCGGTTCAGCGGCCCCTTGCCGTGGGTCGCGTCACCCAGGATGGGGTGGGCGATGTGCTTCAGGTGGCGGCGGATCTGGTGGCGGCGGCCTTGCAGGGGCTCGGCTTCGAGCAGGGCGACGCGGGTGGTGGTGAAGCGCGGGTCGGTGACCAGCGGCCAATCGAAGCGCTGCAGCAGCCGCCAGCGCGTCTGCGCGGCCAGCATGGGCTGCCCCGCCGACGGCAGCTCGGGATCTCGGGCCAGCGGGTGATCGATGAGACCTTCATCGTCGCCCGGCCAGCCGCGCACGAGAGCCAGATAGCGCTTGTCCATCCGCCCCTGCTCGAACATCGCGCCGAGCAGCGACGCGATCTCGGCCGACAGCGCGAACAGCAGCACGCCCGAGGTGCCGCGGTCCAGTCTATGCACCGGCCAGACCGTGCGGCCGAGCTGGTCGCGCAGCAATTGCAGCGCGGCCTCGTCCTCGCCCGCAGCGAGCTGGGTGCGGTGCACGAGCAGGCCCGCCGGCTTGTCGATGGCGACGAGGTGCTCGTCCTGATAAAGCAGGGTCAGAGTCAATTTTTCAGGTCACCATCGACGTAGAGCCACTCGCCGTTCTCACGCACGAAGCGGCTGACCTCGTGCAGGCGATGCGCGCGGCCGCCGAGCTTGCTGCGCGCCACGAACTCGACCGTGCCATGGTCGGCGTCCTGCATGGCGGCGCGCTTCACGTCGAGGCCCAGCCACTTCAGCCCAGGCTCGGGCGGCTCCAATTCGGTGGGGCGGGTGCTGGCATGCCAGCTGGCGAGCAGGTAGTCGCGCAGGTCCAGCACAAAGGCCGAGTAGCGCGAGCGCATCAGCGCCTCGGGCGTGGCGGCGGTCAGGCCACTGCTTGCCGCAAAGGCTTGATGCAAGGGGCCACAGCAGGTGGCGTAGGTGGTAGAGCGACCGCAGGGGCAGGGCATGTCCATGCCCGGCACTCTAGCGCTTGGCTCCTCCCGAGCGGCCGTCCGGAAAGGCCTCGATCAGTCCCGCCAGCGGCAGCGGCCGCCCCAGCAGCCAGCCCTGGCCGAAGCCGCAGCCGCATTCGCTCAGCACCTTGAGCTGATCCGCACTCTCGATGCCTTCGGCGATGACCTCCAGCTGCAGATGCCGGCCGAGGTCGACGATGGTCTGGGCGATGGCGCGGTCGCGGTCGCCGGTGGGCAGGTCGCGCACGAAGCTGCGGTCGATCTTCAACGAGCTGATGGGCAGGCTTTTCAGCATGGCCAGCGACGAGTGGCCCATGCCGAAGTCGTCCAGCGAGATCTCGAAACCGATGTCGCGCAGCTGATGCATGACGCGTTTCACCTGCTCGGGCTGGCGCATCAGCATGCCTTCGGTCAGCTCCAGCACGACTTGCGAGGGCGGCACCTCGAGTCCGGCCGACATGGCCCTGAGCATCTCGGGCAGGGCGCTGCTGGTGAACTCCGACGCCGCCATGTTGACGTGGATCTTGAGCTTCTCCAGCACACCGCCCTTCAGCGAGGCGAGGTCGCGCAGCGTCTGGCCCAGCACCCAGCGGCCGATGTCGACGATGAGGTCGCTCTGCTCGGCGATGGGGATGAAGACATCGGGTGGCACCGTCGTGCCGTCGGGCTTGTGCCAGCGCAGCAGCGCCTCCACGCCATGCAGCGCACCCGAGGCGATGTCGACGATGGGCTGGTAGACCAGGCGCAGCTGTTCCGTCTGCAGCGCCTCGTGCAGCTCGGTCTCGATGGCCAGGCGCTGGGCCAGCTTGGCGCGCTGCTGGGCCAGGGTGTCGGGGCTGCTGGTCGAGAACACATTGCTGCCGTTGCGGCCGTTCTGCTTGACGCGGTACATGGCCGCATCGGCGCTGCGCAGCAGCTCCGGGCCGCTCTGGCCGTTCTCGGGGAAGCGGCTGACGCCGATGCTGGCCGACACGGTCAGCGCCACGCCCTCATAGCCGAAGGGGCGGTTGGCCGCGGCGAGCACGGCGTCCACCAGGGTCGCCAGCCCCTCCTCGGCGCCGCTGTCGGGCACCAGGATGGCGAACTCGTCGCCGCCCAGGCGGCCGACGCGGGCCGGCGGCGGCGCCAGCTTGCGCAGCCGTTTTGCGAACTCCTGCAACACCGCATTGCCGGCCTCGTGGCCGAAGGCGTCGTTGATGGGCTTGAAGCGGTCCAGGTCGATGAACATCAGCGCAAAGCGCCGGCCCTGGTGATGGCTCAGCGCGCAATGGCGATTCAGCTGGGCGTAGAAATGGGCGCGGTTGTCCAGCTCGGTCATCTCGTCGACCTGGGCCAGGCGGTGGATGACGGCCTCGGTCTCCAGGCGCTGGGCGGTCTGGGCGATCAAGGCGCCGATGGTGGCCGAGACCTTGGGCAGCTGGGCCTCGGGCTGGCGGGCCAGGCTGCTGTAGAACTCCAGCACGCCGGGGCGGTGGCGCTCGCCGTTCTCCGACACATAGGTGACCGGGAAGACATAGCCCGACCACAAACCGCACATCTGGGCGCTGCCGCGGCGCAGGAAGCGCGGGTCGGTGCTCATGTCCTCCACCCATTCGGCCTGGCCGGTGGCCCAGACACGGCCGACCAGGCCCTCGCCCGGCGCCATCTTCAGCGACGCGCTGACCGCGCTGAACTGCTCCAGCCGCGCGTCGGGTTGGTGCCAGAAGTGGCGGCAATGCAGATGGCTGCCGCCGCCTTCCATATTCCAGTAGGCGCCCCATTCCCAGCCGAGATTGCGGCAGATCAGCTGGATGACGTTGCGGATCGCGTCCTCCAGCGTGTGGGTGCCCACCAGGTACTCGGTCAGCGCATAGCCCAGGCGCTCGCGCACGGCGGCGTGGGTGAGGGCTGTCACGTCCTGCAGCAGGCCATGGCGCCAGCGTGGCCGCGCCGGGTCGGGCGGCAGCGGCGTCACGCGCAGCCAGCGCAGGCCGCGCGCCAGGCCCGCGACGCGGATGTCCAGCGGGCGCTGGGGCTGGGCGCCGGTCCAGAGCTGGATCAGTTCGGGCAGGTCGTCCTCGACGACATGGCCGAAGCAGGTGTCCAGGCCGCTGGCCGAACGGCTGGGCATCTCGAGGTATTCGGCCGCCGTGGACGACAGATGGGTGACGCCGGTCTGCGGGTCGTACCACCATTGGCCGAAACCGGCGGCCTGTTCCAGATGCTGAGGGCAGGCGGCGGCGGGCGAGGGGAGATGTCGCGGCGGTCCGAACTGGATAGCCGCGGCCGGCATGCTGACTCCCCGATTGCTGGTCATGGGCGGCACAGCGCAAATCGCATGCCAGGGCGATGCCAGATCCGCAATGTGCAGAACCGCACGACTGCGCGGGTGCGCGCGGTTTGATGGCACCTCAAGCGTGCGGTGGCCCGCACACCCCTGGTGCGGCGCGCCTAGAGGACCAGCTCCCAGCTCTCGCTGATGACATCCTGGCCGAAGCTGTTCAGGGCCTCGCTGTGCACCAGCCGGTAGCCCTCGGCCGTGTAGATGGCACGGGCGGCGCTCAGTGCGCTCTGCGTCCACAGCTCGATGCGCTTGTAGCCCGCCTCGCGCGCGAAGTCGCTGCATTGGCGCACCAGGCGCTTGCCCAGGCCCAGGCCGCGTGCATGCGGCTCCAGCAGCAGCAGGCGCAGCTTGGCGACGCCGGCGCGCGGCTTGCCGGTGGCCCCATCTTGAGTCTCATTGCGCGCCTGCACCAGCATCACGCAACCCAGCCGCTCGGCGCCACGTGCAGCGATCCAGCAGGCCTCGCGCCCGGGCTGGAAGCGATCGACGTAGTCGGCGCAGATGCGGGCCACGAGGGCCTCGAAGCGGGTGTCCAGCCCATATTCGGCGGCGTAGAAGGCGCCATGCCGCTCGACGATCCAGCCCAGGTCGCCGGGCTGGGGCGCGCGCAACTCCACGGGCGTTGCCGCGTCGGGCTCCAGCATGGCCTGGATGCGCGACATCGAGCCCAGCAGCGCCTGGCGTTGCGGCGTGGACAGCGGCGCCAGCATGGCCTCGGCCTTGGCCGTGCCCGCGCGGTCCAGCGGCACGAAGGCGCGCTTGCCGGCGGCGCTGAGCTTGAGCAGGGTCTGGCGGCCGTCGCTGGGGTGGGACTGGCTCGCCAGCAGGCCGCGGTTCTTCAAGCCGCGCAGCAGGCGGCTCATATAGCCGGCATCCAGTTGCAGGCTCTTGCTCAGCGCGGCCGCGCTGACGGGCGCGTGATGAGCCAGCTCCCACATCAGCCGGGCCTCAGGCAGCGTGAACTCGCTGTCGGGCAGCTTGGGCGCCAACACGCCGATGCGGCCCGTGTAGAAGCGGTTGAAGGCGCGGATGTCCAGGGCTTGGGTCGAGGTGCTCATGAGTGCATCATGGTGAATATGATTGCTTTTGGCAAGTATTTTGGCGTGCCATGATGCCGGGCGCCAATCCGGGAGCCTGCATGCTTCGAGCCCTCCGAGTCGCTCTGCTGCCTTTGCTGGCCGGCCTGCCGCTGGCTGTTGCCGCGTCGCCGTCGGCCCCGCAGGGCTGGCGCACGCTGCTGGCGGACTACGACCTCCATCTGCGGGCCACCGACCCGTTGCGCGCCGTGCTGGTGGGCGATACCGCCGCACTGGCGCGCTGGCCGGACGACAGTGCCTCCGCCCTGACCGAGCGCCGGCAGCGGCTGCTGAAGTTGCAGGCCCGCATCGTGGCGCTGGGCAGGTCCAGGCTGACGCCCGAGGACGCATTGAGCCGCGACTTGCTGGCCGAGCGGGTCGACCTCGATCTGCAAGGCCTGGCCTTCGACGAGTCGCGCCTGCCCTATATCGGTGGTGACGGCTTCTACACCGTGCCCAATTACGCGGCCGACGGCGTCGTGCTGCGCGACGAGGCGCAGGCGCGAGCCTGGCTGGCCAAGATCGCTGCCTTCCCGGCCTACTACCGCGCGCAGGCCGACAACCTGAAGCGCGGTGCGGCCAGCGGCTTCGTGCGGCCGCGTCTCATCGCCGAGCGCGCGGCGGCGGCCTTGCGGGCAAGAGCAGATCAACCCGCCGAGGCCCACGCGCTGATGAAGCCGCTGGCCGAACTGCCGTCCACGCTGGCGCAAGCGCTGCGAGCCCAGCTTCAGGCCGAAGGGCTGGCCCTGGTGCAGCGCGCGGTGAAGCCGGCAGAGCGCGAGATGGCCGAGCTGTTCGAGCGCGTGGTGGTGCCGGCGGCCAGCCCGGTCCTGGGCATCACGACCTTGCCCGAGGGCCCGGCCTACTACGCCTATCTGATCCGCCGCCAGGCCTCCACGCGCATGTCGCCCGAGGCCATCCATGCGCTGGGGCTGAGCGAGGTGGCCCGCATCGAGGCCGAGATGCGGCAGGTCATGGCCAGCACCGGCTTCAGCGGCAGCCTGGCCGCCTTCTCGGAGCAGCTGCGCGCCGACCCACGCTTTCGCGCCGCCAGCCTGGACGATTACGTGAGCCGCACACGGGATGTCGCCAAGCGGGTCGATGCGCTGCTGCCAGCCTATTTCCGCCGCCTGCCGCAGCTGAGCTTTGGCGTGCGCGTCGTGGCGCCGGAGATGAAGGAGTCGTCCTCGGGCTACAACCCGGGCAGCTTGACGCAGGGCGTGGCCGGCACGGTGCTGGTCAATGCCGATGCGGTGGAGCACAGCCCCCTCTACAGCCTGACGGCCTGGACGCTGCACGAAGGCGCGCCAGGCCACCACCTGCAGATCGCGCTGGCCCAGGAGAGGGAGGACCTGCCGGCATTCCGGCGCCTGGATGACTTGAATGCCTATGTGGAGGGCTGGGCGCTCTATGCCGAACACCTGGGCGTGGAGATGGGCCTGTACCGCGACGCGTATGAGCATTTCGGGCGCCTGTCCTTCGAGATCTGGCGCGCCTGCCGCCTCGTTGTCGACACCGGCCTGCATGCCAAGGGCTGGACGCGCGAGCAGGCCGTGGCCTACTTGCGCGAGCACACGGCGCTGGGCGCCGGCTTCATCGAGACCGAGGTGGACCGCTACATCGGCTGGCCGGCCCAGGCCCTGGGCTACAAGCTGGGCGAGCTGCGCATCCGCGCGCTGCGCGAGCGGGCCGAGCGCGAGCTGGGTGCTCGCTTCGTGCTGCGCGACTTCCACGATGCCGTGCTGCGCGGCGGGGCCATGCCGCTGGATCTGCTGGAGCGCGAGGTGAATCGCTGGATAGGCGCTAGGCTGGCGGCTGGACGCTGAGATCGGAGATCGTTTTGGGCATCGTCGTGTATTGGCTGGAGAGCGAGGGCGAAGAGGCTGCGCCCGTCTGCCAGTTATTCAGCAGCAAGGAACTGACCCAGGCCCTGGCCTGGGCCGAGGACAGGCGCCGGGCGGGGCATCGCCACGTCAGCATCTCGACCGAACTGGACGAGAGCGTGGGCAAGCCCGGTGTCTCGGCCGTGGAGGGGGGCAAGACGCCGGACGGCGAAGCCTACGAATGGTCCAAGGCCGGCCGGGCCGGCAAGGTGCGCAAAGGCCGCTGAGTCAGAACTTGTAGCCGAAGCCGACCGTCAGCAGGTTGTCGGTCTTCTTGGTGCCCAGCGGCACGCGGCTGGTGTAGCGGCTGGCCAGGCCGGCGTTGAGCGTCCAGGCGCCGCTGATCTGCGTGGCGAGGCCCGCGTCGAAGGTGGCGCGGTTGCCGAGGTCGCCGCCGCCGGGGTAGTAGACGAGGCGCTGCTTCAGCGTCGTCGTCTCGCTGACCTTGTGGCTGGACTCTTCACCGAACAGCACTTGCGCGCCATTGGCCTCGGTGCCGTCCGTGAGGCGGGTGGCCGTGTAGCCGAGACCGCTGAAGATGTCCCAGTTGGTGGCATCGTCCTTCACCAGGTGATAGCCGAGACCGCCATTGACGCTGTAGCGGTCGCGCACGCCGCCGGCCTTGTTGGTCTCGGCGTCTGCACCGCCGAAGGCGAACCACTGCGGGCCGAAGTTGAAGTCGTAGCGGCCGCCCAGGCGCAGCAGGTCGGCGGTGGTGGTGTCGACGCCCGCGTTCTTGTTGCGGCCGTAGTTGGCGATGCCGAAGAGGCTGAGCTTGTCTTCGGCCGTGGCGACGCTGGCATCCGCATTGGCGGCCAGGGTGCGGCTGCTGCTGTTGCCGCTGGCCAGGGCGCCGGCGACGCTGAGGCCGCCATGCCACTTGCCGTCCGGTGTGTCCTGGGCCTGGGTGGCCTGCGAAGCGAGGGTGAGGGCGACGACGCCGAGGGCGAGAGTGAGACGTGGCATTCGGAAAGTGGGTCTTACGGGGAAAACCAGAAGTATCGCCAAGGCACTCGCGGGAACGCGGTGGTCCCCAGCCGGGTCTGTAAGAGGCGGTTCCCTAAAATGCCGGCATGACCTCTTTCCCTGTCGACGCTGCGGTCGACGCCGCTTCCAGCCCCCTGCTGCGCAATCTCAACCCCGAGCAACTGGCCGCCGTGACCGCGGCACCGGAGCCCGCCCTCATCCTGGCCGGTGCCGGCTCCGGCAAGACCCGTGTGCTGACCACCCGCATCGCCTGGCTGCTGCAGACCGGCCAGGTCAGCCCGGGCGGCATCATGGCCGTGACCTTCACGAACAAGGCCGCCAAGGAGATGCTGACGCGGCTCTCCACCATGCTGCCCTTCAATGTGCGCGGCATGTGGATAGGCACCTTCCACGGCCTGTGCAACCGCTTCCTGCGGGCGCACTGGAAGCTGGCCAACCTGCCCCAGGCCTTCCAGATCCTGGACGCCAGCGACACGACGTCGGCCGTCAAGCGTGTCATCAAGGCGATGAAGCTCGATGAAGAGCGCTTCGTCCCCAAGCAGGTGGGCTGGTTCATCGCCGGCTGCAAGGAAGAAGCCCAGCGCCCCGGCGACGTGGAGCAGCGTGACGAGCAGACGAGGAAGCTCGTCGAGATCTACGCCAACTACGAGGACCAATGCCAGCGCGAGGGCGTGGTGGACTTTGCCGAGCTGATGCTGCGCTCCTACGAACTGCTGCGCGACAACGCGGCGGTGCGCGAGCACTACCAGCACCGCTTCCGCCACATCCTCGTCGACGAATTCCAGGACACCAACAAGCTGCAGTACGCCTGGCTGAAGATGTTCGCTCCGCCCGGCCTCGATAGCGGCCAGAGCCTCTTGGCCGTGGGTGACGACGACCAGAGCATCTACGCCTTCCGTGGCGCGCGCGTCGGCAATATGGCCGACTTCGAGCGCGAGTACCGCGTCAAGAAGGTCATCAAGCTGGAGCAGAACTACCGCAGCTTTGGCCACATCCTGGATGCCGCCAACGAGCTGATCAGCCGCAACAGCCAGCGCCTGGGCAAGACGCTGCGCACCGATGCCGGCCCGGGCGACCCCATCCGCGTGCAGGAATCGCCCAGCGACTTTGCCGAAGCGCAGTGGGTCATCGAGGAGATCCAGAGCCTGCACCGCGGCGGCATGGACCGCCAGGAGATCGCCATCCTCTACCGCAGCAATGCGCAGTCGCGGGTCATCGAGTCGGCGCTGTTCAACTCGGGCATCCCTTACCGCGTCTACGGCGGCCTGCGCTTCTTCGAGCGCGCCGAGGTCAAGCATGCACTGGCCTACCTCAGGCTGCTGGAGAACGCCAACGACGACACCAGTTTCCTGCGCGTCGTGAACTTCCCGACGCGCGGCATCGGCGCCAAGACGCTGGAGAACCTGCAGGACGCCGCCAAGGCCTCGGGCCGCAGCCTCTACCAGAGCGTGGGCGCCATCACCGGCAAGGGCGGGGCCAACCTGGTTGCCTTCACCAACCTGATCGACTCGACGCGCAACCTCACGCAGGGCATGACGCTGCGCGAGATCATCGAGCAGGTGCTGGAGACCTCGGGCCTGCTGGATTTCTACCGCACCGACAAGGACGGCGCCGAGCGGCTGGAGAACCTGGACGAACTGATCAATGCGGCCGAGGCCTTCGTCATGCAGGAGGGCTTTGGCAAGAACGCCGTGGGCCTGCCCGTGGACGAAGTGGCGCCGAGCGTGCAGTCCACCGGCACGCCGGGCGCGGTGCCCGACGCCGAGACGGGCGAGATCATGTCGCCGCTGGTGGCCTTCCTGACGCATGCCTCGCTGGAGGCCGGTGACAACCAGGCCCAGGCCGGCCAGGACGCCGTGCAGCTGATGACCGTCCACTCGGCCAAGGGCCTGGAGTTCGATGCGGTCTTCATCACGGGCCTGGAGGAGGGCCTGTTCCCGCATGAGAACTCGATGTCCGACCATGACGGCCTCGAGGAGGAGCGCCGCCTGATGTATGTCGCCATCACGCGGGCGCGCCAGAAGCTGTCACTCAGCTTCTGCCAGACGCGCATGCTGCACGGACAGACGCGTTATCACATCAAGAGCCGCTTCTTCGACGAGCTGCCCGAGGAAGCGCTGAAGTGGCTGACGCCGCGCAACCAGGGCTTCGGCTCGGGCTTTGCGCGCGAGTACCAGCAGGCCTGGCAGCGCGGCAGCGGCCTCAAGGGCATGGTGGGCGCCGGCAATGTGCCCAATCGTGGAGAGAGGGCGGCCTGGGTCGAGCCGCCCGTGCCGCCCAGCATGAAGCAGAAGGTGTCGGAAGAACATGGCGGCCTGCGCGTGGGCAAGGGCGTCTTCCACAACAAGTTCGGCGAGGGCGTGTTGCTGACGCTGGAAGGTTCGGGCACGGATGCGCGGGCCCAGGTCAACTTCGGCCGCCACGGTACGAAGTGGCTGGCCTTGTCGGTCGCGAAGCTGACGCCGATCGATTGACTGCCCCTCGCCCAGATGCACCCCTGCTGAACGCGGGTGCATCTGGTCGGTCCCCCGAGGGGACGGCGATGCTTGCCGGATTGACCGGCAAACATCGCCCAAGGCGGGCCGGCTAGGGAGCGGCCCGGCGCTCGGCCCGCAACACGAAGGACTATCGCCCGATGATCACCACGTGGGCCTGGATGCGCGTGTCCAGAGGACCGGCTCCAAATCTGTCGGCAAAGGCGCGAGCGACGAGGGCCGTCATCTCCGGCAGCCGGCCCGGCGCGCGCGCCTCGATCTCGGTGCGCAGCGGCGTGCCCTGGCAATAGCCCAGGGCGGCCGGGGAGGGGGAGTCGGCGCGGGCCCGCAGCGGCAGCGTGACGATGTCGGCCTCGCGCTCGAAGCCACCGGCTTGCAGATCGGCACGCAGCACGTCGATGTCGTGATAGCCATGCGGCGTGCGGGCCATGAAACGCGGCGGGTCGTCCGGGAAGGCCTGGGCCAAGGCCTCGGTGGCCGTCTTGGCCAGCTCGTTGCTGTCGATGTGGTCCCAGACGTTGAACAGGAAGAAGCCGCCCGGTTTCAGCACGCGGCGGATCTCGGCATAGGCCTCGGCCTTGTCCGGGAAGAACATCGCGCCGAACTGGCAGGCCACGAGTTCGAAGCTCTCGTCCTCGAAGGGCAGGTCCATGGCGTCGGCCAGCCGCCATTCGACGGGGCGCTCGGTGCCCAGCGTGGCGGCCATGTCGATCATCATCGCGTTCAGGTCGCTGGCGATGATGTGCGTCTCGGGCGGCAGTTCGGCCACCAGGCGGCGCGTCAGCACGCCGGTGCCGGCGGCAATCTCCAGCACCTCGGCCGGCCGCAGCGCAGCCGCCCTGGCCGCCAGATCGAGCGCATAGGGCTCGAAGATCAGCGGCACCATATAGCGCTCGTAGAGCTCGGGGATGGAGCCCGTGAAGCCCCGGTCGTTGAGGTTCATGGGCCGATTCTGAGGCGATGCTAGGCTGTTCAGTGCTGTCTTCGCATTTACTTGCAATTCGCCATGACCGAACACCGCCCCTCACACGCCGAGCTGAACGCTTTCCTGCTGGCCGAGTTCCCGCAGAACCGCTGCACGCTGGAGGAGGTGGACGAAGAAGACGGCAGCGTCGTCGTCGCCCATCCCGTGGGTGAGCGCGAGCTGCGCCCCGGCGGCACGGTGTCGGGCCCGGTCATGATGACGCTGGCCGACGTGGCCCTCTACCTCGCCATCCTGGCGCGCATCGGCATCGTGCCGCTGGCGGTGACGACGAATCTGTCCATCAACTTCCTGCGCAAGCCGCGCGCCGACCGGCGTGTCGTTGCGCGCTGCCGGTTGATGAAGCTGGGCAAGACGCTGGCGGTGGGCGAGGTCTACATCTATTCCGAAGGCGAAGACGAGCCGGTGGCGCATGCGACGGGCACTTACGCGATTCCGCGGGAGCGCTGAGACGCCGCTACCTGTGGATTCAGTGCTCAAACCATTCGTCTGCGTTCGTGTTCGGCATTTGCTGCATGAAGCGCAGTCCTATGACGGCTGGCGCGTAAACCAGCGGCCCCCACAGGTCGGCGACTACGGAACCGTGCTGGATGTTCTGAGTGCGCCAAATCTTCCAGACAAGTATGTCGTTGAGAGCTGCCTTCCAGACGGCAGCAGTCTTTGGCTTGCGGACTTCTTTGCTGAAGAGATCGAAGTCGATCACTCGGTCGAGGTCTAGCCCTGCGCTACAGGGGGCGACGCCGCCCGCTGGGCGTTGACGTTCAGCACCCACTTGCTGGAGTTGAATCGGCCGTCACGTACCGCTTCTTACCGGCGGTTGCCGGCGCAGTCTTCAACGACCTCCCAAGGCACTGAAGCACCTCACGGCATGCCGCTTGCCCCCTTCCTTTCAAGCGCGCGACTTCCGTACGCCGAAAGGAAATGCGATGCAGGTGCATATCGAGACGGACAACCATGTGGAGGGCAGGGAGAAGCTGATCGAACATGTCGAGGGCGTGATCCGCGATGCCGTGGATCACTACAAGGGCCAGGTGACGCATGTGGAAGCGCATCTGGGCGACATGAACAGCGGCGAGAAATCGGGCCCCGACGACATGCGCTGCCTGCTGGAGGCGCGCGTGGTCGGACTGAAGAACATCGCGGTCAAGCACCAGGCCGAAAGCCTGCACCTGGCGATCGAGGGTGCGGCCGACAAGTTGACGCGCGCCCTCGACTCGGCACTCGGCAAGCAGCAGGACCGCCAGCGACGCCATGCGGGCACCGGTGAGCTGAGTGCCGATGTGGCCCGCGAAGTCGACGAGGGGGCGTCGCCTGCGGCCGAGCCACGGTGATGCACAAGCGGGGCTGCTCCGGCAGCCCTGCCCGCAATCAGCCGATCTTGCCCAGCTTGACGCTCGTGGCCGCACCCGTCAGATAGCCCACCTGGGCGCCGAAGCGGTCCTTGTAGTTGGCGCGCACCAGCGGGTCCAGCGTGGCCTTGACGACGTTGTGCAGCGGCACGCCCCAGTCGCCGGGATGCTGGAAGTTGCTGGTGATGTAGGTCCAGCCGTTCAGGTCGTCCACCACGCCCAGGCCGGTGGCCTCGGCGCCCGAAGGCATGGACACGAGGCGGGTCAGAGCCTTGGTGTCGACGTTGTAGGCCCAGACGAAGTTGTTGACGTGGTAGCTGCTGTCCTCGCCGATGAAGAGGGTGCGCAGCTTCTCCGAGAACTTCAGGTTGTCTGGCGCGCCGATCTTGTCGGGGTTGGCGAGGTTGCCCAGCGCATCTGCCGTGGCCAGGTCTTCGCCGATGAGCAGGGTCTTGGTCAGGGACGGCACCCAGTCGCTGGTGATGGCTGCGCCTGCCGTGTCCTTCTGGCCCGTGCTCAGCGTGTGGGCCAGCACGCCGCCGGCATTCAGCGCCTTGTCGAGGGTGATGTTGGCGGCCTCGTTCCAGGCCGCGTTGCCGCGCACCATGGAGCTCTGCATGTTCTGCAGCGCCGAGTAGGCGATCTTGTCCTTGGCGTTGACGGTCGTGCCTTCCATCTTGGTGAAGGCCATCGAGCCACCCTTGAGCGCGGCGTAGCGATGCGTCTCGAGGAAGGCGGCGGCCTTGTCCATGCCGGCCTTGACGCGCACCCACTGCACCTTGCCGCTGAACCAGATCTTGGTGAAGCTGGCGTCCAGCGGGTCGGTGGTGGCCACGTCCATGATGTCGGTGGCCTTCAGGGTGTCGGCCAGGGCCTTGATCTCGGCGCTGGTGGCCGAGCCGAGCTTGATCCACGTGATGGGCGCACCGGCGGCGGCCGTGTCCAGCGAGAAGCCGGCGCCGAACTTGGCCACATACAGCGAGCCGGCGGAGAGGTCCTTCTCCTTGTCGGCCACGAACATGAAGAAGCCGCCGTTGGTCGCGTCGTCGCCCATGATGGCGGTGCGGTTGTCGGGCATGACCTGGATCAGCTCGTGCGAGATGCGGCCCAGGCAGTAGTGCTTCTTGATGGTGCCGGTGCCATCGGGGTTGACGGTCACTTCGGGCAGATGGCCGTAGTGGTAGCAGTTCGCCTTGGTCTCGTCGCCGAACAGGTTCTTGCTGTAGGCCTTGAACTGCGCGTTGCTGGCGATGGTGAAGGCGTCGGGCTCGTACTCTTCGCTGGACAGATGGGTGCCCCAGGGCGAGAGGCTGGCGCCGCAGGTGATCCACAGGCCCATGGCGGGCGCGGTGTCGACGTTGTGGTACTTCACCAGCGACAGGCGGCCGGTGGCGGGGTCCTGGTCCAGCGTCAGCACGGCGATGGGCGAGGGCAGCTTGCCGTACATGTCGGTCTTGCCGTCCTGGGCCCAGGTCGTGTATTCGAACTGCACGACGGCGAAGACGGCGTTGCCCTTGATGCCGGACACGGTCGCGTTGTCGAGCTTGAGCAGCGAGGTGCCGTCGGGCGAGTCGCTGAAGAACTGGCGGTCCTTGCCCGCCACGGTCGTGTCGACGATGGGCTTGCCGGCGAAGTCGACATAGCCGCCGGCCAGCAGGGTGCCGCCCTTGCCGTCGGAGACGAGGTCGCCGGTCGTGAAGAAGGGGGCGTAGGCGAGCGAGAAGCCCTGGGTGCTGTCGTCGCTGAACTTGACCATCAAAGTCGAGTTGACGAGGGTCTTGGCCATGTCGGCCGGCGTGGCCAGGCTGGGCGCGGCCATGGCCACGAAGCTGGCGGAGGCGAAGCTGGGGGCGGGCGCGTTGTTGTCGTCGCTGCCACCGCCGCAGCCGGTCAGCAGGCTGGCGACGGCGCTGCCGCCCACCGTTCCAGCGATAGGAAGCATCAGGGGAGCGCCCAGGAACTTGAGGGCGTGGCGACGATTCAGGGATTCGGACATTTGGCGACTGCTACAGAGAAAGGCTGCACAGCCGAGCCCCGCGCGAGGTCGCACGCCGGCCCGGCACGAGCCGTGCAATGTAGGAATCCTGCATGTCATCCGCGTTAAAACGCGGGCCCGGTGCAGCAACCGGGGCGTCAGGCCTGCTTGTCGTCCAGCAGGTTCTGCGGCGCGCCGAACATGAAGCAGTCGACGAAAGTGAAGTAGAGCGAGGCGTAATAGACCGGCGACAGCAGCAGGCCCGTGATCTGCAGCGACATGACCGGGTCCGCCGGCAGCCCCAGCATGCCGCTGAGCAGCAGCAGCAGGCTGAAGCAGGTGGCGATCAGGGCCACCCAGAGCAGGGCGTTCAGCAAAAAGGCCGCCTTGTTGCGCCACAGGGCCAGCGTGCTGGAGAACAGCGCCTGGGCCACGCCCTGGCCGCCCCAGTGCACCAGCGCCGGCGCGTGCCAGAACGGGATCGCCAGCGCCAGCAGCCCCAGCCCCAGGGCCAGGCCGCTCCAGACCAGCCGCGGGTCGGTGGCGGCGGCTTCGATGGCGGCCTTGTCGGGCGCGGGGGCGGCCATCAGTTGCTGCAGCTTGTCGGAACTGCCGCCGTCGATCCAGTGGGACAGCAGCATGACGACGACGATGCCGGCCAGATAGGTGGCGCACAGCGCCATCTGGTGCCGGGTGCGCTCGGGCGTCAGCCGCAGGGGGCTCAGGAAGGTGTCGACGCCCGGCCGCTTGCGCTGCAGGGCCAGGTGCGTCGCCAGCATGAAGCCCAGCGAGATCAGCGGCATCACCGCCAGCAGCAGCGGCGTGCCGACGACGGGTGCCATCAGCGCGATCAGCTTGGAGCACAGCGTGAGCGCCAGGATGGCCATCGAGAAGGCCCAGGGCTGGCGCTGGAAGACGCGAAAGCCGTGGCGTATCCAGAGCCGGCCATTGCCGGCCGGCACCTGTTGCAGATGCAGCTGCATCGTCACGTGGCCGCCTCGTCGTGCAGCGCGTGCCAGGGCTTGGCGATGCGCTCACGCAGCACGCGCTCGAAGTGGCGCGGGTCGTGGGCCTTCAGCAGGCTGGCCTCGCGCGGCAGGTGCAGGTCGTACAGCCGCGACAGCCAGAAGCGGAATCCCGCGGCGCGCAGCAGGGCGGGCAGCAGGCGGTGCTCGGCGCCGGACAGCGGCCGCACGCTTTCGTAGGCGGCGACGAAGACGGCGGCGCGCTCCTCGATGAGGCGGCCGTCGGTCAGGTCGATGCACCAGTCGTTCAGGCAGACGGCGAGGTCGAAGAGCCAGGTGTCGCAGCCGGCGAAATAGAAGTCGAAGAAGCCGGTCAGGCGCTCGCGGCCCGGGCCCTCGCCGGGCTCGAACATGACGTTGTCGCGGAACAGGTCGGCGTGGATGGGACCCGAGTGATGTGCCAGCAGGTCGGCATAGCGGGCCGACGCGGCGAGCTGCTCCTGGTAGGCCAGCTCGGTTTGCAGCAGGTCGGCCTCGGCCGCGTCCAGGAAGGGCAGCAATTGCGGCGCCACCTCGCGCCACCAGGGCAGGCCGCGCAGATTGGGCTGGTAGAGGGCGAAGTCCTGGCCGGCCAGGTGCATGCGCGCCAGCGTGGCGCCGACCTGGCTGCAGTGGAAGGCGTCGGGTGCGAGTTGGTGGCCGCCATGCAGGCGGTCGACGATGGCCGCCGGCTTGCCCGCCACTTCAAACAGGATCTCGCCGCTGGCATCGGCGTGGGGCTCGGGCACGGGCACGCCGCGCTGGGCCAGGTGCTGCATCAGCCGCAGGTAGAAGGGCAGCTGCTCGGCCGTCAGGCGCTCGAACAGCGTCAGCACATAGCGGTGCAGATGGCCGTCGCCCTGGGTGCAGTCGACGAAGTAGTTGGTGTTCTCGATGCCGGCGCCAATGCCGCGCAGCGACGAAAGCTGCCCCAGGGCGAGATGGTCCAGCAGGGCTTGCGCCTGCTCAGGGCTGACTTCGGTAAAAACGGCCATGGGTCCAGAAAGCGGCTCTCGGGCCGCCTGCGATCAGAATTTGAGAACTCGCCAGACCCGCGTGCCGGAGCCGCTCTTGCTCAGGCCCGTACCCGTGCCGCCGGCCGATTCCCGGCCTGCGTCATTGACGACGATTTCGTAGTCCGGTGCCTTGGTGAGCTTGTTCTTGACCGTGACTTTCTTGGTCTCGCCGCGCACCTTCAGCTCCTCGATGCGGACCTGGTCATCCTCGGCCACGGTCTGTTCGACCTTGGGCTCGGGGGGTGGGTCGGCGAAGGCGCTCGCGGCACAGGCAGCGAGCAGGAGGAGTACGGCGGGGCGAAGCATGCTGCCGATTCTAGGCGGGCACCTGGCCGAGAATCCCTCTCCATGAGTAAACCCATCCTGCTGCTGGTCGACGGTTCCAGCTACCTCTATCGCGCCTTCCATGCCATGCCCGACCTGCGTGGCCCCGAGGGGCAGCCCACCGGCGCGGTGCGCGGCATGGTGGCCATGCTGAAGAAGCTGCAGAGCGACATCGGCGCGGCGCACGCCGTCTGCGTGTTCGACGCACCGGGCAAGACCTTCCGCGACGACTGGTATCCGGAATACAAGGCCCAGCGCTCGCCCATGCCGCCGGAGCTGCGCGCCCAGATCGAGCCCATCCACGAGGTCGTCAAGCTGCTGGGCTGGCCCACGTTGACGGTGGCGGGCGTCGAGGCGGACGACGTCATCGGCACCCTGTGCTGCATCGCGGCCACCCAGGGCCACCGCGTCATCGTGTCGACCGGCGACAAGGACCTGGCCCAGCTCGTCAATGCCGACGTGGAGCTCATCAACACGATGAGCAACGAGCGGCTGGACGAGGCCGGCGTGCTGGAGAAGTTCGGCGTGCCGCCCAACCGCATCATTGATTACCTGACGCTGATGGGCGACACGGTGGACAACGTGCCGGGCGTGACCGGCGTCGGTCCCAAGACGGCCGCCAAGTGGATTGCCGAATACGGCTCGCTGGACGGCGTCATCGCCGCAGCGCCCGCGGTCAAGGGCAAGGCCGGCGAGAACCTGCGTGCGGCGCTGGACTGGCTGCCCATGGGTCGCAAGCTGGTCACCGTGAAGTTGGACTGCGAACTGGCCGAGCACGTGGCGGGCTGGCCTGCTTTGGAGGAGCTGGCCTTCCGCGAGCCGGACAAGGCGGCGCTGGGCGAGTTCTACGTGCGCAACGGTTTCAAGGCGTGGCTGGATGAGTTGACCGGCACCGCAGTGGTCGCCAAGCCCAAGGCCACAACTGGAACATCAGCCGTGGCCAATCCGGGCTTGTTCGACGAGCCCGAGCCACCTGCCGGTGCGGCAGACGTGGCGCGCCAATACGACACCATCCTGAGCTTCGAGCAGCTGGAATCCTGGCTCGTCCGCCTGCACGCCGCGCCGCTGTGTGCGCTGGACACCGAGACCGACTCGCTGGACCCGATGGCCGCGCGCATCGTCGGCATCTCCTTCGCCGACAAGCCGGGCGAGGCGGCCTACATCCCGCTGCACCACAGCGGCCCGGATGCCCCCGAGCAACTGCCGCTGGACCAGGTGCTGGCCCGCCTCAAGCCCTGGCTGGAGGACGAGTCCGCCAAGAAGATCGGCCAGAACCTGAAGTACGACCGCCACGTGCTGCTCAATCACGGCATCCACCTGGCCGGCGTGCAGCACGACACCCTGCTGCAAAGCTATGTGCTGGAGGCCCACAAGACACACAACCTCGAGGCGCTGGCCGAGCGCCACCTGGGCCGCAAGGGCCTGAGCTACGAGGACCTGTGCGGCAAGGGCGCGCACCAGATTCCGTTCGCCCAGGTGGATGTGGCCAAGGCCACCACCTACTCGGGCGAGGACTCCGAGATGTGCCTGCACCTGCACAGCGTGCTGTGGCCGCAGATCGAGGCCGACGCGGGGTTGAAGCGCATCTACGCGGACATCGAGATGCCGACGGCCGACCTGCTGGCGCGCGTGGAGCGCAACGGCGTGCTGATCGACTCCGAGCGCCTCAAGCTGCAAAGCCACGAGATCGGCCAGCGCCTGGTGCTGCTCGAGCAGCAGTGCTACGAGATCGCCGGCCAGCCTTTCAACATCGGCAGCCCGAAGCAGATCGGCGACATCCTGTTCACCAAGCTGGGCCTGCCCGTCGTGAAGAAGACCGCCACCGGCGCGCCGTCCACCGACGAGGAGGTGCTGACCGAGTTGGCCGCCGACTTCCCGCTGCCGGCCAAGATCCTCGAATACCGCGGCCTGTCCAAGCTCAAGAGCACCTACACCGACAAGCTGCCGCTGCAGATCAACGCCCACACCGGCCGCGTGCACACCAACTACGCCCAGGCCGTGGCGGTGACGGGGCGGCTGTCCAGCAACGAGCCCAATCTGCAGAACATCCCCATCCGCACGGCGGAAGGCCGGCGTGTGCGCGAGGCCTTCATCGCGCCCGAGGGCTTCAGAATAGTCAGCGCCGACTATTCGCAGATCGAGCTGCGCATCATGGCCCACATCAGCGAGGACCCGGGCCTGCTCAAGGCCTTCCAGGAGGGCCAGGACGTGCACAAGGCGACGGCCAGCGAGGTGTTCGGCGTGGCGCTGGGCGAGGTGTCCAGCGAGCAGCGCCGCTATGCCAAGACCATCAACTTCGGCCTCATCTACGGCATGGGTGCCTTCGGCCTGGCCAGCGCCCTGGGCATCGAGCAGAAGGCGGCCAAGGACTACATCGAGCGCTATTTCACCCGCTTTGCCGGCGTCAAGAAGTACATGGACGAGACCAAGGCGAGTGCGGCCGAACTCGGCTATGTGTCGACGCTGTTCGGCCGGCGCATCTATCTGCCCGAGATCCGTGGCGGCAATGGGCAACGCAAGGCCGGAGCCGAGCGCCAGGCCATCAATGCGCCCATGCAGGGCACGGCAGCCGACCTGATCAAGCTGGCCATGCTGGCCGTGCAGGCGGAACTGGAGCGCGCGGGCAAGCAGTCCAAGATCATCATGCAGGTGCACGATGAACTCGTCTTCGAGGTGCCCGAGGCCGAGCTGGACTGGATGCGCACCGAGGTGCCGCGCCTGATGGCGGGCGTGGCCGAGTTCAAGGTGCCGCTGCTGGCCGAGGTGGGCGTGGGCGCGAACTGGGAAGAAGCGCACTGATTTCAGCGGCGGCAATCCCCTAAATTTCCTATTTTTCACAAAATAGGCAAAATACCGGCCATGCCAGTCGGGAGCCTCATCATGTCCGCAGTCCTCGAACAAGCCCTGGCCGACCAGCTCCCCAGCGTGTCGGCCACCCAGCTCGTGGCGGGTATCCAGAAGGTCGGCCGCACGGTCGCCGCCCATGGCGCGGTGCTGATCACCAAGCATGACCAGCCCGCCTTCGTGCTGATGTCGGTCGAGCGCTACCGCGAGATGCAGCGCGCCGCCGAGCCCGACCTGGGCGCCCTGGGTGGCGAGTTCGACGCCATGCTGGCGCGTATGCAGGGCCAGGGCGATGCGCTCGCCGACGCCTTCTCGATGGCGCCCGAGGCCCTTGGTGCCAACGCCGTGAAGGCGGCCAAGCCCCGCAAACCCGTCCGCAAGGCCGCCTGAATGAGACGGCCCCTCGCCCAGTTTGGCCTCGCTGGACGCGAGCCAACCTGGCCGGTCCCCCGAGGGGACGGCGATGCTTGCCGGATTGACCGGCAAGCACATCGCCTGACGGGCCGGCTTGGGAGCGGCCAGGCGCTCGGCCCGATGCCGACAGCCGCAATGGATTACTGAGTTGCCGGCACGCCTATATGTGCTGGCCGGCGTCAACGGCGCCGGCAAGAGTTCCATCGGCGGTGCGGCCATCACGGCCAGCGGCGCCGAGTTCTTCAACCCCGACATCGCCGCCGCGCGCTTGCGCGAACAGCAGCCCCATCTCACTGCCGAACAAGCCAATGGCCTGGCCTGGACGCTGGGTCGCCAGGGGGTGGAGAAGGCGCTGGCGGAGGGCCTGACCTATGCCTTCGAGACGACGCTGGGCGGCACCAGCATCGCCAGGCTGTTGCTGGATGGCGCCCGCGACGGCGCCGAGGTGCATGTCTGGTATGCCGGCCTGGCGACACCCGAGCTGCATCTGCGCCGCATCCAGGCACGCGTGGCCGCCGGCGGGCATGACATCCCCGAGACCAAGGTGCGCGAACGCTTCGACGCGAGCCGTGCCAATCTCGTCAAGCTGATGCCGGTGCTGGCCAGCCTGCGCGTCTACGACAACAGCTTCGAGGCCGACCCTCGCGCCGGCCGTCGGCCGCAGCCGGTGCTGCTTTTGCAGATGCAGGCCGGCCGCGTTGTCGCCCACGCGCCGTTGCGCAGCGTGCCCGCCTGGGCAAAACCTTTGCTGGCGGCTGCGCTGCGTTGACTATCATCGGCGCCCAATGAACAGGCTTGGGATGTGATGAGGGTCTTGCTGGTCGATGCTTTTCCGATGGTGCGTGCGGCGCTCACCGGCCTGATCGAGCAGCACTTTGCCGGCGCGCAGGTGCAGGGCGTCGACAGCGTCGGTGCCGCGCGCACGGCGCTGGAGCAGGCCATGCCCCGCCTCGTGCTGCTCGACCTGCACGTCGAAGGCGGCTTCGAGCTGCTGCAGCAGATCCACCGCGAGCACCTGCTGCTGCCCGTCGTCGTCATCTCCGGCAGCGACGACAGCGAGGAAGCACTGCAGGCCCTGGGCGCCGGTGCCATGGGCTATGTGCCCGAGCGCAGCGACCTGAACACGCTGGTGCAGGCCCTGCACCTGGTGCTGGCCGGCGGCACCTATGTGCCGCCGTTGAAGCGGGCGGGCGAAGCGCCGGCGGCTGCCGCCTCGTCCGCCACGGCGCCGCCCGACTGGGCCGAACTGCCGCTGACGCCGCGCCAGAAGCATGTGTTGCACCTGCTGACGCAAGGCCTGTCCAACAAGCTGATCGCCCGCGAACTGGGTGTCAGCGTCGAGACCGTCAAGGACCACGTCGCTGCCGTGTTCAAGGCCCTGGGCGCCAGCTCGCGCACCCAGGCCGTGCTGATCGCGACGCAGAGGCCGCGCGGCTAAAGCCGCTTGCCGACCTCGGTTCGGAACCAGCCCGACTCCAGATAGGCGTACAGGTTCTTGCCGGGGCAGACGGTCTGGCGGCTGTAGTCCTTGTGGCTGGCAATCGCGTCCAGGCCGAGGTGATGCTGGCGCGCCAGCCAGGCCGTCAGCTCGACGGCCGCATTCAGCTGGGCTGGCGTCGGCTGCTGCTCCTCGAAATTGCCCACCAGCATGACCAGGGCATGGCCGCGCGGGTCGTACTCGGTGTTGGTGTCGCCCGCCTGCTGCAGCGGCCGCGCGGCATAGATGCGGCCGTCGGGTGCGATGACGTAGTGGTAGGGGATGTCGGCCCAGCGCTTGGTCAGGCGCGACCACTGCTGCAGCCGGCGCAGATAGGCCTCGGGGTCGGTGCCTGGCTTCCAGATCTCGCCCTGGTGGTGAATCGTGATGCGGCTGATGCTCTGCGGTTCATCGCGGGCCGTCGGCGGGCCGCCGCCCCAGGCCTCGACGCTGACGATCTCGGGTGTCCTGGGCGGGCTGGCGCAGGCCGCCAGGGCCAGCAACAGGGCAAGGGTGGCCAGTCTCATCGAATCGCGTCGATGGCGTTGAGCACCGCTTCAGCCGTGGCCGGTGCACGCAGCGGCGGATCGCATTTCTCAGGGCCGCAGGCGGCGCAGGCGTCCTTGATGGCCAGCAGCGCGGCGAAACCCAGCAGCAGCGGCGGCTCGCCGACCGCCTTGCTGCGGTGGATGGTCTCGCTGGCGTTGGCGACGCCGAACAGCGCCACGTTCAGCTCGGGCGGGCAGTCGTTGGCGGTCGGGATCTTGTAGGTGCTGGGCGCGTGTGTGGTCAGCAGGCCCGTCACGGGATGCCAGACCAGCTCCTCCATCGTCAGCCAGCCCATGCCCTGGATGAAGCCGCCTTCGATCTGGCCGATGTCGATGGCCGGGTTCAGGCTCTGGCCCACGTCGTGCAGGATGTCGGCGTGCGTGATGCGGCTCTCGCCGGTCAGCGTGTCGACCAGGGCCTCGCAGACGGCACCGCCCCAGGCGTAGTAGTAGAAGGGATGGCCCTGCAGCTTGCTGCGGTCCCAGTGCAGGCCGGGCGTGGCGTAGAAGCCGTCGCTCCAGAGCTGGATGCGCTTCAGATAGACRGCGGCGACGAGGTCGCAGAAGGGCAGGCTCTGCCCTCCGCCGCTGACCTGGCCGCCGTCGAAGGCGATCAGCTCGGGCGCGCAGCCAAAGCGCTCGGCCGCGAAACCAGCGAGCCGCCCCTTGATCTTGCGGGCCGCGTCCTGGGCGGCCTTGCCGTTCAGGTCGCTGCCGGTGGATGCGGCCGTGGCCGAGGTGTTCGCGACCTTGCTGGTGTCGGTGGCCGAGCAGCGCACGCTGGCCAGCGGCAGGCCCAGTTCGTGGGCGACGACCTGGGCGACCTTGGTATTCAACCCCTGGCCCATCTCCGTGCCGCCATGGTTCACGAGCACCGAGCCGTCGGTGTAAACATGCACCAGCGCGCCGGCCTGGTTCAGGTGGGCGACGTTGAAGGAGATGCCGAACTTGACCGGCGTGAAGGCCAGGCCCTTCTTCAGCACCGGGCTGGCCGCGTTGAAGGCGCTGATCTCGGCGCGGCGTTCGACGTAGCGGCTGCTGGCCAGCAGTTGCGCGGTCAACGTTTGCGCGTGCAGCTCCTCGACCTGTTGGCCGTAGGGCGTCACGTCCTGTCCGGCGGCATAGAAGTTGCGCTCGCGCACGACCGTCCCGTCCAGCCCGAGCTGGCGGGCGATGCCGTCCAGGATCATCTCGATGGCGATGGCGCCCTGGGGGCCGCCGAAGCCGCGGAAGGCAGTGTTGCTCTGCGTGTTGGTCCTGGCGCAGTAGCCGTGCATGGCGACGTGGGGCAGCCAGTAGGCGTTGTCGAAGTGGCACAGCGCCCGGGCCATGACGGGCGCGGAGAGGTCGGCGCTGTGGCCGGCGTTGGAGACCAGGTCGATCTCGGCAGCCAGGATGCGGCCGTCGGCGTCGAAGCCCACGTCCCAGCGGTAGTCGAAGCCGTGGCGGCGGCCGGTGACGAGGAAGTCGTCGTCGCGGTCCACGCGCAGCTTGACGGGCTTCTTCAACTTCAGCGCGGCGATGGAAGCGACGCAGGCGAAGAGGGCCGACTGCGATTCCTTGCCGCCAAAGCCACCACCCATGCGGCGGCATTGCACGGCGACGCGGTGGGCCTGCCAGCCCAGGCAATGCGCCACGAGCTGCTGCATCTCGCTGGGGTGCTGGGTGGAGCAATGCACCAGCAGGCCTTCGCCGCCTTCCTGGGGCAGGGCCAGACTGATCTGGCCTTCCAGATAGAACTGCTCCTGGCCGCCGAGGCTCCATGTGCCTTGCAGGCGATGCGGCGCCGTGGCGAGGTGCTCGGCCGGCTCGCCACGCGTCAGATGCATGGGTGGCAACACGTATTGACCCTTGGCGTGCGCGTCGAGGGCCGTCAGCACCGGCGGCAGCGGTTCGGCCTGGATGACCTGCTTGGCCAGCCCCGCGGCGCGGCGGGCCAGGTCGCGATCCGTCGCAATGACGGCAAACACCGGTTGGCCGACGTAACGCAGCTCATCCGCAGCCAGGATGGGGTCGTCGTGCAGCAGCGGGCCGCAGTTGTTCTCGGCCGGGATGTCGGCGGCACTGAGCACGGCGACGACGCCGGGCATCTGGCGGATGCGTTCCAGGTCGACGCCCAGCAGCTTGCCGTGGGCGATGGGCGACAAGCCCAGCGCTGCATGCAGCGTGCCGGCGGGCTCCGGCAGGTCGTCGATATAGGGTGCGGCGCCACTGACATGCAGATGGGCCGATTCATGCGGTGTCGACTTGCCGACGACCGGCTGCAGTTCAAGCAAGGCTTCAGGCTTGTTCATGCCGCCACCTCCTGCATGGAAGGCCAGATGCCGATCGGAATGGCGCCGACGGTCTCCAGCCACAGCTTGGTGAACAGGTTCTGCGCGACCTTGAGCCGGTAGTCGGCCGAGGCACGCATATCGGTCATGGGCTTGAAGTCCTGGGCCAGCGCAGCTGCGGCGGCTTTGGCAGCGGCTTCGGTCCAGGGCTGGCCGACGACGGCGGCTTCCGCCGCGGCGGCGCGCTTGACGATGGCCGCCATGCCACCAAAGGCAAAGCGGGCCTCCTGCACGATGCCGGCATCCAGCCGGATGGCCAGCACCGCGCAGACCGCCGAGATGTCGCTGTCGTGCCGCTTGGCGATCTTGTGCGCGCTGAAGCGCCAGTCCGCCGAGGGCAGCGGCACATGCAGCGCCTCGATGAACTCGCCGGGCTGCAGGTCCTTCTTCATGTAGTCGAGATAGAAGTCCTGCAGCTTGAGGCGGCGCTGCTGCGCGCCGCGGCGCAGGACGACGTCGGCGCCCAGTGCGATCAGCGCCGGGGCGCCGTCGCCGATGGGCGAGCCATTGGCGATATTGCCGCCCAGCGTGCCGGCATGGCGCACCGGGGGCGAGGCAAAGCGCAGCCACAGCTCGCGCAGCCGCGGCACGGCGGCGGTCAGGGCCGCCCAGCTGTCTTCCAGCGAGGCGGCGGCGCCAATCCACAGGCTGGTGCCGTCATGGCGGATCTCGCGCAGCGCCGCCACCCGGCCGGTGTAGATGACGTCGCCCAAGTCGCGGAACTGCTTGTTGACCCAAAGACCCACGTCGGTGGAGCCGGCCAGCAGCGTCGCCTGGGGATAGGTTTCGCGCAGCAGGGCCAGGTCGTGAACGCTTTGCGGTGCGTGGAAGCGTGCGCCCGCGTGGCCGTAGTCCAGCGGTTCATCCGCAGCCAGGGCTTCGAGGGCCTGGGCGATGGGTTGGCGGTCCAGACAGCGGGCCGGCGCGTCGAACATCTGCTCGCCGGCATCCAGGATGGGCCGGTAACCCGTGCAGCGGCAGAGGTTGCCGGACAGCGCATCGGCGAGCTGCTGGCGCGTGGGCTGGGTGCCGGCAGCCTGGTGGGTTTCGTAGCAGGCCGTCAGGCTCATGACGAAGCCCGGCGTGCAGAAGCCGCATTGCGAGCCATGGCAGGCCACCAGGGCCTCTTGAGCGGGGTTGAGATGCTCGGGGCCGCCCAGATCTTCCACGGTGAGCAGGGCGCGGCCGTCCAGCGTCGGCAGGAACTGGGTGCAGGCGTTGACGTTGCGCAGTTCCAACTGGCCGTAGGCGCCCAGTTCGCCCTGGATGACGGTACAGGCGCCGCAGTCCCCCTCGGCGCAGCCTTCCTTGGTGCCGGTGCAGCCGGCATGCTCGCGCAGGTACTGCAGCACGGTGGTCGTCGGGGGCAGGTTTCCCACCTCGACAACCTCGCCGCGATGGAAAAAGCGGATGGGTCGGGTATTCATGCTGCGCTCTATTGTCTGGCTTGGCGTCAGAATTGCCACATGAGTTTTACTAACCAGGAAAAATTCTCCACAAACAGTCCCGGCCGATGGGCGCTGAGGGGTGATCTGCTCGATTTCACGGCCGCACCACGTTGGGGCGACACCGAGTCGTCGGCAGTGCGCTTTGACCGCGACCATTGGCTGCTGATCGAGGACGGCCGTATCGTCGGCCGCCAGGCCACCGCGCCGGATGCGACTTGGGCGCGCAAGGACCATGCCGGCAAGCTGGTGCTGCCGGGCTTCATCGACACCCATGTCCACTGCCCGCAGCTGGAGGTCATCGGCTCCTACGGCACCGAGCTGCTGGACTGGCTGAAGCGCTACACCTTCCCCAGCGAGTGCGCCTTTGCCGACCCGGCGCGCAGCCACGCCGGCGCCGAGGTCTTCCTGGACGCCCTGCTGGCCAGCGGCACGACCTCCGCCGTCGTCTTCCCGACGGTGCACAAGGTCTCGGCCGAAGCCCTGTTCGAGAGCGCCGCGGCGCGTGGCATGCGCCTCGTCACCGGCAAGGTGTTGATGGACCGCCATGCGCCGGACGGGCTGCGCGATGACGTCGTGCAGGCCGAGAAGGACTGCATCGACCTGATCAGCCGCTTTCACGGCCAAAGCGGCAAGTACCAGCGCCTGGCCTACGCAGTGACCGTGCGCTTTGCGCCGACCAGCACGCCCGGGCAGCTGGCCATGGCCGGCGCCCTGTGCCGGGCCGATGCCAGCCTCTATATGCAGACCCATGTGGCCGAGAACCGCGCCGAGGTGGCCTGGGTGGCCGAGCTGTTCCCGGACGCGCGCAGCTACCTGGACGTCTACGAGCGCGTCGGCCTGGTGCATGAGCGCTCGGTGCTGGCCCATGGCATCTACCTCGACCCGCACGACCGCGTCGTCATCGCCGACCGCGGCGCCCAGGTGGCGCATTGCCCGTCGAGCAATCTCTTCCTGGGCAGCGGGCTGTTCGACTGGCGGGATGCGGCGTTCAACATCAGCCTGGCGTCCGACGTCGGCGGTGGCACCTCGCTCAGCCTGCCGCGCAATATGGCGGACGCGTACAAGATCCAGGCCCTGCGCGGCGAGCGCCTCACGGCCTGGGCGGCCCTGCATGCGGCCACGCGGGGTGCGGCCCAGGCGCTGCAGCTGGGCGATGAGATCGGCGGCCTGTCGGTCGGCCAGACGGCCGACATCTGCGTCTGGGACTGGGCCCAGGGGCCGGTGGCCGAGGCGCGCGACGCCGTCGCCCGTGAGTTGCACGAGCGCGTCTTCGCCTGGATGACGCTGGCCGACGAGCGCAACCTCGCCGCCTGCTACGTTGCCGGCCGTCAACGCGTCTGAACCGCCTGTCCCGCAAATCCGCCGCTTCGTCACAACCCTGATGGGGGAGGGCGCGGTTGCTGGCTAGAGTCTGCCCGTTCAATTCAACGGAGACTCCATGAGCCGACCCCTGCTGACCCTGGTTGCTTCCCTCGCCTTGCTCGCCGGCGCTCCCCAGGCCGCCATGGCTGCTGAAAAGCCTGCAGCTGCAGCGCCCAAGCCGGCCAAGCGCTACACCATCGAGCAGTTCATGGCCACCGTGAACATCGGCGGCGCCAGCTTCTCGGCGGACGAGAGCCGCATCCTTTTCCACAGCAACGAGACCGGCATCTTCAACGTCTACGCCATGCCCGTGGGCGGGGGCAAGCCGGTGCAGCTGACGAACTCCAAGACCGACAGCCATTACGCCGTCGGCTTCTTCCCCAACGACGACCGCTTGCTCTACACCCGCGACCAGGCCGGCAACGAGCTCAACCACCTCTATGTGCGCGAGCTCGACGGCAGCGAGAAGGACCTGACGCCGGGTGACAAGCCTGATCACAAATTGAAGGCGCGCTTCATGGGCTGGAGCGGCGACGACACCGCTTTCTACGCCGCCACGAACGAGCGCGACCCGCGCTTCTTCGACCTCTACCGCTACGACACCAAGACCTATGCCCGCACGCTGGCCTTCAAAAACGAGGCGGGCTGGGAGGTCGCCGACGTCAGCCGCGATGGACGCTGGCTGGCGCTGGGCAAGATCAACACGACGGCCGACTCCGACGTGCATCTGGCCGACCTGAAGAGCGGCGAGGTCAAGCACATCACCAAGCACCAGGGCGTGGCCCAGTACGCACCGCAGGACTTCACGCCCGACAGCAAAGAGCTCTTGATGACGAGCAACGACGGCGGCGAGTTCACGCGCGTCGTGTCCTATGACCTGGCCAGCGGCGCCACCCGCGAGGTCGAGAAGGCCGACTGGGATGTGGACTACACCGCCTTCTCCAAGGACGGCCACCATCGCGTCACCGGCATCAACGCCGACGCCAGCACGGTGCTGCGCCTGTACCGCGACGGCAAGCCGATTGCGCTGCCCAAGCTGCCCGGCGGCGAGGTGCGCGGCGTGGTCTTCTCGCGCAGCGGCAAGCGCATGGCCTTCTACGTGAACGGCGACCGCTCGCCCAACAACCTCTTCGTCGCCGACGTCGGCTCCAACACCGCGCCGAAGCAGCTGACGCAAAGCCTGTCCAAGGACATCGACCCCGCCGAGCTGGTGGACGCGTCCATCGCCCGCTTCAGGAGCTTCGACGGCATGGTCGTCCCGTCGGTCTATATGCTGCCGAGAGACGCCTCGCCGAGCCACAAGGTGCCGGCCATCGTCTGGGTGCATGGCGGCCCGGGTGGTCAGACCAAGCGCGGCTACTCGGCGCTGATGCAGTACTTCGTCAACAACGGCTACGCGGTGCTGGGCATCAACAACCGCGGCAGCTCGGGCTATGGCAAGAGCTTCTTCACGGCGGACGACGGCAAGCATGGCCGTGAGCCGCTGTGGGACTGCATCGAGGCCAAGACCTTTCTCGCCTCCACGGGCGTCATCGACCCCGAGCGCATCGGCATCGTCGGCGGCAGTTATGGCGGCTATATGGTGCTGTCGGCCATGGCCTTCCGGCCCGAGGCCTTCAAGGTCGGCATCGACATCTTCGGTGTGGCCAACTGGATCCGCACGCTGGAAAGCATTCCGCCCTACTGGGAGAGCTTCCGCCTGGCCCTCTACCAGGAGATCGGCGACCCGGCGAAGGACCGCGAGCGCCTGATGGCCACGTCGCCGCTCTTCCATGCCGGCGAGATCAAGAAGCCGTTGATGGTCATCCAGGGCGCCAACGATCCGCGCGTCATCAAGCTCGAGAGCGACGACATCGTCGCGGCGGTCAAGAAGAACAATGTGCCGGTGGACTACCTGGTGTTCGACGACGAGGGCCACGGCTTCTCGAAGAAGAAGAACACGCTGGAAGCCAACCGCCGCATGGTCGAGTTCTTGGATAAATACCTGAAGCCGGGCGTCGGTCAGCCGGCGAAGTAAGGAGTTCCGCGATGTTCAGCTTCCTGCTCTGGTGCATCCTGTTCGTGATCTGCTGGCCGCTGGCCATCCTGGCCCTGCTGCTGTGGCCGCTGGTCTGGCTGATCACGCTGCCCTTCAGGCTGCTGGGCATCGCGGTCGATGGCGCCTTCGGGCTGCTGCGCGCCATCGTCATGCTGCCGTCGCGCGTGCTGAGTGGGCGCTAGGCCCAACCGGCGAAGTGCTCAGAACGCTTCCCAGGCGGGCTCTTGTTCCAGGGCGGCGCGGCTAGCCGCTGACTGGACAGATCGCCTTGCGACCGGAGTCGCAGCGCGGGCGCGCGCGGTTTCGGGCCCAGGACGCGAGAGGGATGGCGCGGCGCGGTCTGCGGCCTCCATCCGGAAGACCGCGACGGCGTTGGCCAGTGACTGGGCCTGATGGGCCAGGCTGGATGCCGCCGCCGCGCTTTCCTCCACCAGCGCCGCGTTCTGCTGGGTGACCTGGTCCATCTGCGTCACGGCGATGTTGACCTGCTCGATGCCGCGGCTCTGTTCCCCGGCGGTGCCCGCGATCTCGCCGATCAGGTCGTTGACCTTGCGTACCTCCTCCACGATGTCCTGCATCGTCTGGCCGGCTTCGGCGACCTGGCGGCTGCCGGCTTCCACCTTGTCGGCGCTGGCGCCGATCAGGGCCTTGATCTCCTTGGCCGCTTCGGCGCTGCGCTGGGCCAGTACGCGCACTTCGCTGGCGACCACCGCGAAGCCGCGCCCCTGCTCGCCGGCCCGTGCGGCCTCCACGGCTGCATTCAGCGCGAGGATGTTGGTCTGGAAGGCGATGCTGTCGATGACGCCGATGATCTCGCCGATCTTGCGGCTGCTGCTGCTGATCTCCTCCATCGTGCCCACGACGAGGCCCACCACTTCGCCGCCCCGGCCGGCCACCTTGCTGGCGTTGGCGGCCAGCCCGCTGGCGGCGCGGGCCGCGTCGGCGCTTTGCTTCACCGTGGCCGTCAGCTCTTCCATCGAGCTGGCGGTTTCCTGCAGGCTGGACGCCTGCTGCTCGGTGCGGCTGGACAGGTCCTGGTTGCCCGCCGCGATCTGGCCCGACGCCGTGGTCACCGAGTCGATGCCCGAGCGCACCTCGCCCACCAGGCGGCGCAACGCGTCCACCGTGCCGGACAGGGCGCGCTGCAGCTCGCCCACTTCGTCACCGCGGTCCACCGTCACGTCAACGGTCAGGTCGCCGCCGGCAATCGTCCGGAGGTCGCCGACGACCCGGCCGATCGGGCGCGTCACCGAGCGCGTGACGATCATGCCCGCCACGATGGCGATGACGATGCCCAGCAGCGCGCCGCCCATGGCCAGCGCCGTGACATTGCCGATGGTGGCAATCGTGTCGGCACCCGCCGTCTCCATCAGTTGCTCCTCGAGGTCTGTCAGCTCTGCCAGGCGCTTCTGGTAGGCCAGTTGACGAGGGCGAAGCTTGTCGATGAGCACGGCCTTGGCACCGGCCTGATCGCCGGCCTGCACCAGCTTCACGAGCTCGTCTTCCTCCGCGACGAAGCCGGCGCGTTCCAGTTGCACCTTGTCGAACAGGGCGCGCCCCTCAGGCGAATTCAGGCGGCCGCGCAGATCGTCGTAGGCCTTGGAGACGGCTTGCCGCGAGTCCAGCAGCGAGGTGATCTCCTGGCGGCGCTGTTCCTCGCTGTCGAAGATCACCAGGTTGCGCATCATGCGGGCATGCAGGTTCACGTGGTCGCCGATGTCGTTGACGATCTTGACCTTGGCGTAGCGGTCGTGCAGCACGCCCTCCATGTTGTCGCGGACATTGGCCAGGCCCAGGCGGGTGTTGAGGGCCGTGGCCGCCATCAGCACTGCCACCAGGGCGAAGGCGATGGTCAGGCGTGCGCCTATGCGCAGGTTCTTCAATGCGTTCATGTCTGTTCTCCCAGTGTTCCCGCTGCGGGTCAGAGATCGCGCAGCAGCGCGACGAGGTCGATCAGCAGCAGCAGGCGCTGCCCGGTGGCAGCGTTCAGCGAGGCCACGCCAACGATGAATCCCGCGTCGACCCGATCGCCCAGGCGAGGCCGCGGCTGGATCTGCTCGGGTGCCAGGGCCACGACGTCGGACACCGCGTCCACCACCAGCCCGACGGTGCGCCCACCGAGGTTGACGACCACGGTGACGGTGTCCGTGCCGTTGACGGCCTGCAGGCCGAGGCGGTCACGCAGGTCCACGATGGGCACGATGACCCCGCGCAGGTTCATGACGCCCAGCAGATGGGTGGCCGCATTGGCAATACGGGTGGGCGGCTCATAGCGGCGGATCTCCTGGACAGCCAGGATGTCGATGCCGTACTCCTCGGCTCCCAGCCGCGAGCTGAGCACCTGGCGGGGTGGGCTTGCCGCGCCAACGGCACTTCGTTCTATGAGTGAGATTGCGGTCATGTGTTGGCCTCCCTGCTTGACTTGCAAGATGGCCTTCAGCGTAGGTGCGCCCCTGCACCCCGGGTTTGATTTCGATCAAGCTGTCGGACGGGCACGAGGGCCGCGCTGCCAACAGCAGCACGGAATGGCGTGCGCCCGCGTGTCGGCGCCGCGGGGCGAGGCTGCGCGGGCCTTCAGAGTGGCGTCGACGGGCGGTCCACGCCCCAGCGGCGATACAGCTCGGTCGCCGAACCGGTGCGCAGCCATTGCTCGAAGGCCTGGTCATAGCGCTGCGACAGACCCTCGCCGGCGGCGCTGCGTGCAAAAGCCATGTGGCCGTGCAGCACGTCCAGCGGCGGCGAGCAACGCGCCACGGCATCGGCGAGATTGAGTTTCTGCAGCACCGGCTGACAGTTGCGGTCATTGGCCGCGAACAACTCGACGCGGCGCTTCATCAGCATCTGCAGGCCGGCGTCGACGTTCTGTACCCAGGTCAGCTGGTTCATCGACGTCTTCATGCGCTCGAAGCGGCTGCCATAGGCCCAGCCGCGCACGGCGGCCACGGGCGTCTGGGCCAGCTCGGCGAACTCGCCCGTCCAGCGCGCCTCCTCGCCGCGGCGGGCATACCAGACCATGGCGTCCGAGTAGAAGGAGCGCACGCTGAACAGCATGCGGGCCTCGCGCTCAGGCGTGCGGTAGGGGCCGATGAGGATGTCGGCTTCGCCCTGTTCGATCATCAACTGGGCGCGCGACCAGGGCAGCCATTCGCAGCGCACGTTGTCGCCGAACAGCATGCCCAGGAGCTCCACGGCCAATCCCTTGGGCGCCTGGCCCTCGGCGCCTTCGAAGATGCGCGCGAACTGTGAGCCGACCGCGCGCAGCGGTGTGGCGTGGGCGGGGCCTGCCAGCCCCAGGCCCGCCATCCAACCCAGCCCCGCCTTGCACCAAACGCGTCGCGTCGACATGGCTTACCCCTCCGCCGGAGATGGTGTCGATGATGCGCGCAGGATCAGGGAATGTCGATCTCGTGCAGGCCGTAGCCGCGGCCCGCGCGGCGGTCCTCGAAGAAGCAGCGCAGCGTCTCCCGCGTCGTCTTGAAGGCGATGTCGTCCCAGGGGATCTCGTCCTCGGCGAACAGGCGCGCCTCCAGCGACTCCGGGCCTGGGTTGAAGTCGGGTGAGCGCAGCCGCGCCCGGTAGAACACATGGATCTGGCCGACGCGCACGACATTCAGCACCGTGTACAGCGGCCCCATCTCGATGTCGGCGCCGGCCTCCTCGCGCGTCTCGCGCCAGGCGCCTTCGGCCAGGGTCTCGTTCAGTTCCATGAAGCCGGCCGGCAGCGTCCACAGCCCGTGGCGCGGCTCGATGGCACGGCGGCACAGCAGCACGCGGCCGTCGGCTTCCCAGACGGGCAGCGTGCCGACCACGTTCAGCGGGTTCTGGTAGTGGATGGTGCCGCAGCCCGGGCAGACCGCGCGCTCGCGGTTGTCGTCGGCGGGGACGCGGTATTCCACGGCCGTGCCGCAGGCAGGGCAATGTCTGAGAGGGGCGGGGAAGGGCATGCGAGCCAGTTTAGAAGGGACCAGAATCCCGGTCATGAAGCTCTACAACTACTTTCGTTCGTCGGCCTCCTGGCGGGTGCGCATCGCCCTGGCGCTGAAGGGCCTGGACTACGACTACGCGGCCATCCACCTGGCCAAGAACGAGCAGTTCGCCGGCAACTTCGCAGCCCGGCAGGCCTCCCACCTCGTGCCCGCCCTGGTGCTGGACGATGGCCAGTGGCTGAGCCAGTCCATGGCCATCCTGGAATACCTGGACGAGACCCACCCCGAGCCGCCGCTGCTGCCCCAGGGGGCGCTGGCGCGCGCGCAGGTGAGGGCGCTGGCCCAGGACATCGGCTGCGACATCCACCCGATCAACAACCTGCGCGTGCTGCGCTATCTGAAGAACGACCTCGGCCAGGAACAGTCCACCGTCGACCGCTGGTACCGCCACTGGGTGGCGACGGGCCTGGCCATCGTCGAGCAGCGCCTGGCGGCAACGGCAGGGCAGTTCTGCTTCGGCGACACGCCGGGCCTGGCCGACTGCCTGCTCGTGCCGCAGATCTACAACGCCGAGCGCTTCGAATGCCCGCTGGGCGACTACCCGACGGTGATGCGCGTCAATGCCGCCTGCCTGGCCCTGCCGGCCTTCGCCAACACCCACCCCAGCGTCTGCCCCGATGCCGCTTGATCCGACGAACTGGCTGCGGCCCGACTGGCCGGGTGTGACGGCCTTCATGACGACGCGCGGCCCCAACTTTGGCCGCAAGGCGGGCGACCCCGACGTCGCCAAGGCCAACCGCGCCGGCCTGGCCGAACTGCTCGGCGCCCGGCCCGTCTTCCTCGATCAGGTCCATGGCGCCGACGTCGTGCGCCTGCGCGCCGACTGGCATGACGACAACGCGCCCAAAGCCGACGCGGCCGTGTCCACCGACCCCGAACTGGCCGTGGCCATCCTCGTCGCCGACTGCCTGCCGGTGCTGTTCACGGCGCCAGGCGGCGTGGCCGGTGCGCATGCGGGCTGGCGCGGCCTGGCGGCCGGCGTGCTGCAGAACACGGTGACCGAGCTTTGCAAGGCAGCGAATTGCGAGCCGCATGAAGTGAAAGCCTGGCTGGGCGCCTGCATCGGCCCCGAGGCCTTCGAGGTCGGTCCCGAAGTCGTTGCCGCTTTCGGCCGCGAGCCCATGGCGCGCGACCAGCCCGGCTTTCTGTACCGCCCCAACCCCGAGCCTCGCTGGCGCGCCGACCTGGCCTTGCTGGCTCGCGAAAGCTTGACCTCGGTCAATGTCACTCAAATCAGCGGCGGATCCTGGTGCACGCTGACCGATGATTCACGCTTCTTCTCGTTCCGCGGCGAGGCCCTCGGGCGACCCCGCGGCCGCATGGCCGCCAGCGTCAGCCTGCGCTGAAGCCTCGGCGGCGCGACGGCGCCGCTTGCGGCCCGGTGTGCCGAGGATGTAGAGCAACAGGCCCAGTGGCAGGACGCCGTAAAGCATCAGCGTGACGAAGGCGCCGAACAGCGTGCCCTGAGGGCTGATTGCTTCGGCCGCGGCCATCATCAACGCGACGTAGGCCCACGCAATGGCGACAAGGTACATGATGGGGGTGTCATTGGCGCGTCAGTGCGCAAGAGTACAAACAGGGTCTGCGAGATGTGGCAAGCTTATTGCAACGGATCGAGACAACACCGCTGACGCGGGAGCTCCGAGGAAGACATGGCCACACGCAAGAAGAACGACGCCCAGCCCGCGATGGAGGGGCAGGCCGCTTTCGCCGACCTGATGCAGCAGATGACCCATCTGCCGCAGATCTCGCCAGCGGCACTGGCCGAACTGCAGGCCGACTATCTGAAGCAGGCCACGGCATTGTGGAACACCTCGCTGGGACAGGCCGAGGCTCCGGCCATCGGCGACCGCCGCTTCGCCGCACCCGAATGGCGGTCCAACCCGGCCGCCAACTTCATGAGCCAGCTTTATCTGCTCAACGGCCGCACGCTGGGCAGGATGGCCGAGCAGGTCGAGGCGGACGACAAGACCAAGGCGCGCATCCGCTTCGCCGTGCAGCAGTTCGTCGACGCGGCCTCGCCCAGCAACTTCCTGGCGCTCAATCCCGAAGCGCAGAAGCTGGCCCTGGACAGCAAGGGTGAAACGCTGTCCCGTGGCCTGCAGCATCTGTGGGGCGATGTGCAGCGCGGCCATGTGTCGCAGACGGACGAGAGCGCCTTCGAGGTCGGCAAAAACGTCGCCACCACCGCCGGCAGCGTGGTGTTCGAGAACGACCTCTTCCAGCTCATCGAATACGCGCCGCTGACGGCCGAGGTGCATGCGCGGCCCTTCCTGCTGGTGCCGCCCTGCATCAACAAGTTCTACATCCTCGACCTGCAGCCGGACAACTCGCTGATCCGCTACGCCGTCTCCGAGGGCCATCGCGTCTTCGTCGTCAGCTGGCGCAACCCGGACGAGTCGGTCAAGGCGCTGACCTGGGACGACTACATCGAGCAGGGCGCTGTTCGAGCCATCCGCGTCGTGCAGGAGATCTCCGGCCAGGACAAGATCAACGCCTTGGGCTTCTGCGTCGGGGGCACCATCCTCGCCACGGCCCTGGGCGTACTGGCCGCGCGCGGCGAGCAGCCGGCCGCCAGCGTCACGCTGCTGACCACGCTGCTGGACTTTGCCGACAACGGCATCCTGGACATCTTTGTCGACGAGGCCAGCGTGCGCCTGCGCGAGGCCACCCTCGGCCCCGAGTCGCCCAAGGGCCCGCAGCTGCTGCACGGCCAGGAGCTGGCCACCACCTTCAGCTTCCTGCGCCCCAACGACCTGGTCTGGAACTATGTCGTCGGCAACTACCTGAAGGGCGAGCAGCCGCCGCCCTTCGACCTGCTGTACTGGAACGGCGACTCCACGAATCTGCCCGGCCCGATGTACTGCTGGTATCTGCGCCACACCTATCTGCAGAACGAGTTGAAGCAGCCGGGCAAGCTGACCGTCTGCGGCGAGAAGCTGGACCTCGGCGCGATCGAAGCGCCCGTCTACATCTACGGCTCGCGCGAGGACCACATCGTGCCCTGGCAGGCCGCCTACCGCAGCACGCAGATCCTGAAGGGCAAGAAGCGCTTCGTGATGGGCGCCTCGGGTCATATCGCCGGCGTCATCAACCCGCCGGCCAAGGGCAAGCGCAGCCACTGGATTGCCAAGGGCGCCGCATTGCCGGCCGATGCCGACGCCTGGTTCGCAAGCGCGACCGAGCATCCGGGCAGCTGGTGGCCGGACTGGTCCGCCTGGCTGGCCTCGCATGCCGGCGCCCGGAAGCCCGCGCCCAAGACGCCGGGCAATCGCAAGTTCAAGGCGATCGAGCCTGCGCCCGGTCGCTACGTCAAAGTCAAAGCCTGACCGTTTTTAAGGAGACATCCATGAGCAAAGAAGACATCGTCATCGTCGCAGCCGCACGCACCGCCATCGGCAAGTTCGGCGGCACGCTCGCCAAGACGCCCGCCACCGAACTGGGTTCGGCCGTCATCCAGGACCTGCTGCGCCGCACGGGCCTGCAAGGCGACCAGATCGGCGAGGTCATCCTCGGCCAGGTGCTGACCGCCGGCGTGGGCCAGAACCCGGCGCGCCAGTCCGTCATCAAGTCCGGCATGCCGAATTCGGTGCCGGCCATGACCATCAACAAGGTCTGCGGCTCCGGCCTCAAGGCCGTGATGCTGGCGGCCCAGTCCATCCGAGACGGCGACAGCGAGATCGTCATCGCCGGCGGCCAGGAGAGCATGAGCATGAGCCCCCACGTGCTGCCGGGCTCGCGCGATGGCCAGCGCATGGGCGACTGGAAGATGGTCGACACGATGATCGTTGACGGCCTGTGGGACGTGTACAACCAATACCACATGGGCATCACGGCCGAGAACGTCGCCAAGAAGTACGGCATCACCCGCGAGCAGCAGGACGCGCTGGCCCTGGGCAGCCAGCAGAAGGCTGCTGCCGCGCAAGACGCCGGCCGCTTCAAGGACGAGATCGTCCCGTTCAGCATCGCTCAGAAGAAGGGCGACCCCATCGTCTTCGCCGCCGACGAGTTCATCAACCGCAAGTCCAACGCCGAAGCGCTGGCCGGCCTGCGCCCCGCCTTCGACAAGGCCGGCAGCGTCACTGCCGGCAACGCCTCGGGCCTGAACGACGGCGCTGCCGGCGTGGTGGTCATGACTGCCGCCAAGGCCGCGGCCCTGGGCCTGACGCCGCTGGCGCGCATCGCGTCCTACGCCAGCGCCGGCCTGGATCCCGCCCTGATGGGCATGGGCCCCGTGCCGGCCGCCCGCAAGGCCCTGGAGCGCGCCGGCTGGAAGCCCGCCGACCTCGACCTGCTGGAAATCAACGAGGCCTTCGCGGCCCAGGCCTGCGCCGTGCACAACGAGATGGGCTGGGACATGAGCAAGGTCAACGTCAACGGCGGCGCCATTGCGCTGGGCCACCCCATCGGCGCCAGCGGCTGCCGCGTGCTCGTCACGCTGCTGCACGAGATGATCAAGCGCGATGCCAAGAAGGGCATAGCATCCCTGTGCATTGGCGGCGGCATGGGCGTGGCCCTGACCGTTGAACGCTGATTCCCCACAACAACCAGGAGACATCCATGAGCCAAAAAGTTGCCTACGTCACCGGTGGCATGGGCGGTATCGGCACCGCCATCTGCCAACGCCTGCACAAGGAAGGTTTCAAGGTCATCGCCGGCTGCGGCCCGAGCCGCGACTACACCAAGTGGTTGGACGAGCAGAAGGCGCTGGGCTATAGCTTCTACGCCTCGGTCGGCAATGTGGCCGACTGGGACTCCACCGTCCAGGCCTTCTCCAAGGCCGTGGCCGAGCATGGCGCCATCGACGTGCTGGTCAACAACGCCGGCATCACCAAGGACCGCATGTTCCTGAAGATGACGCCAGACGACTGGCATGCGGTCATCGACACCAACCTCAACAGCATGTTCAACGTCACCAAGCAGGTGGTGCCGGGCATGGTGGAAAAGGGCTGGGGCCGCATCATCCAGATCAGCTCGGTCAACGGCGAGAAGGGCCAGGCCGGCCAGACCAATTACTCGGCCGCCAAGGCCGGCATGCATGGCTTCACGATGGCGCTGGCGCAGGAAGTGGCATCCAAGGGCGTGACGGTCAACACCGTCAGCCCCGGCTACATCGGCACGGACATGGTCCGCGCCATCAAGCCGGAAGTGCTGGAGAAGATCGTCGCGACCATCCCGGTGAAGCGCCTGGGCACGCCCGAGGAGATCGGCTCCATCGTCGCCTGGCTGGCCAGCGGCGATTCGGGCTTCTCGACCGGTGCCGACTTCTCCTGCAATGGCGGCATGCACATGGGGTGATCGCGGCAGCGCGCCTCGACCCGAGCCGGCAGCGATGCCGGCTTTTTCATTTCCGCACCGCCTTGGGGCGCCATGGCAACAATTCCACGCTTGCACGGGGATAGACGCGTGTCTGTGAACTTGTCCCCTGAATCAGGGGCTTGGCCTGACTACATTCCCGATCCAGCGCCGCACAGCTGGCGCATTAGCAATAGGGATGAGTCGCATGAACTTTGTCTTCCTACCCGCCGTGAGGCTGATGCGCCGACTGCCGATGGCGCACAAGTTCTTCATCGTCTGCCTGTGCTTCGCGATCCCGCTGGTCTACCTGCTGGTGTCGTTGGCGGGCGACCGCTCGGACGCCCGTGACTTCTCGGCCAAGGAACTGGTCGGTGTCGCCCAGGTGCGCCAGGTCAGCGGCCTGCTGAACGCGGCCATGGTGCTGCGCGGCACCTCCATCGGCCTGAGTGCCAAGACGCCCGGCGCCGAGGCCAAGCGTGACGAGGCCCTGGCCAAGTTCGACAGTCAGGCCCAGGCGCTGGAACGCGAGATCGCCACCGACCAGGATCCGCTCAAGCTCGCTGCCGGCCTGGCCGCTGCGCGTGCCAAGGCCAAGGCCCTGGTCGCCTTCGGTGCGGCCGAGCCCGAGGCCGTCATCGTGGCCAGCTTTGCGTTGACCGACAGCGTCCAGTCCCTCGTCGAGCAGGCCTCGTCCGAGTCCAATCTGGCCCTGGACCCCGATGCCGACACCTATTACCTGATGCTGAGCGTGACCGACGCCTTGCCGCATCTGCGCGATGCCGTCGGCCGCATGCGCGCCCTGGGTTCCGCGGCCGCGCAGATGGGCACGCCGCCCCAAGGCGTGCTGCAGCGCCTGCATCAGGCCGACACGCTGGCCGAGGAATATCTGACGCGCCTGACCGGCGCGCTGAACCGCGTCGCCGCGGCCAATCCCGACGCCGTCAAGGGCCTGGACGTTCAGCTGCCCGATCGCATCCGCAAGGACTATCGCGAGAAGTTCGCCCAGGGCTTTGTACTGGGCGAGGCGCCCAAGGTCGATGCGGCCGAGTGGTTCGCCCTCGGCACGGCACAGATCGCCGCCACCGACAAGCTGGAGCGTGCCGCCGAGGCCAAGCTGGCCGAGCTGGTCGAGGCGCGGGTCCAGCGCCTGACGCGCGACCTTTGGACGGCCATGATCCTGGCCGTCGGCTTTGTGACCATCGCCGTCTACGCGCTGGTGAGCTACTACCTGGCATCGCGCAGCACCTGTGCGGCATTGGGCCGCCGCATCGAGGCGCTCGGCGCGGGTGACCTCAGCGAAACACCGGCCCTGGACGGCCGCGACGAGGTCGTGCTGGCGACGAACGCCATGCGCGAGGCCATGCAGCGCCTGAGCCGTCTGGTGCACGAGGTGCGCAGCGGCGCGGAGCACATCTCCAGCTCCGCCACGCAGATCTCGGGCGCCAACCAGGACCTGTCCGCGCGTGGCAACGCCATGGCATCGGTTGTCGAGCAGACCAGCGCCAGCACCGGCATGCTGGAGCAGACCGTCGACCACAACATGAGCAGTGCCCGAGAGGCCCACGACCTCGTCCAGGGCGCAGCCGACCTGGCCGGCCGCGGCGGCGCCATCGTGCAGCGCGCCGTGGATTCCATGGAGGAGATCACCGCCAGCTCGCGCAAGATCGGCGACATCATCCAGGTCATTGACTCGATCGCCTTCCAGACCAATATCCTGGCGCTCAACGCCGCCGTCGAAGCCGCCCGCGCCGGTGAGCAGGGCCGCGGCTTCGCGGTGGTCGCCAGCGAGGTGCGCTCGCTGGCCCAGCGCTCGGCCGAGGCCGCGCGCGAGATCAAGACGCTGATCACCGCCTCCATCGAGACCGTCCATCAGGGCGAGGCCTATGTGGCCCAGGCCGGTGGCTCCATGGGCGCGATCGTGCAGGCCATCCACCGCGTGGCCGCCATCGTCGGTGACATCAGCAGCCAGTCTTCGTCACAGGCCGACCAGGTGCGCCAGCTGGCCGCGGCCATCCGCGAGGTGGACTCGACGACGCAGCAGAACGCGGCGCTGGTCGAGGAGACGGCGGCGTCCGCTTCGTTGCTGGAAGACCGGGCTGGGCAGTTGCGCGACGCGGCGTCGCGCTTTCGCGTCGCGACCGCCTGATCGGCCTCACAGCGCCGGCGGCGTGGGCCTTTGGCCCTGGCGGTTGAAGATTGATACCCTCCGGCGCGGGCGTCTCGCCAGGCAGTCAGGAGTGAACGGATGATGAACGTCGTTGCCACCGGTTTTMGGGGCGCCGCAGCGGCGGTCCTGCTGGCTTGTCATGCCGCGGTGGCGCTGGCCGAGCCGGTGAAGGACTGCCCGCTGCGCGACGCGCCCTTCTCGATCGACAGCCCCCTCATCGACGTCCTGCTGTCGCCCGCCGCGGTCGACGCGCTGCAAAAGGCCTGGCCCGGCGCGCGCTCGCTGGATGCCTGGCTGAGCGGCACCGAGGCGCCCACCTTCTCGGCCATCCTGCGGGTGCGCTCCCTGGCCGACAGGCCCGACTTCCCGCCGCTGGCACGGCTCGACGCCGCCCTGCGCGCCGTGGCCGTGACCGATGCAGACCGCGCCGCCCGTTGCGCCCGCTACGACAACGACCCGCCGCAGCTCAGCATCGGCCCGGGCTCGCCCAGACTGCTGGTGTTCGAGAAGATCAACGGCTTTCGCGACGGCCCTTCGGTGAACGCCGCGCACGCGGCCCTCCAGGTGATGGCCAGCAAGCGCGGCTGGTCGCTGAGCTTCACGGACAAGGGCGGCGCGATGACGCCGGCCCTGCTGCGGCAGTTCGACGTCGTCGTCTGGAACAACGTCAGCGGCGACGTGCTGACGCTCTCCCAGCGCGCGGCCTTTCGGGCCTTTGTGGAGAACGGCGGCGGCTATGTCGGCATGCACGGCTCGGCCGGCGACCCGGAGGCCTTCTGGGACTGGTACCTCGACACCCTGGTCGGCGCCCGCTTCAAGGGCCATCCGGGCAACCCGCAGTTCCAGGACGCCCGTGTCGTCGTCGAAGACGCCACCCACCCCATCACTGCAGGCCTGGGCAGCGGCTGGACGATGAAGGACGAGTGGTACTCGTTCAAGAACAACCCGCGCAGCGGCGCGACCGTGCTGGCGACGCTCGACGAGCGCAGCTACGCGCCCGGCGACCTGGCCATGGGTGACCACCCCATCGCCTGGACCCGCTGCGTCGGCCGCGGCCGTTCCTTTTACTCCGCCATCGGCCACCGGCCGGAAAGCTATGCAGAGCCCTCGCATGTGAGGCTGCTCGAACAGGCGGTCGAATGGGTCGCGGGCAAGGGCAGGCCCGCTTGCGCGCCCGGCGCGAGCAAAGGCCCATAGTCGGTCTCAAGCCCAGAGCGAGAGCCGGGAAGCCGTCATGTCCAGGCGCCTTCCATCGCGCTGCGCAGCGGCCGGCCCAGCGGCGAGGCTTCTGCGGGCTCGGCGCTGTCGTGGGCCAGCAGGTCCAGGGCCGTGCTGCACCAGGGGCCCAGGGGGATGAGGTCGCCCAGGCGGGCCGAGGCGCGGGTCAGGGCGTGGGGCAGTTCGACCTGGCGTGCGGGGCTCAGGCCGCGGGCGGCGCGGCGGCGCGCAATCCAGTCGGCGACCGTGGCGGCTTCGGGGCCGACGGCGGTCCATGACGGGGCCTGCGGGACGGCCAGCGCCGCCACGATGCCGGCCGCCAGATCCTCGACGCGGATGGGCTGCACGCGGCAGCGGGCGACAGCCGCCGGCAGGGGCAGCCAGGGCAGGCGGCTGAGCCGGTCCAGCAGGCGGCTGCTGATGCCGCCGACGCCGATGATGAGGCTGGGCCGCACGATGCAGGCGCGCCCGGCCAGCGCGATCTCGCCGGCCTGCTTGCTGCGTGCATAGGCGCTGACGCCGCCGCACAGCGCCGACACATGCACGAGTCGCGTGATGCCGCGGGCCTCGCAGGCGTCGGCCAGCGCAGCCGGCGCGCGGTGGTGCATCAGGTCCAGCAGGTCGCTCACGCCGCCGGCCTGGTCGCGCAGGCAGCCGGCGGTGTAGACGACGCCGTCCACGCCCTTGAGCTGGGTCTCCCAGGCTTCGGGCAGGTCCCAGCAATCCACGGGGTGGAGGTCGGCCCTGACCGCTTCATGCCTGGCCGCGGCCAGCGCCGTGAGCAGGTGGCGGCCGACGAAACCGCCCGCGCCAATGACGAGCACCTTCATGGCTCAGCCTCCCGTGCGGGCCGCCGCTGTGGCGACAGGACCCAGGGGCTTGAACAAGGCGAGCTGCTGCCGGGCCAGCTTGTCCTGCGTCGGTGCCCAGACGCGGCGCGTGATGATGGCGATGCTGACGAAGCTGCCGGCCGCGGTCAGCCACAACGCCCGGTGCACGGCGTCCAGCGTGCTGCCGTGGAAGTCGCCGAAAGTCAGGGCCAGCACCAGGGTGCCGGCGATGGCCAGTACATAGGCGCTGCGCACCCAGAAGTGGGCGCCGACCTTGCCCGGCAGGGGCTCGATGCACAGCGAGTCCAGCACCACCAGCAGGATGGGCTGCATATAGCCGATGGCCAGCATGGGACCCAGGACGGCGATGACGAGGGTCAGGGAAAAGTTCAGTTCGGACATGGTTTTCTCTCCTTGGTTGAGTCAATGAATGCGGCAGGCGCCGTCGACCGGGCAGGCGCGCTCCTGGATGCGAAAGGCGGTTCGCACCAGCGTGTGGGGCATCTGGTAGCGGTGCTTGGCGAGCCAGGGGTAGGCCCGTGCGGCCAGGCGCGCGAACCAGGGGCGGCGCAGCCAGCGGGCCACGTTGGTGAAGCCGGTGGCCGCGTAGATGACCTCGAAGGCCGGGATGCCGATGAGCCAGCCCCCGTCGGGCCGGCGCACGTGGATGAGCTGCAGCATCGCGTCCAGGCTGACGCCCAGTGCTGCTGCATCGAAGCCGGGTGCGGCGATGTCGATGAACTCGAGCAGGCCGGCGCTGTTGCGCGCCTCCAGCAGGGCCATCTCGCCGCGGCACAGCGGGCAGGCGCCATCGAAATAGACGGTGTGGACGGGCGGGGTGTTTGCAGTCACGGCGGTTATTTCTGTTTAAAGTGAAATTGAGAGGCAAAAAAAGGGCGCCGACCGGGGCGCCCGTTGGTCACCCCATGGGCGGCATCGGTGGCGTGACGGGAAAGACATTGGGTGCCGCAGCATCGGCCGCCTGGATCGCATCCCCCGGCCGCACAAAGCGCTGCACCTGGGCGCCCAGCCGCAGGATCTTCTCGAGCGTGGCCGGCGACAGGCGCAGCATCTCGTCGCTCCAGCTGCCCAGGGTCTGCATGAAATCCAGCGTGCTGCGCAGCCGGTCCTGCAGGGCGGGGGACTCCTTGTCGAGCCCGGGGTCGCGCGACAGCTCGCGCAGCAGGGCGACGGTGGGGTCGAACTCGCGCTCCTTGCGCTCGCGCACGATGGTGCGGAACAGCTCCCAGACATCGCCCGAGGTCTCGTAGTAATCGCGTCGGTCGCCCAGCACATGGGTGACGCGGATCAGCCGCCAGTTCAGCAGCTCCTTCAGGCTGTTGCTGATGTTGGAGCGGGCCAGCACCAGGGTGTCGGCGATGTCTTCGGCATGCAGGGGCTGGCCGTGCACGAAGAGCAGGGCGTGGATCTGGGCGACGCTGCGGTTCACGCCCCAGCTGGAGCCCATTTCGCCCCAGTGGACGATGAAGCGGCGGGCGATGTCGGTGAGTTCCATGGCCGCAAGCGTACGCCGTCTGTAATTTCTGTCAACACAGAAATAAGATTTGAAGGCGCCAGCCGTGGCTATCATGCGCACCGTTTTTTTTATACGGGAGAGCCGCCATGGCCATGGATGTTGTCGACTATGAGATCAAGGGTGCCGAGATGCAGTTCGTCGAGATCGAACTCGATCCCGGCGAGGCGGCCATCGGCGAGGCCGGTTCGATGTTCTTCATGGATTCGTCCATCGGCATGGATGCCGTCTTCGGCGACGGTTCGGCCAACCAGGGCGGCTTCCTCGGCAAGCTGCTGGGCGCCGGCAAGCGCCTGCTGACGGGCGAATCGCTGTTCACGACGATCTACACCAACAACGGCGCTGGCAAGCAGCGCGTGGCCTTCGCGGCGCCCTACCCGGGCAAGATCATCCCCATGGATCTGGCGGCCCTCGGCGGCACGCTGATCTGCCAGAAGGACGCCTTCCTGTGCGCGGCGCGCGGCGTCTCCCTGGGCATCRCCTTCCAGCAGAAGCTGTCGGCCGGCTTCTTCGGCGGCGAGGGCTTCATCATGGAGCGCCTGGAGGGCGACGGCCTGGCCTTTGTGCATGCCGGCGGCACCATCGTGCGCCGCAGCCTGCAGCCGGGCCAGACCCTGCTGGTCGACACGGGTTGCGTCGTGGCCTACACGCCCAACGTCAACTTCGAGATCCAGTACGTCGGCAAGATCAAGACGGCGCTGTTCGGCGGCGAAGGCCTGTTCCTGGCCAAGCTGACCGGCCCGGGCGAGGTCTGGCTGCAGAGCCTGCCCTTCTCGCGCCTGGCTTCGCGCATCTTCGCGGCGGCGCCGCAGATGGGCGGCCACAAGGAAGAGGGCTCGGTTCTCGGTGGTTTTGCCGGCGGCGGACTGCTGGGTGGGCTGCTTGGAGGCGATGACGAGTAGACGCCCCGGTAAACTGCGACGTTGTGGAGGGCGGCGGCTGCCGCCCTTTTTGCTTTTAAGGACTCCTGGAATGTTTCGTCGCAGCGCGTTCGCGCTCCTGATGGTCCTGGCCGGCGTGGCCCAGGCCAATGCCCAGAGCAATGGCCGCCCGCCGGTCTTCGTGCTGAATTCCCTGGACGCCGACATCTCGGTCGTCGACCCGGTCAGCTTCACCGTCGTCAAGCGCATCCCGACGGGCAAGGAGCCCCACCACCTCTATCTGTCGCCCGACGAGAAGTCCCTCATCGTCGCCAATGCGCTGGCTGATTCGCTGACCTTCATCGACCCGCGCACGGCCGAGGTCCAGCGTGTCGTGCGCGGCATCCCCGACCCCTATCACCTGCGCTTCTCGCCGGACATGAAGTGGTTCATCACCGCCTCCAACCGGCTGGACCGCGTCGACCTCTATCGCTGGCAGGGCAGCGCCGCCACCGAGCCGCTGCAACTGGTCAAGCGCATCCCGGCGCCCAAGACGCCGAGTCACCTGAACATCGACAGCAAGAGCACGACGCTCTATGCCAGCCTGCAGGACAGCGACGAGTTGCTGGCCATCGACCTGGCGACGCAGAACATCAAGTGGAAGCAGGCCGTCGGCAAGATGCCGGCCGACATCTACCTGACGCCGGATGACCGCTTCCTGCTCGTCGGCCTGACGGGCGACAAGTTCGTCGAGGTCTGGGACGTCAGCGGTGCCGGCGCGCCCAAGCTCGCCAAGCGCATCCTGACCGGCGCCGGCGCCCATTCCTTCCGCGCCTGGGGCGACAAGCGCCATGTGCTGGTCAGCAACCGCGCGGCCAACACCATCAGCAAGATCGACCTGACGACGCTGGCCGTCGTCGACCAGTTCCCCGCACCGGCCGGGCCGGACGACATGGAACTGCTGACCGACGGCAAGACCCTGCTCGTCACCTCGCGCTGGGCCGGCAAGCTCACGCAGATCGACACCGCCACGCGCAAGGTCGTCAAGCAGGTCAAGGTGGGCAAGTCGCCGCACGGCATCTGGACGCTGGATCACCAGCCGAGGCTGTGATGCCCCTCGCCCAGTCTCGTCCCGCTGAACGCGGGCGTGCCCGGTCGGTCCCCCGTGGGGACGGCGATGCTTGCGGCGTTGAGCCGCAAGCACATCGCCCGCGGGCCGGCTCGGGAGCGGCCCAGCGCTGGTCCCGAGGTCGAACACGCCTGAAGGCGCTGCTGTTGGCTCTTACGGTCACGACGGCCGCGGCGCAACCGTCTTGCGACAAGCCGGTCTATCTCACCTTCGACACCGGCCACATGGGTGTCGCGCCGCTGATCGCCGAGACGCTGAAGAAGCACAACGCCAAGGCGACCTTCTTCCTCGCCAGCGAGCCCACGCTGACCGGCGGCACGACGCTGGACGAGACCTGGGCGCCCTGGTGGCGCGAGCGCGCCRCCGAAGGCCATGATTTCGGCTCCCACACCTGGGACCACGACATCTTCATGGAAGACGTGCTGGACGCAGACGGCAAGGTGGTGCGCTTCAAGGTGAAGACGCAGGCCGGCGTCAATCCGCCCGTCGTGCGCGAGGTCACGCCCGAGCAGTATTGCGAGAGCCTGAAGAAGGTGGGCGAACGCTTCACGGCCATGACGGGCAAGCCGCTGGGCCCCGTCTTCCGCGCGCCGGCCGGGCGTTCGTCGACGGCGCTGCTGAACACCGCCAAGGCCTGCGGCTTCACGCATGTGGGCTGGAGCCGCGCTGGCTTTCTGGGCGACGAGTTGCCCAGCCAGAGCAATCCCAACGCCCAGCTGCTCGAGAAGGCGCTGCGCGACATCAAGCAGGGCGACATCCTGATCGCCCACCTGGGCATCTGGGAGCGCCAGGACCCCTGGGCGCCCGCGGTGCTGGAGCCGCTGATGACGGGCCTGGAGCAGCGGGGCCTATGCTTTGCACCGCTGCGCGAGCATCCCCGCTTCGCCAGCCTGTTCAAGACCGTTGAAACCAAGGTCGCCCTGAAGTCGGGCACCAAGACCTACGCCCGCAAGCCGTGATCGACTGGATCTCCAACATCTTCGACGCTGCGCAGCTGTGGCTCTATGAGTCCATCGTGCAGCCGGTGGTGTTCGGCCTGGGGCTGGGCAATCTGCTGGAGGACGCCTTCGACGCGACCGGTTGGCTGCTGCTCGGCCTGGTGCAGATCGCCGTCATCCTGCTGGGCATCGGCATGCTGGAGCGACGCTGGCCGGTCGAGCCCGTCACCGACCACGGGGCCGTCCGCACCGATGTCATCTACACACTGATCCACCGCCTTGGCCTCGTGCGCTTGCTGATGTTCTTCAGCATCGAGCCGGTCTGGGACGGCATCGCCAGCGAACTGCGCATGGCCGGGCTGCAGACCTGGCAGCTCGATGCGATCTGGCCCGGCGTCACCGACATCGGCTGGGTCAGCCTGCTGCTGTATCTCGTCGTCTTCGACTTCGTCGGCTACTGGCTGCACCGCGCCCAGCACCAGTTCAACTGGTGGTGGGCCCTGCACAGCCTGCACCACAGCCAGCGCCAGATGACGATGTGGAGCGACAACCGCAATCACCTGCTGGACGACGTGCTGCTGGGCACCGCGCTGGCCCTGCTGGCCCGCCTGATCGGCGTGGAGCCGGGCCAGTTCGTCGCCATCACCGTCATCACCCAGCTGCACGAAAGCTTGCAGCATGCGAACGCGCGCATCAGCTTCGGCCGCATCGGTGAAAAGCTGCTGATCAGCCCGCGCTTTCACCGCCTGCATCACAGCATCGGCATCGGCCATGAATCGGGTGGCCGCGGCACGCTGGGCGGCCACAACTTCGGCGTGCTGCTGCCGCTGTGGGACCTGCTGTTTCGCACCGCCAACTTCGAGAACCGCTTCGACGCCACCGGCGTGCGCGACCAATTGCCCGAGGAGGGCGGCCGCGACTACGGCCGCGGCTTCTGGCATCAGCAATGGCTGGGGCTGACCCGCCTGTTTGGCTCGTTCAGGAAAACTGCTTGATGCAAAGCCTTGTCGACTCCTTCTGGCGCGCCGCCGCCTATTGCCTGCACCCGCGCGTCATCGGGTTGTCGCTGCTGCCATTGGTCATCTGCGGTGTGCTGGTGTTCGGCTTCATGTTCTTCTTCTGGGAGGGCGCGATCGCCGGCGTGCGCGCGACACTGGAGAGCTGGCATCTCATCGAGAGCCTGCTGCAATGGCTGGACTCCTTCGGCCTGCAGGCCTTCCGCAGCGCGCTGGCAGCCATCGTCGTGCTGGCCGGCGTGTTGCCGGTCGTCATCCTGCTGAGCCTGCTGCTGGTCGCACTGCTGATGACGCCGGCCATCGTGCGGCTGGTGGCGCAGCGCCGCTTCCCGTTGCTGGAGAAGAAGCGCGGCGGCACGCTGCTGGAGAGCGTCGCCGCCTCGCTCGGCGCCACCTTCATCGCGCTGGTGCTCATCATCCTGTCCATGCCGCTGTGGCTGATCCCGCCGCTGGTGATGGTGCTGCCACCGCTGATCTGGGGCTGGCTGACCTACCGCGTCTTCGGCTTCGACGTGCTGGCCGACCATGCCTCGGCCGAGGAGCGCCGCGCACTGTTGAAGGAACACCGCATCCCGATGCTGGCCATCGGGGTCGTCTGCGGGTATCTCGGCGCCGTGCCGTCGTTGATCTGGGCCGTTGCAGGCGTGACGGCCATCATCTTCGCCCCCTTCGTCGTGCTGCTGGCGATCTGGCTCTACACGCTGGTGTTCGCCTTCTCCACCGCCTGGTTCACGCATTACGCGCTGGCGGCCCTGCAGGCGCGAAGGGCGGCGGAGCCGGTGGCCGAATCTGCGGTCCTCCTGGAGAACTGAAACGCATGCAAGTCGGACTGATCATCATTGGCGACGAGATCCTGTCCGGCAAGCGCCAGGACTCGCACCTGGCCAAGTTCATCGAGCTGCTGTCCGAGCGCGGCATGCAGCTCTCCTGGGCCCAATACCTGGGTGACGACCGCGAGCAACTCGTCACCAAGCTGCGCGAGGCCTTCGCCAGCGGTGACCTCATCGTCAGCTGCGGCGGCATCGGCGCCACGCCCGACGACCACACCCGCCAGTCGGCGGCCGCCGCGCTGGGCCGCCCACTGGCCCTGCACCCCGAGGCGCGCGAGCTGATCTGGCAGCGCATCCAGCAGATGGCCGCCGAGCAGGGCAAGACGGTCACGCTCGACGAGCCCGACACGCTGCGCCGCCTCGAGATGGGCGTCTTCCCCGAAGGCGCCGGCATCGTGCCCAACCCCTTCAACAAGATCCCCGGCTTCTTCGTCGGCAACGTCCACTTCGTGCCGGGCTTCCCCGTCATGGCCCATCCGATGATGGCCTGGGTGCTGGATCGCTTCCCGCAACTGCACCGCCAGGTCGGCGTCATCGAGCGCTCCCTGATCGTCCAGGGTGCGATGGAAGCCAGCCTGACGCCTCTGATGGAAGCCGTCGAGGCCGAGTTCACCGGCATCAAGGTTTTCAGCCTGCCGAGCGTCGACCACCCGCAGTGGGGCCGCTGCATCGAGCTGGGCGTGAAGTGGGGCCCCCCGCCTGCGAGTACGCAGTCGGCCCCCCGAGGGGGCGCAGCCGATCTAGGGAGCGGCCCGTCGATCGGCTTGGGCGATGCAGAACGCCTCGACAGCGCCTATGACGCCCTGAAGCGGGGCGTGATCCAGTTTGGTGCAACCATCAGCACCGAGCTGGTGCGATAGTTCTCGCGCCGTAACCGGGGCCGCCACATAATGCCCGGCGCTGCCGGGCAGCAACCCATGTCGGTGCATCTGGCATGCAACCTGCTTTGAATACCCCCGTGGCCGCTGGCGCGTGTGCGTCGGTGGCGGCATCCCACCCCTGTCCGATCCCGCTAGGAGCTATTGATGGCCAAGACCGTCGCCGATGTGATGAGCATCGTTAAGGAAAACGAAGTCAAGTTCGTCGACTTCCGCTTCACCGACACCCGTGGCAAGGAGCAGCACGTCTCCGTGCCCGTCTCCCATTTCGACGAAGACAAGTTCATTTCGGGCCACGCCTTCGACGGCTCCTCGATCGCCGGCTGGAAGGGCATCGAAGCCTCGGACATGCTCCTCATGCCCGATCCGAACACGGCCAACATCGACCCCTTCTTTGAAGAGCCGACGCTGATCCTGTCCTGCGACGTCGTCGACCCCGCCGACGGCAAGGCCTATGAGCGCGACCCGCGTTCGCTCGCCAAGCGCGCCGAGGCTTATCTGAAGGCCTCCGGCCTGGGCGACACGGCCTACTTCGGCCCGGAACCCGAGTTCTTCATCTTCGACAGCGTGCGCTGGGGCAATGAAATGTCCGGCTCGTTCTTCAAGATCGAGTCCGAAGAAGGCGCCTGGAACTCCTCCAAGGAATACGAGCACGGCAACAGCGGCTACCGCCCCACCGTCAAGGGCGGCTACTTCCCCGTGCCCCCGGTCGACAGCGGCCAGGACATGCGCTCGGAGATGTGCCTGATCCTTGAGCAGATGGGCATCCCGGTCGAAGTGCATCACCACGAAGTGGCGAACGCCGGCCAGATGGAAATCGGCACCAAGTTCAGCTCGCTGGTGCAGCGCGCCGACTGGCTGCAACTGCAGAAGTACATCATCCAGAACGTCGCCCATGCCTACGGCAAGACCGCGACCTTCATGCCCAAGCCCCTGGTCGGCGACAACGGCAGCGGCATGCACGTTCACCAGTCCGTCTGGAAGGACGGCAAGAACCTGTTCGCCGGTGACGGCTATGCCGGTCTGAGCGAGTTCGCGCTGTACTACATCGGCGGCATCATCAAGCACGCGCGCGCGCTGAACGCCATCACCAACCCGGGTACGAACTCGTACAAGCGTCTGGTGCCCGGCTTCGAAGCCCCGGTCAAGCTGGCCTACTCGGCCAAGAACCGCTCGGCCTCGATCCGCATCCCCTACGTCGCCAACCCCAAGGGCCGCCGCATCGAAGCGCGCTTCCCGGATCCTTCCGCCAACCCCTACCTGGCCTTCAGCGCGCTGCTGATGGCCGGCCTGGACGGTGTGGAGAACAAGATCCATCCGGGCGAAGCCGCGACCAAGGACCTGTACCACCTGCCGCCGGAAGAAGACGCGAAGATCCCGACCGTCTGCCACAGCCTCGACCAGGCCCTGGACTACCTGGACAAGGGCCGTGCCTTCCTGACCAAGGGTGGCGTGTTCACCGACAGCTATATCGATGCCTACATCGAGCTGAAGATGCAGGAAGTGACGCGCTTCCGCATGGCGACCCACCCGGTCGAGTTCGACATGTACTACGCGCTGTGATGGCCATGGGCAGCACTCACGCTGCCTTTGTCATCCCCGCTGAAGGGGGCCGCTGCTGCGGCCCCTTTTTCGTTGACGTGTCTGGGCCACAATCCCGCCATGCTGAATCGACTGCTGGCACCGCTGCTCGTTCTGGCCAGCCTGGGCGCGCAAGCCCAGGGCACGGTCTACCGCTGCCCCGGGCCGCCGGTGCTCTACACCGACGCGCTGTCGGCCAAGGAAGCCAACGAGAAGGGCTGCCGCACGATCGAGGGCACGCCCATCACCGTGCTGCAGGCGCCCAAGCCGCGGGCCGCGGCCGCGCCGGTGGCCGAGGTGCCGCGCGGTGCTGAAAGCCGTGTCGATGCCGGCCAGCAGCGCGCCCGCGACGACGAGCGCCGCCGCGTGCTGCAGACCGAGCTGCGCCAGGCCGAAGAGCGCCTCGCCAATGCACAGAAGGAATTCAACAACGGCCAGGGCGAGCGCCGCGGCGACGAGCGCAACTACCAGAAGTATCTGGACCGCATGGCCGAGCTCAAGGACAGCATCGCCCGCCACGAGTCCGACGTCCAGGCGCTCAAGCGCGAGATCGCCAAACTGCCTTAGTCATCGGCCCGGCGCCGATGTGCGCCATGACTGATACCCCCTTGCTGCCGGCCGAGTTCGCCGGCCTGGATCTGCTGGCGACCATGGTCGTCGTCACCAGCGCCGAAGGCGAATGCCTGTTCGCCAATGCCGCCTTCGAGAACGTCATGCGGCTGTCGCGCCGCAGCGTGCAGAAGGCCCAGTTGCCCGACTGGTTCGATGACGCCCAGCGCCTCATCGAGACCCTGGCCGGTGTCGCTGCCAATCACTATTCCAGCAGCCGCTTCGACGCGCTGCTGCGCCGCGGCTCCTGGGCTCACGAGGACGGGCTGCCGGTCCACGTCATCGTGTCGCAGATGGACGCGGCAGAGGACGGCACCCCGCGCGTGGCCGTGGAGCTGATCGAGATCGCCCAGCAGGCTCGCCAGGACCGTGACGAGCGCAGCCTCGACCAGGTCCAGGCCACCAAGGAGCTGACGCGCAACCTCGCCCACGAGATCAAGAACCCGCTGGGTGGCATCCGCGGCGCGGCCCAGCTGCTGGCGCTGGAACTGCAGGACGGCAACCCCGAGCTGACCGAATACACCCAGGTCATCGTCCATGAGGTGGACCGCCTGCAAAGCCTGGTGGACCGCCTGCTGGCCCCGCACCGCCGTGCCCATGTCGTCGGCGACGTCAACATCCACGAGATCTGCGAGCGGGTGAGGGCGCTGGTGCTCATCGAGCATCCCAAGGGCCTGGTCATCCCGCGCGACTACGACACCTCGCTGCCCGACTTCCGCGGCGACCGCGAGCAGCTGATCCAGATGGTGTTGAACATCGTGCAGAACGCCGCCCAGGTGCTGGGTTCGCGCATCGCGGCCGGCGACGCCGAGATCGTGCTGCGCACGCGGGTGTCCCGGCAGGTGACCATCGGCAAGCAGCGCTGGCGCTTGGCATTGGAATTGCATATCGAGGACAACGGTCCCGGCGTCCCCGCCGAGATCCGGGATCGCATCTTCTTTCCCCTGGTCTCAGGGCGGGAGGGCGGCTCGGGACTCGGACTCACGCTCGCGCAGACGATCGCCCAACAGCACCAGGGCATGATCGATTGCGAGAGCGAGCCGGGCCTGACGAATTTCCGAATCACGCTGCCCTTGCCCTGACGCCACAAGCCGACGGGAAGGGCTGAGGAACCGCATGAAATCCATCTGGGTTGTTGACGACGACCACTCGATCCGCTTCGTGCTCGAGAAGGCCCTGGCCCGCGAAGGGCTGCCGGTGCGCAGCTTCAGCAATGCGCGCGACATGCTTGCCGCTCTCGAGGACGACAGTCCGCAAGTGCTGGTGTCCGACATCCGCATGCCCGGCGGCTCGGGCCTGGAATTGCTGGCCAAGGTCAAGGCGCGCCTGCCGGCCCTGCCCGTCATCATCATGACGGCCTATTCCGACCTGGACAGCGCCGTGTCGGCCTTCCAGGGCGGCGCCTTCGAATACCTGCCCAAGCCCTTCGACCTGCCACGCGCCGTGGAGCTGATCCGCCGCGCCCAGGAAGAAAGCCAGCGCGAGGCGGGCGAACAGGAAGCCGCCGCACAAGTGCCCGAGATGCTCGGCCAGGCACCCGCCATGCAGGACGTCTTCCGCGCCATCGGGCGCCTGTCGCAAAGCAATGTCACCGTGATGATCACGGGCGAGAGCGGCTCGGGCAAGGAGCTGGTCGCGCGTGCGCTGCACAAGCACAGCCCGCGCGGCGAAGGCCCCTTCGTCGCCATCAACACGGCGGCCATTCCGAAGGACCTGCTGGAGAGCGAGCTCTTCGGCCACGAGCGCGGCGCCTTCACCGGTGCCCAGGCCTCGCGGCGCGGCCGCTTCGAGCAGGCCGACGGCGGCACCCTCTTCCTCGACGAAATCGGCGACATGCCCTTCGAGTTGCAGACGCGGCTGTTGCGCGTGCTGTCCGACGGCCAGTTCTACCGCGTCGGTGGCCACAGCCCGATGCGCAGCAATGTGCGCGTCATCGCGGCCACCCACCAGAACCTGGAAGACCGCGTGCGCCAGGGCGTGTTCCGCGAGGACCTGTTCCACCGCCTCAACGTCATCCGCCTGCGCCTGCCACCGCTGCGCGAGCGCCGCGAGGACGTGCCCTCGCTGGCCCGCCATTTCCTGCAGCGCAGCGCGACGGAGCTGGGTGTCGAGGCCAAGCGTCTGTCCGACGCGGCGCTTGTCGTGCTGACCAACTTCGACTTCCCCGGCAATGTGCGCCAGCTGGAGAACATCTGCCACTGGCTCAGCGTCATGGCGCCCAGCCAGGTCGTCGAGCCCAAGGACCTGCCGGATGAGGTTCAGCCCGGCTATGTCGCCGCGCCGTCGACGACGGCGATGACGAGCGCCCCGACGGCGCAGCCCAGCGCCGCGGCGCCTCTGCCGGCCGCCGCACCGGCCAGCACCAGCAGCGGTGAAGGCTGGCTGGCCGACATGGCGGCCGACGCCCGCGCCCGCCTGGCGGCTGGCGAGACCGATGTCTGGGATGCGCTGACCAAGAAATTCGAGGCCCAGCTCATCCTGACCGCACTGGACATCACGCGCGGCCGCCGCATCGAGGCCGCGCAGAAGCTCGGCATCGGCCGCAATACCATCACGCGCAAGATCCAGGAGCTGGGTCTGGACGTTTGAGCGCATGACCGACTCCCCGGTCTGCCCGGGGAGTTGTTGAAGTGGCTGTTTCGTCGCGCGCTGCCTTGGCCATGGGCCTGGGCGCCATCCTGTTGTGGAGCACGTCGGTCGGCACGATGCGCGGCATCACCGAGCATCTGGGGGCGACCGGCGGTGCAGCCGTGCTGTACACGCTGAGCGCGCTGCTGCTGTTCGCGGTGACGAAGCGCACGCCGCTGAAGGCCTTCCCGCCGGCCTATCTGCTGCTGGGCGCGACGCTCTTCGTCGGCTACCAGCTCTGCTTTGCGCTGGCCGTGGGTCTGGCCCGCAGCCGCAGCGAGGCCATCGAGGTCGGCATGGTCAATTACCTCTGGCCCAGCCTGACGGTGGTGTGCTCCGCCCTCGCGATGCGCCAGCGCGTCGGCGCCGTGATGCTGGTGGGTCTCGCCCTGGCCTTCGCCGGCGTCGTCGTCGCCTGCATGCCGGCCAGAGGCTTCACGCTGACCGGCTTCCTCGCCCATGCCGCGGGCAACCCGCGCAGCTATGGACTGGCCCTGGGCGCTGCCATCACCTGGGCGCTGTACTGCGTCGCCACGAGCCGGCTGGCCCAGGGCTGCAACGGTGTCTGGTTTTTCATGGCCTTGAGTGCCGTGGCGTTCTGGGTGCTGCATGCGCTGCGGCCCGGCTCCTCCGTCATGCACTGGTCCCTGCCGGCCGTGGCCCAAGTGCTGCTGGCGGGCAGTGCCGTCGGTGCGGCCTATGCGCTGTGGAACCTGGCCATCCTGCATGGCAGCGTGGGTGCATTGGGTCTGGCGGCCAATGCCACGCCGCTGCTGTCGGCGCTGTTCGCCTCGCTGTGGCTGAGCACGGCCTTGCCCATCAGCTTCTGGGCCGGTGCAGCCCTCGTGGTCGTGGGCTCGGCCGTGGCAGGGCGCAGGCGCTGAGGCAGGCAAGCCGCATATCCTGCGGTCTGTATCCACCGGGAGCCCCATGAGCTTCACCTTGACCGCCTGGGCACAGCCCGCCGACCGACCCCTGCCCAGCGACGTGATGCAGGCCCAGGCCCAGCTCACCGAGGTCGAGCGCAACCCCGGTGCCGCGCCCGAGCCGCGCTTTCTCGCCCTGGCGCGCGCGCTGGCCGCGCGCTGGCCGGACACCGAAGACGGTCCGGCCGACATCTACGACCATGGCCTGAGGACGCTGGAGACGCAGCCCGACAACGACCGTTACTACAACATCGGCCTGTGGGCGCGCGACGAGCGCTTCACCGTGAGCTTCAACCATGCCGTCGTGCAGGCCAACGACCTGGGTCTGCATGTGATGGACGGCCAGAACGGTGTCGTCTACCTGGCCAACGGCGATGTGCTCGAGCTCGACCCCGCCTCGACCGCCTCGCACACGGCGCGGCTGGACGATGCGGTGTCGCGCAAGGACTGGCCGGCGGCCTGGCAGGAGTGCCGGCGCCTCGCGCCCAGGCGCCTGCCCGAGGCCCTGACCATCTGGGCATTGCTGACCGCCGACGGCCGCTGTGCTGCCCCCAACCCCGCCCTGGGCGGCGCCCTGGCGCAGCTCAGTGGCACCGACCCCGCGCAGGACAGGCGCATCCGGTATTGCCTGGCCAAGGTGCCGGTGGCACAGCGCCCTTGGCAGGCGCAGCTGCTCCAGTACTTGCGTGGCGCGCCCGACCTGCTCGCGGCCGTCGATGCCGAAGCGGAGCGCGCCGCGGCCATTCCGGCTGGGATGGCGGCCGGGACCGTGGCGGCCGATCCCGCACTCGTGGCCTCTACCAAGGAGGCGGCCCAGGCCGCCGGCATCGAGCCGCAATTGGTGGAGCTTGCCATCGCCGGGAGCTCCAAGGCGCAGTTCGACCTGGCGAGCCGCTTCATCCACGCGCCCGGTTCCCTCTCGCTGGCGCGCGCCCGCCTCGCTGTGCAATGGCTGGAGCTCTCCGCCGCTCAGGGACAGGTCATCGCCAAGGCGGTGATGGGCGACATGCTGCTGCGCGGCATCGGTGGCCTGCCGGTCGACATGGAGCGCGGCCTGGCACTGCTCGAAGAGGCGGCGGCCGCCGACGACATGGATGGGCTGAGCTTCCTGGCCGACTTCCTTTACACCAAGAGCGTGCGCCGCCTCCCTGACGGAACGCTCAAGAAGCTCACGGATCCTGCCAGCCAACGCAACCAGGTGCGCATACCGCAGCTGCTGATGCGGGCCGTCGCAGCGGGCAGCAAGCGCAGCCTGCTCTGGCTGGCCGTGCGGCTGTGGGACGAGATCGGCATACCGCGCGACGACGTGGCCGCCAAGGCCGTCATGCAGCTGGCCCGCACCCGCACGCCGGAACTTTGTGTGGAGCAGCCGGAAGCGCTGGCGCTGATGTTGCCCACGCCGGCGGACTCCGAAGAGGTGATGGCGCTGGCGCGCCAGCTCGGCGCCGACCTGAAGCGCCTGCCCGAGCTTCTGAATGCCCGGCTGGCGGCCAGGGCCGCAGCCATGCCGCCGGCAGTCGTGCCCGCTGCCGCTGCCGCGCCCATGTCCCGTACGGAGCCACGCACAGCATCCTCGCGCCGCGCGCCGCAAGCCCACGATGAGGATGAGGCCGCGCCGCCGCCGCGCTTTCAGCTGCACGCCGGGCATGTGGCACTGGTGCTGGGCGCCCTGGGCCTGGCGATCCTGTTGGTACTCATACCGTCGCTGGGCAAGGGCAGCTTCAAGGCGCTGGCCGTGCTGATCGGCCTGATCGGCGCCTTTGGCGTCTGGCGCACGACGGCCGACTGGGACTGGGGCGGCGCCAAGCGCCTGCTGGTGAGTGCCCTGGCGCTGATACCCGGACTGGGCTTCGTGGCCTGCGTGGCGGTGCTGTTGCGCACCGTGCGCGGGGGAAGCTGACAACCGCTAGAGCTTGTCCAGCATGATGGGCTTGCCGGTCAGATAGCCCTGGATCAGGCGGAAGCCCATGTCGCGGCAGATCTCGGCCTCGGCCTCCTGCTCCACGCCTTCGGCCAAGGGAATGGAGCCCAGCTCCAGCACCATGCGCACCAGGTCGCGCACCATGCGCTGCTTGCGCTCGCTGGCTTCATGCAGATTGCGCACAATGCCCATGTCGAACTTGACGAAGTGCGCCGGCACCTCGGCGATCTCGTTCAGGCGCGCCTGGCCGGCGCCGAAGTCGTCATAGGCGAAGGCCACGCCAATGCCGTTCAGGCGCTCGGCCAGCTCGCGCATGCGGTCGACCTCGACCACCGCGCTTTCGTGCACCTCCACCACCAGCTTGGGAGGCACAGGCAGCGCCAGCAGCCCATGCAGGGACTGGAAGAACTCTTCCGTGAAGGTCTCGCTCGGGTGGGCATTGACGAAGATGTGCAGCCCCTGCGCCTTGGGTGCCAGCGCCGCCACGCCGTGCGACCGGAACGCCTCGCTCAACTCGGCCTCGCGCCGCAACGTGGCGGCCATCTTGAACAGATGCATGGGCGAGCCGGGCAGCTCGGGGTGGGTGCAGCGGCCCAGCAGTTCGTAGGCGAACAACTGGCCTGTGTGGGCGTCGACGATGGGCTGGGCCGCCCCGGTCAGGCCGCGGCCGGCGAGGAACTCCAGGAACTGCGCCTCCTGGCGGACGAAGTGCTGGCTGAGCGGGTTGCTGCCCGGCGACACCACCATTGTGCGCATCGGCCGCGGCTCTGCCACGGTGGCTGCGGCCAATGTCTCGTCGTGGGTCAGGCGGAACTCGGCACTGCAGAAATGGATGATGTCGTTGGGCGCCAGCTGCCGCGGCCCTTTCAGGCGCTCGTGGTTCACGAAAGTGCCGTTGGTGCTGCCCAGGTCGACCACCTGCAGGCTGCCTTGATCATCCAATTGCAGCTCGGCATGCCGACGCGACAGGCCCTGCGCCTCGATGGTCAGGTTGTTGCCCAGATCGCGACCCACGCTGAACGGCAACCGGTCGATGCGATGCGTGACGCGCGAGCCGTCGGCGCCCACGCTCTCCAGAAACCAAGGCGTACTGCCCATTCATGCTCTCCACGCCCCCACCGCGAACCTGCGGTGCAGCACTTTCGGTGCGCGCTGCGGGGATGAGCACATTCTGAAACACATTCGTGGCCGACGACCACCGGTGCTTCCCTCGGTTGGGGGTGAAGCCTCTTCACTCCATGGGAACGAGGCCGTGCCCAGCATGTAACAGAGGCCTCTAACGGCCTGTCGCCCTCAGCGCCAGCAGCAGCAGCGTTGACAGCCCGAAGCCCAGTGTCAGCACGCGCCAGAACAGCAGCGGGTGGCGCTGCTGCAGCGGTGTGCGGTCGCGGCTCATGAATTCGGGGCCGGGGGCGTAGAGGTCGTGCGCGAACTCCGACAGCGCCTGCTGGCGCCGCGCCGGCTGGGGCTGCAAGGCCTTGCGCAGCACGCGGTCCAGCCATTCGGGCAGGTCGGGGCGGCGGGTGCGCAGCGGCACGTACTGCAGCTTGTGCAGGTCGCGCGGGCCGCGCACCAGCGGCACCTGCAAGCCGTAGGGAAGGGCGCCTGTCAGCATCTGGTAGGCCAGCACGGCCAGCGAGAACAGTTCGGACACCGGCGTGCCGCCGTCGCCGGTGAAGTATTCGGGCGCCGTGTACTGCAGGCTGCCGGCGATGTCGGTGGCGCGGGCGTCGCCCAGGCCCTCGTTCAGGCCCGCCACATGGGCCGAGGCGAGGTCGATGAGGATGACGGTGCCCTGGCGGTCGRTCATCAGGTTCTCGGGCCGCAAGTCCTGGTGCAGCATCTCCTTGCGATGCAGGGCCTGCAGGCCGCGGGCGATCTGGTCGACGAGCTGGCGCACTTCGTCCAGGCCGGGTTTGGGGTGATCCGTCATCCACTGCGCCAGCGTCTGGCCGGTGATGAACTCCATTGCGGTGAAGAGATGCTCGCGCCGCTTTTCGGCCGGCGCAGCCTTGATGATGTGAGGGCTGTCGACGCGCCGGGCCACCCACTCCTCGATCGCAAAGCGGTCCAGGGCGCGGTGGTCGGTGCCCATCTCGGCCGAGGGCAGCTTGAGCGCCCATTCGCGGCCTTCGGCATCGACGGCCAGCACAACCTGGCTGCGTGCGCTTGTGTAGAGCTCGCGAATGACGCGATAGCCCTCGAACTCCATGCGTGGCACCAGCCGTGGTGGCAGGCGCAAGCGCTCGCGCCGCACCGGAGGGCTGAGCTGGTCGGGCAGGGACTCGACGCGGGCCAGCATGACGGTGGCGTTGTCCTGGCTGCCACGTGCCAGGGCCGCGGCCACCAGGGCCTGGGCGGCCGCCTGCAGGTCCATGCCGTGGCGGCTGACGGTGTTGACGACCAGTGCCGCGTCCAGATGCTCATAGGCGCCGTCGGTGGCCAGCAGATAGGTCTCGCCGACCTCGGTGGGCCAGCAGGCGTGGTCGATCTCGAGATGCGGGCTGATGCCCAGCGCTCGGCCGAGATAGGTCTGGCCGCCGTCCAGGCGCACGCGGTGGTCGTGGCTCAGCTGTTCCAGCGCGGTCGGGTGGACGCGGTAGGCGCGCGTGTCGCCGACGTGCAGCAGATGCACCTCACGGCCCTTGAAGACCAGGGCGCTGAAGGTGCAGACATGGCCTCGGTCCTTGTCGAAGCGGCCGTCGCTGCGCTGGGTCTGGGCATGCAGCCAGCCGTTGGTGGCGGCCAGCACGCACTGGGCGGCTCGGCGCACCGTCCATGCCTCAGAGGTGCCGTAGTAGTCCTCGAGGAAGCCACGCACCGCGGCCGCGCTGGCGACCTGGCTGACCGGGCTGCTGCTGATGCCGTCGGCAATCGCCAGCGCGATGCCGCGCGAGCGGCGCTGCGCGTCGGTCGGCAGGGCCGCGCCGTGGAAGTCCTGGTTCAACGGCTTGGCGCCAGCCTCGGAGTGCTGGCCCAGCTTGATGCTCAGGGCCGCCGCCGCCATCGCCTGCTCAGCTGAGAACGCGCTGCGGTGCGGTCTTGTAGTGAGTCGAGTACAGCGACAGGCCGACGAAGGTCAGGCCACCGACGAGGTTGCCGACGACGGTGGGGATCTCGTTCCAGATCAGGTAGTCCATGATCGTGAACTTGCCACCCAGCATCAGGCCCGAGGGGAACAGGAACATGTTGACGATGCTGTGCTCGAAGCCCATGTAGAAGAACACCATGACCGGCATCCACATGCCGATGGCCTTGCCCGACACCGAGGTCGACATCATGGCCGCGACGACGCCGGTCGACACCATCCAGTTGCACAGCACGCCGCGGATGAACAGCGTCAGCATGCCGGCGGCGCCGTGGGCCGCATAGCCCACCGTGCGGCCTTCGCCGATGGTGCCGATCTTCAGGCCCACCGCATTGGGCGCCTCGCTGAAGCCGAAGGTGAAGATGATGGCCATGAAGACGGCCACCGTCAGCGCGCCGGCGAAGTTGCCGAAGAACACCAGCGTCCAGTTGCGGAACACGCCGCCCCAGGTGGCGCCGGGGCGCTTGTCCAGCACGGCCAGCGGCACCAGCGTGAACACGCCGGTCAGCAGGTCGAAGCCCATCAGATAGAGCAGGATGAAGCCGACCGGGAACAGCACCGCACCGAGCAGCGGGTTGCCGGTGTTGACGCTGACCGTCACCGCAAACGCCGCCGCCAGCGCCAGGATGGCGCCCGCCATGTAGGAGCGGATCAACGTGTCGCGGGTCGACATCAGCAGCTTGGATTCACCTGAATCGACCATCTTGGTCACGAACTCGGTGGGTACGACGTAGGCCATGGTTTGTCTCCTCTTTCGCCAATCAAATATTCGTTAGCGCAGCGCGACGAGCACGCGGCCGTCCTGCACCTGTACGGCATGGGCGCGCACCGACTGCTCGGGCGCCTCCAGGCACTCGCCGGTGCTCAGGTCGAAATGGTTCTTGTAGAGGGGCGACGCGACGACGATGCGCTCGCCGAGGTTGCCCACCAGGCCGCGGGCCAGCACGCTGGCGCCCGAGCGCGGGTCGATGTTGTCGATGGCGTGAAAGCTCTCGGCACCGACGCGGAACACGGCCACGTGGCGGTCGCCGACGCGGGCGGCCACGCCGGTGTTGGGCAGGATGTCGTCGACGCTGCAGATGGGGGTGTAGGTCATGTCGTTTCCTTGATCAGGCCGTGGCTTCTTCTTCACGCTCTTCGGCACGCTCATCGGGGCGTGCAGGACGGATCTGGCCGCGCTCCTCGACGAAGATGATTCGCTCGTCCGGCTTGTCACTGTTGACGAAGGAGCGGAAGCGCTGGCGCACCTCGGGCGTCGTGACGGCCGTCTTCCATTCGCATTGGTAGGTGTCCACCACGGCCTGCATCTGGGCTTCCAGCTCGGCGGCGAGGCCCAGGCTGTCGTCGATGACCACGGCCTTCAGGTAGTCCAGGCCGCCCTCGAGGTTGTCGCGCCAGGTGCTGGTGCGCTGCAGGCGGTCGGCCGTGCGCACATAGAACATCAGGAAGCGGTCGATGTACTTGAGCAAGTCGGCCTTGCTCAGGTCGCTGGCGATCAGCTCGGCGTGACGCGGCTTCATGCCGCCGTTGCCGGCGACGTACAGGTTCCAGCCCTTGTCGGTGGCGATGATGCCGACGTCCTTGCCCTGGGCCTCGGCGCATTCCCGCGTGCAGCCGGAGACGCCGAACTTGATCTTGTGCGGCGCGCGCAGGCCCTTGTAGCGGTTCTCGATCTCGACGGCCAGGCCGACCGAGTCGTCCACGCCGTAGCGGCACCAGGTGCTGCCCACGCAGCTCTTCACGGTGCGCAGCGACTTGCCATAGGCATGGCCGCTCTCGAAACCGGCGGCGATCAGCTCCTCCCAGATGAAGGGCAGTTGCTCGACACGGGCGCCGAACATGTCCACGCGCGCCCCGCCGGTGATCTTGGTGTACAGGCCGTACTTCTTGGCCACCTGGCCGACGGCGATCAGGCCGTCGGGCGTGACCTCGCCGCCGGGCATGCGCGGCACGACGGAATAGCTGCCGTCCTTCTGGATGTTGCCGAGGTAGTAGTCGTTGCTGTCCTGCAGCGCGGCCAGCTTGGGCTCCAGCACGAACTCGTTCCAGCACGAGGCGAAGATGCTGGCCGCGGCGGGCTTGCAGATGTCGCAGCCCAGGCCCTTGCCGTGCTTGGCCATCAGGTCGCTGAAGGTCTTGATGCCGCCCACGCGGATGAGGTGGTAGAGCTCCTGGCGCGAATGCGGGAAGTGCTCGCAGATGTGGTTGTTGACAGCCATGCCGCGCTTGGCCATCTCGAACTTCATGACCTGGGTGACCAGGGGCACGCAGCCGCCGCAGGTGGCACCGGCCTTGGTGCAGGCCTTGAGGGCGCCGATCGTCGTTGCACCGTCGCCGACGGCCGAGCAGATCTGGCCCTTGGTGACGTTGTTGCAGGAGCAGAGCTGGGCGCTGTCGGGCAGGGCGTCGGGGCCGATGCCGACCTTGGCCTTGCCATCGCTGCTGGGCAGGATCAGGAATTCGGGGTCGGCCGGCAACTTGATGCCGTTCAGCGCCATCTGCTGCAGCGTGCCGTACTCGGCGGCATCGCCCACCAGCACGGCGCCGAGCAGCTTCTCGCCGTCCTCGCTGACGACGATCTTCTTGTAGACCTGCTTGCGCTCGTCCACGAACTGGTAGCTGCGGCAGTTGGGCGTCTTGCCGTGGGCGTCGCCGATGCTGGCGACGTCCACGCCCATCAGCTTGAGCTTGGTGGACAGGTCGGCACCGGGGAAGGCGGCTGCGGCATCGCCCGCAATGTGCCGGGCCGCGACGCGGGCCATCTCGTAGCCGGGCGCGACGAGGCCATAGGTCTGCTCGTTCCAGGCCGCGACCTCGCCGACGGCGTAGACATTGCGGTCGCTGGTGCGGCAGTGGTCGTCGACGACGACACCGCCGCGCGGGCCGATGGCCAGCACGCATTGGCGGGGCAGCTCGTCGCGCGGGCGGATGCCGGCGGAGAACACGATCATGTCGGTCTCCAGCCAGGTGCCATCGGCGAACACCATGCGGTGGCGGGCCATCGCGCCGTCGGTGATCTCCAGCGTGTTGCGGCCGGTGTGCACCTGCACGCCGAGGTCTTCGATCTTCTGGCGCAGCACGCGGCCGCCACCCTCGTCGATCTGCACGGCCATGAGGCGCGGCGCGAACTCGACGACATGGGTCTGCAGGCCCATGTCGCGCAGCGCCTTGGCGCATTCCAGGCCGAGCAGGCCGCCGCCGATGACGACGCCGGTCTTGGACACCTTGCCGCTGGCCTGCATGCCCTCCAGGTCCTCGATGGTGCGGTAGACATGGCAATGCGGGCGGTCACGGCCCGGCACCGACGGCACGAAGGGGTAGGAGCCGGTGGCCAGCACCAGCTTGTCGTAGTGGACGACCTCGCCGTCGGCCAGCGTGATGCTGTGGTCGCGGCGCTCGATGGCCACGGCCTTGGCGCCCAGGCGCAACTTGAAGCCGGTCTTCTCGAAGAAGCCTGGCGGGACGAGCGACAGGTCCTCGGCCGACTTGCCCGAGAAGAACTCGGACAGGTGCACGCGGTCGTAGGCCGGGCGCGGTTCCTCGCACAGCACCGTCACCTGCACGTCGGCCGCGGCAGGGCCTTCCGCCAGGGACTCGAGAAATTTCTGGCCCACCATTCCGTGGCCGATGAGGACGATGTGCATGGTCTTGACTGCGGACAGGCGCCACCGACCGGGCCGTGGGCGGCCAGGTCGGTGGTGCAAAAGAGAAGGCCCCGCGAACAGCTGTCTGTCGGGCGGGGCCAGCGGGTGCGCTTGAGCGCTGAGATTCGCCGTCGTTGGCGATGGGAGGCCGCTGCGGCGCGGGCTCCGCTCAGTTCAACGCAAGACGCGTGCCTGTTTTGCTCAAAAGCCGCTTTCCATGAGAACGCCCGTGCGCCGGTGCCCCATGGCACTGCCGCGGTGCGGCGAGATGCACCGCGCCGGGGCAAGTCGCCCCGTCAGCGAGCCGGGCGGTCGAGCATCACCTCGAGGCCTTGGGCATTCAGCTCGGCATCCAGCGCGAGCCAGTCTGCGGCCGCCGCCATGTCACCGCGGTAGCCGTGGCCTTGCACGCGGGCCAGGTAGGCGGCCAGCAGGCCGCCCTTGAGCGTTTCGTGGCGGTCCGGCACGTCTTTCAGCAACTGGGCCAGGGCGACCATCTCGTCGACCTGTTCCAGCATCACGGCCGCCAGCCGCTGCACCTCCGCCACCGAGCCGCCGATGCGCCCGTAGTGCGTGACCTGCATGGCCAACGGCTCGGCGGCCAGCAGGCGCGCGACGGTGGCCTTCAGGGCCTCGGGTTCGAACTGCACCGGCGTGCTGGTCGGCAGGATCCAGGCGCGGCCGTCGACGTCGAAGGCCCGGTAGGACAGGCCGAAGGTGTCGCCGGTGAACCAGCTGCGGCTCCGCGCGTCCCAGATGGCGTGGTGGTGCTTGGCGTGGCCCGGGCTGTCGATGAGTCGAAGCGGCCGGCCGGCGAGCGAGATGACCTGCTCGTCATGGCTGGCCTCGGCCCGCTCGGCGGGCACCGGCACGAGCTTGCCGTAGCTGCGCTGCATCTCCTCATCGCCGTAGACGGCCAGCGCGCCCAGCCACAGCGCCTTGGGATCGACCATGTGGCGCAGGCCGCGCGGGTGGACGAGGGCGCGGGCCTGGGGCAGGGACTGCATCAGCAGACCGACGCCGCCGGCATGGTCGAGGTGGACATGCGTCGGAATCACCCAGTCCACCGAGGCCGGCGTCAGGCCCAGCGCCGTCAAGGAAGCGAGCAGGCGCGGCACCGCGTGGTTGGTGCCGGTGTCGATGAAGGCGGCGCGGCCGTCCTCGACCATCAGATAGGCGGCATCGAAGCGCGGGCGCTGGAAGCCGGTGTCGATGGCGTAGATGCCGTGGCCAAGGTCTTCGAGGAAATCGGGCAGCATGGAGGGCGTTTGCAAGAATCGATACTCACGATAGCCCAAGGAGGCCCGCTTGGCCGTTCACGAGATTCTGAAGATGGGCGACCCGCGCTTGCTGCGGGTTGCCCAACCGGTGGCCGCGTTCGGCACGCCCGAGTTGAAGGCCTTGATCGCCGACATGTTCGAGACCATGGCCGCCGCCAACGGCGCCGGCCTGGCGGCGCCGCAGATCGGCGTGGACCTGCGGCTGGTCATCTTTGGCTACACGAAGAATGTGCGCTACCCCGACGCACCGCCGGTGCCGCCGACGGTGCTGATCAACCCGACCATCGAAGTGCTGGACGGCGGCCGCACCGAGGGCTGGGAGGGCTGCCTGTCGGTGCCCGGGCTGCGCGGCGTCGTCGAACGCGACGAGCGCATCCGCTACACCGGCTTCGATGCCGATGGCGCCCCCATCGACCGCATCGCCGACGGCTTCCATGCCCGCGTCGTGCAGCATGAGTGCGACCATCTGGACGGCGTCCTCTACCCGATGCGCGTCACCGATTTCACGCGCTTTGGTTTCACGTCCGTGCTGTTCCCCGACCTCGATCCATCGTCCGACGACGATTGAGAGATGGAAACACTTGTAAGCGCGGTGCACCGCACCCGGGGCTTGCGCGTTGCGCAGGCGAAAAGGAGCATTGGCTCATGACCACGTCCATTGAATCCAAGCTTGTCCTGAACCGCCGCAGCTGGCGCATGCTGGCCCTGACGCTGCTGATCGCCATTGCGCCGGCCGTCAAGGCGCAGGACACCGACCGCGACCCACCGACCCGTGCGGCCCGCGTCGTCAGCGTTGTCGGCGACGCCTGGCTGTTCGACCACGACACCCGCGAATGGACGCGCCTGCTGCGCAACCAGACGGTGGGCGAGGGTGACCGCGTGCGCACCGACGAGCGCGCCCGCATCAGCCTGCGTGCCGGCTCGACGACCATCTGGGTCGACGAACGCAGCGACCTCGAGCTGAGCCAGCTCGACGAGGGCCAGACCCTGCTGCAGCTTGACCGCGGTGACGTCGCGCTGCGCCTGCGCAACCCCGAGAACGTCGCCGAGACACGTTTGCGCACCCGCGAAGGTACGGCCCAGCCCGAACGCGAGGGCCTCTATCGCGTGGAGCAGCTCGACCGCGGCAGCAAGGTCTATGTCTGGCAAGGCCGCATGCGCTTCGAGTGGGCCCGTTCCGCCTCGCCGGTGCTGCTGGGCACGGGCGAACAGGTGGAGCTGTGGTGGCCCGACGGCCCGCGCGCCGAGCGCGGCCCGCTGTTCAGCGACGGCTTCGGCGACTGGGTGCTGGCCGAGAACCGGGAAGAAGGTGACCGTCCCGTCGCCCGCTATGTCTCTCCCGAGATGACAGGCGCCGAGGATCTGGACCGTTATGGCCGCTGGGAGACCGCCCCCGAGTACGGCACGGTCTGGATCCCGACCACCATCGCCGTTGCCGACTGGGCGCCCTACCGCTATGGCCGCTGGACCTGGTCGCGACACTGGGGCTGGACCTGGGTCGACGACACGCCCTGGGGCTTCGCCCCCTTCCACTACGGCCGCTGGGTCAGCTGGGGTGGGCGCTGGTGCTGGGCGCCGGGCTCCTATGTGCATCGCCCCGTCTATGCGCCCGCGCTGGTCGGGTGGGTGGGCGGCGGTTCCGTCAGCGTCGGCATCAGCGTGGGCGGCCGCCCGGCGCCGCCGCGCTATGGCTGGTATCCGCTCGCACCGCGCGAGGTCTACCGGCCGGGCTACCACCACAGCCCGCGCTATGTGAACCGCATCAACGATCCGCGCGATGTGCGTGACCCCGTCACCGTGCAACGCCCGCACCGCTACCGCGATGTGCCGGCGGCCGTCAGCACGCTGCCGGCGCCGGGTGCGGCCATCCAGCCCATGCCGGTGCGCGGCCCCGACCGTCGCCCCGAGCCGGGCTGGAACCGCCCGCTGCCCACCGCGCCGGGCCGTGGCGATCTGGCGGCCGTGCTGCCGGCGGCGCCGACCCGGCCGCCCGAGGCCGAGCTGCCGCGCCGCACCCGCCCGCCCGAGGGCAATATGGGCTGGCGCAGCGAAGGCCAGTTGCCGCTGCGCCGTGACCCGCGTGGCGCCGAGCCGCAGCCCCAGGCACATGTGCCTGCGGTGGCGCAGCCGGCGGCTCCGGTCGTCGTGCCGCAGCCTCAGGTGGCCCAGCCGCAGCAGCAGCCTCAGCCCCGCCCGGGCCTGGAGCAGCCGCAGCGGGGTGGCGACAACATGCCCTGGCGCGCGCAGCAGCAACGCGAAGCGCAGCAGCGCGACGTGCAGCAGCAACAGCAACAACAACAGCAGCAACAGCAACAGCAACAGCAGCAGCAACGTGAAGCGCAGCAGCGTGAGGCGCAACAGCGCGACATGCAGCAACGCGACGCACAGCACCGCGAGGCCCAGCAGCGCGAGATGCAGCAGCGCCGCGAGGAAATGCAGCAGCGCGAGGCGCAGCAGCGGGATGCCCAGCAGCGCGAAGCGCAGCAACGCGACATGCAGCAGCGCGAAGCCCAGCAACGTGAGATGCAGCAACGCCGCGACGAGCAACAGCGCCGCACGGCGCAGCCCGAGCCTCAGCGTGTGCAGGTGCCGCTGCAGCAGCAGCAGCCACAACCGCAGCCGCAGGCCCAACCTCGTGCCCAGCCGCGCGACGAAGGCCCGCAGCGCGGCCGCCAGGACGGCGTGCCGGTGCGTCAGGACAAGCGCGGCGACAAGAAAGAGAACGAGCGCTAGAGCAGCGGTTTGAGCGCTGGCCAGACGTTGTCCAGCATCAGCGGATGCGCCTTGCCCAGCGGGTGGATGCGGTCGCCCTGGAACCAGTCCATCGCGTCCGCCCGGTCTGCCACGCCCTTGAGCAGAAAGGGCACGAAGGCGGCGCGGGTCTGCTTGGCGACCTGCTCGAACAGGTCGGCAAATTCCTTGCCGTAGGCGGTGCCGTAGTTGGGCGGCACCTGCATGCCGGCGATCACCACCTTGGCGCCGGCCTCCTGGGCCGCGCGCGCCATCGCCAGCAGGTTGTCGCGCGTGCTTGCCAGCGGCAGGCCACGCAACGCGTCGTTGCCGCCGAGCTCAAGAATGACGATGGCCGGCTTGTGCGTGCGCAAGGCGATCGGCAAGCGGCTGCGCCCGCCCGAGGTCGTGTCGCCGCTGATGCTGGCATTGACGACGCGATGCGGCTTCTTCTGCTCGGCCAGGCGCTTTTGCAGCAGGGCCACCCAGCCGTCGCCGGCCTTCAGGCCGTATTCGGCCGACAGGCTGTCGCCGACGACCAGGATGATGGGCGCCTCGGCGGCCGCGGCCGCCCCTGAGATCCCTGACGAGAGGCTGGCCAGCACCCCCAGGCTAAAGTGCGCCAACACCCATCGCCGCCGCAGTCCCGACATGCCCGAAGCCCTTGTTCAAGTTGACCAGATCACCAAGCGCGTGCGCGACGCGACCGGAGAGCTGACGATTCTGCATGACATCAGCTTCGAGCTGACCGCGCAGGAGTCGGTGGCCATCGTCGGTGCTTCCGGTTCGGGCAAGAGCACGCTGCTGGCCATCCTGGCTGGTCTGGACACGCCCAGCAGCGGCACCGTCAAGCTGCGCGGCCAGGACCTCTTCACGCTGGACGAGGATCAGCGCGCCGCCGTACGCGCCCGCGAGCTGGGCTTTGTCTTCCAGAGCTTCCAGCTGCTGCCGAATCTGACGGCGCTGGAGAACGTCATGCTGCCGCTGGAGCTGCGCGGTGCGCGCGATGCCCGCGAGCAGGCGTCAGCCATGCTGGCCCGCGTCGGCCTGGGCGAACGCCTGGGCCACTATCCGCGCGTGCTGTCGGGCGGCGAGCAGCAGCGCGTGGCGCTGGCGCGCGCCTTCGTGCTGCGCCCGGCCCTGCTGCTGGCGGACGAACCGACGGGCAGCCTGGACTTCGCGACCGGCGCTTCGGTGATGGAGCTGATGTTCGAACTGAACCGCGAGGCCGGCACGACGCTGGTGCTGGTCACCCACGATCGCGAGATCGCGGCGCGCTGCGAGCGCCAACTGCGCATCGAAGCTGGCCGATTAGCCGCCTAGCGCCTGGTCGAAGTCGGCAATCAGGTCTTCGGCCGCTTCCAGGCCCACCGACAGCCGCACCAGCCCTTCGGCAATGCCCATGGCAGCGCGTGCCTCGGCGCCCATTTCCCAGAAGATCGTCGGTGCCACCGGGATGATCAGCGTGCGCGTGTCAGCCAGGCCGGTGGCCTTGAGCGGCAGGCGCAGGCGGTTCAGCACCTCGACGAGGCGTTCGGGGTCGCGCAGCTCGAAGCTCAGCATCCAGGAGCCGCTGCCGAACCAATCCCGCGCGCGTTGGTGCTCGGGGTGGCCTTCGAGCATCGGGTAGTGAACGCGCTCGACGGCTGCATGAGCCGCCAGGTGGCGGGCCAGCGTGAGGGCCGTATCGCTGCTGCGCTGCAGGCGCAGCGTCAGCGTCTCGGCGCCGACGAGGATGCGGTGGGCGGCACCGCTGGACAGCGTGCCGCCCATGTCGCGCAGGCCCTTCTTGCGGATCTGCTGCAGGCCCCAGCCGCGCGGGTCGCCCTGGCGGTAGGCGGGGAAGATGTTGGGATAGCTCGACCAGTCGAAGCAGCCGGTGTCGGTGACGGCGCCGCCCAGCGCCTCGCCGTGGCCGGCCAGCGTCTTGGTCAGCGAGTTCATGACCAGGCCGGCGCCAAAGCGGCGCGGCTGGCACAGGGCTGGCGAGGTGACGGTGTTGTCGACCACATAGAGCAGGCCACGCTCGCGGCACAGCGTGCCTATGCCTTCGAGGTCGGGGATGCGGGTGCTGGGGTTGGCGATGGTCTCGACGAAGACCATGCGCGTCTCGGGTCGCAGTGCGGCCTGGACGGCGGCGGCTTGGCCTGCGTCGACGCGGCTGATGGCCACCCCCAGGCCTTCCAGCGTCTGCAGGAAGCTGTTGGTATTGCCGAAGATGCGCGAGCTGGTGACGAGATGGTCGCCGGCCTTGAGCAGCGTCAGGAAGAGGGCGCTCAGGGCCGCCATGCCAGTGGCGAAGCTGATGGTGCCGACGCCGCCTTCCAGCTCGGTGACGACAGCCTCGAGCGCGGCGGTGGTCGGCGTGCCTTGGCGGGCGTAGTTGAAGCTGCCCTTGCTCTTGCCCTGGAAGACGGCGATCAGGTCCTCGACCTTCTCGTAGGCGTACTGCACCGAGGGGTGCACGGGCGGATGGACGCCGCCGGATTGGCGGTCGCCGCCGGTGGCGTGGACGAGGCGGGTGCTGAGGGCGTCGGACATGGTTTGATCGGGTCCAGATGGCAAAAGACCCGCCGGAGCGGGTCTTGGCAGAAGCGAACCGCTCGGCGGTTTACTTGCTGAACTTGTAGTCGGTCTTGGCCTTCTCGACCAGGCCTTGCTGGAACTCGGCCATCTTCTGCTGCTCGATGCGCTGCTTGATCTGGGCCTTGACGTCGTCGAAGGCCGGGAAGGTGGCGGCGCGGGTGTCTTCGAGCTTGATGATGTGATAGCCGAACTGGCTCTTCACCGGCTCCTGCGTCATCTGGCCCTTTTCCAGCGCGACCATGGCCTTGCTGAATTCGGGCACGAAGTTGTTCGGGTTGGCGAAGTCCAGGTCGCCGCCGTTGGCAGCGGAGCCGGTGTCCTTGGAGTTCTTCTTGGCCAGTTCCTCGAAATTGGCGCCACCCTTGATCTGCGCGATCAGGGCCTTGGCGTCTTCTTCCTTCTCGACCAGGATGTGGCGGGCGCGGTATTCGCTGCCGGTGTTGGCGGTCTTGAACTTGTCGTACTCGACCTGGGCGTCGGCGTCGCTGACCGGGTTCTTGGTCTTGAAGTCTTCCATCAGGCCGCGGATCAGCAGCATCTGGCGGGCCAGGTCCATCTGGGTCTTGTAGTCGGACGTCTGGGGAACGCCGCGCTTCTCGGCTTCCTGGATGAAGATCTCGCGGCGAACGACTTCGTCCTTGACCTGGGCTTCCAGTTCGGGCGAGCGCTGCTGCTGGCCGCTCTTGGTGACCTGCTGGATCAGCGTTTCGACGCGCGCCTTGGGCACGGCCTTGCCGTTGACGGTGGCGATGTTCTGCGCGGTTGCGACAGCCGGCACGAGAGCCGAGAAGGTGGCCGCGACAACGGCGGCGAGCGCAAGCTTCTTCATGGGTGGGGAATTTGAGTCAGGCTAAAAAAATCGCGCCCGGTGCGGGGCGCGCGGTTCCATCACGCTCGACCTGGATCAGGGTTCACCCGGAGCGCGGGCGTCGATGGCCAGCGCGTGGATACCGCGCTGCATCAGGTCGGACAAACAATGATAAACGAGGCGGTGGCGGGCCAATCTTTGCAGGCCGGTAAAGCGATCCGACACGACAGCCACATGAAAGTGACCGCCTTCGCGGGCGCCGGCATGGCCGGCGTGCTGGGCGCTGTCGTCGCGGATGCTGAGTTCCAGCGGTGCCAGTTCGGCGCGCAGGCGGGCATCGATCTCTGTAGCGATGCTCATGTCTTGCTGTCCTCTTCCGGCGGCAGGTGCTTGCCGAGGTAGAGCCCCTGGGCCAGCGTGAACAGCACGATGAGGCCGGTCACGCCGAACACCTTGAAGTTGGCCCAGGCCGAAGTCGAGAAGTGATAGGCCACATAGAGGTTGACCACCCCCATCGCGGCGAAGAACAGCACCCAGGCGCGGTTGAGCTTGAGCCAGATCAGGTCGGGCAGGGCGAGCTCGGCGCCCAGCATGGACTGGATCAGGTTCTTGCCGAACCATGCCTGCGAGATCCACAGCGTCAGCGCCATGGCCCAGTACAGGCCGGTGGGCTTCCACTTGATGAAGGTCTCGTTGTGAAACCAGATCGTGGCGCCGCCCAGCACGACGACCAGGGCCAGGCTGATCCACAGCATCAGGTCGATCTTCTTGCCACGGGCCTTGAGGATGGCCGCCTGGGCCAGCGTCGCGATCATGACGACGACGGTGGCCAGCAGCACCGGCGCTTCCTGCGGGCCGACGACACCGCCCTGGACGAGAAAACCGAAATGCTGGGTCGCGAAGGCGGCGGCGGCGTCCGGGTTGCCTTCGGCGCCCTTGAAGGCGACGAAGAACAGGATCAGCGGCAGGAAATCGAGCAATAACTTCATGCGCCCGGATTGTCCTTGACGAAATCGATGGAGGCCGAGTTGATGCAGTAACGCTCTCCCGTCGGCTCGGGGCCGTCCGGGAAGACATGGCCGAGATGGCTGCCACATTTGTTGCATCTCACTTCGACTCTCACCATGCCGTGGCTGCGGTCGACGATGCGTTCGATGACCTCGCTGTTGACCGGCGCCCAGTAGCTCGGCCAGCCGCAGCCGGCGTCGAACTTGGTGTCGGCCTCGAACAGCGGCGTGCCGCAGCCGATGCAGTTGTAGTGGCCGTCCTGGAAGTGGTCCCAATACTTGCCGCTGAAGGCACGCTCGGTGCCCGCGTGGCGGGCGACCTGGTATTGCGTGGCGTCCAGTTGCTCGCGCCATTCGGCGTCGGTCTTCTGGACGGGGTAGGTCTTGCTGGAATCGTGGCTCATGATGAACAGGACACTTCGAGGCTTTGGGCCCAGTCGGGCGGCAGGGCCGCGTCGCTGGGGACTGCGGGTTCGTCGAACGGGCGGCTCAGAACTTTCAGCAGTCGTTCGATCTCCGTGAAATCGTTCTGCTGGGCGGCGCGGATGGCGCCCTCGGCCAGGTGATTGCGCAGCACGACGGCCGGGTTGACGGCCAGCATCTGCACCTCGGCGCCCGGGGCGACGCGCGTGCGCCAGCGGGCCAGCCAGGCGTCCAGCGCCTCGCGGTCGATGAAGAGGTCGCGCAGCGGTTCGGGCGTGGACTGCGCGCGTGACAGGCGGCGAAAGCTCTGCGTGAAGTCGGCGCGCGATGCCGCCATCAGCTTCAGGAAGTCGTCGGCCAGGGCCTGGTCGCCGGCCTCTTCGCCGTCGAGGCCGAGCTTGGCGCGCAGCCGGCCCAGCATCTGGCTGGCGAAGCGCTCGCGGTAGGCCTCCACGGCCTCCAGCAGGCGCTCGCCGGCGGCTTCCTGCTCACCCTCCAGCAGCGGCACCAGGGCCTGGGCCAGTGCATGCAGATTCCAGAACGCCACCGCTGGCTGGCGCGCATAGGCATAGCGGCCGCGGTCGTCGCTGTGGTTGCAGATGTGGCCGGGGTCGAAGGCATCCATGAAGCCGAAGGGGCCGTAGTCCAGCGTCAGGCCGAGCATGGACATGTTGTCCGTGTTCATGACGCCGTGACAGAAACCGATGGACTGCCAATGGGCGATCAGGTCAGCGGTCTGCAGCGACACGTGCCGAAGCAGCGCGACGGCGGGCTCGGGCGCGTCGGCGCATTCAGGGGCGTGGTGGGCGATGAACCAGTCCGTCAGGCGCTTCAGCGCGTCGAGCTGGTCGTGGTGGGCGAAATGCTCGAAATGGCCGAAACGCACGAAGCTGGGCGCGACGCGGGTCACGATGGCAGCGGTCTCGACCGTCTCGCGGATGACGGGCAGGCGCGAACCGGTGATGCACAGCGCGCGCGTCGTCGGCACGCCGAGTGCGGCCATGGCTTCAGAGCAGAGGAATTCGCGGATGGACGAGCGCAGCACCGCGCGGCCGTCGCCGCGCCGGGAGTAGGGCGTCTGGCCACCGCCCTTGAGCTGCAGCTCCTGTGGGCCGCTCGGCGTGTCGAGCTCGCCCAGCCACAGCGCGCGGCCATCGCCGAGCTGGCCCGCCCAGACGCCGAACTGGTGGCCGCTGTAGACCGACGCCAGCGGCCGCATGCCGGGCCAGGCGCCATTGCCGGACAAGGCGGCCAGCGCCTCGGCCCGTGCGGCCCAGTCGGCGGGCAAACCCAGCAACTGGGCGCAAGCTGCGCTTTGCGCCACCCAGTGTGGGTCGGGCAGGCCTTGGGCCCGCAGCTCGGTGAAGAAGTCGGGCCCCAGGGTGGCGAAACGATTGGTCCAGGCGAGGCCGGCTAAGTGGTTCATCGCACCAGTTTAGTGAGGGGGGCTTTTACCTCGCTCACCCGGGTGTTTCCCCGGGGTCCGAGGGTCGCGGTTGTGACGTTCAGGTGTCTGAACCGGGGGCTAGACTGGGTCGATAAGACCGCCAGGAGACAACCATGGCATTGATGGGCCGGATGATGTCGGATCCGCTGCTGATCTCGTCGTTGCTGAAGCACGCCGAGCGGCATTCGGGCGAGACCGAGATCGTCAGCAAGCGGGTCGAGGGCGACCTGCACCGCAGCAACTGGCGCGAGGTGGCGCGCCGTTCGCGCCAGGCCGCGCAGGCCTTTGCACGCCTGGGTTGCGTGTCCGGCGACCGCGTCGCGACGCTGGCCTGGAATGGCCACCGCCACATGGAGATCTACTACGGCAGCTCGGGCTCGGCCCTGGTCTGCCACACGATCAACCCGCGCCTCTTCCCCGAGCAGATTGTCTGGATCGCCAACGACGCCGAGGACCGTGTCCTGTGTTTCGACGCCACCTTCCTGCCGCTGGTCGAGAAGATCGCACCGGCGCTGAAGACGGTGAAGCACTTCGTGTTGATGAGCTCGCGGGCCCACATGCCCGCCAGCACGGCCATCCCCGACCTGCTGTGCTTCGAAGACCTGCTCGCCGCCGAGACCGGCGACTATGTCTGGCCGCAGTTCGACGAGAACACCGCTTCCAGCATCTGTTACACGTCGGGCACCACGGGCAACCCCAAGGGCGCCGTCTACAGCCACCGCTCCACGGTGCTGCATGCCTATGCCGCGGCCCTGCCGGATGCGATGGACTGCTCCAGCCGCGACGTCATCCTGCCCGTCGTGCCGATGTTCCATGTGAACGCCTGGGGCCTGCCCTACAGCGCGGCCATCGTCGGCTGCAAGTTCGTGCTGCCCGGGCCGCACCTGGACGGCAAGAGCCTGTACGAGCTGTTCGAATCCGAGAAGGTCAACTTCAGCGCCGGCGTGCCGACGGTCTGGCTGGGCCTGCTGAACTACGTCAAGGCCAACAACCTGAAGTTCAGCAGCTTCAAGCGCACCGTCATCGGCGGCTCGGCCTGCCCGCCGGCGATGATGAAGTCGCTGCAGCAGGACTATGGCGTCGAGGTCATCCACGCCTGGGGCATGACGGAGATGTCGCCGCTGGGCACGCTGTCCAAGCTGACGACGCGCCAGCTCGACCTGCCGGCTGAACAGCAGCAGCGCCTGCTCGAGAAGCAGGGCCGTGTCGTCTACGGCGTCGACATGGCCATCATCGACGACGAGGGCCGCTCACTGCCCTGGGACGGGCAGAGCTCGGGCAATCTCGTCGTGCGCGGCCACTGGGTCATCTCCCGCTACTTCAACCACGACGAATCACCGCTGGTCAGCGTGGACGGCGAGCCCGGCTGGTTCCCGACCGGCGACGTGGCCACCATCGATGCCGACGGCTTCATGCAGATCACCGATCGCAGCAAGGACGTCATCAAGTCCGGCGGCGAGTGGATCTCCTCCATCGACCTCGAGAACGTCGCCATGGCCCACCCGGCCGTGCACGAGGCTGCCGTCATCGCGGCTCGCCACCCCAAGTGGGACGAGAGGCCGCTGCTGGTCGTCGTGAAGAAGCCCGACGCGGCGGTGACGCGCGAGGAGCTGCTGGCCTTCTACGAGGGGCGCATCGCCAAATGGCAAATCCCGGACGACGTCGTCTTCGTCACCGAGATTCCGCACACGGCCACCGGCAAGGTGCAGAAGCTCAAGCTGCGCGACCAGTTCCTGAGCCACAAGCTGCCGACGACCTGAGTTGTCTCGGGTAAGCACGGGACGTCATCGCGACCCGGCTCGATTAACTTCCGTTCACATTCAGACCCACAACAGGAGACAAGCATGTTCGACATCACTTCGACCCGCTCCCCACTGCGCGCGATCGCAGCCGCCACGCTGGTGCTGGCAGCCGCCGGTGCCCAGGCCCAGAAGGGCGAGACGGTCAAGCTGGCCTATATCGACGCGCTGTCGGGCCTGATGGGTCCGGTGGGTCAGAACCAGGTCAAGACCTTCCAGTTCCTCGGCGAGAAGTTCAACAAGAGCAACCCCGCCGGCGTGAAGTTCGAGATCGTCACCTTCGACAACAAGCTCAGCCCCGCCGAGTCGCTGAACCTGCTGAAGGCCGCGGCCGACCAGGGCATCCGCTACATCATGCAAGGCAATGGCTCCAGCGTCGCGCTGGCGCTGAGCGACGCCGTGCAAAAGCACAACGAGCGCAACCCGGGCAAGGAAATCGTCTACCTGAACTACTCGGCGGTGGACCCCGACCTGACCAACAGCAAGTGCAGCTACTGGCACTTCCGCTTCGACGCCGACACGTCCATGAAGATGGAGGCGCTGACGACCTTCATGAAGGACCAGGCCGACGTCAAGAAGGTCTTCCTGCTGAACCAGAACTACGCCCACGGCCACCAGGTCGCCAAGTACGCCAAGGAGATGCTGGGCCGCAAGCGCCCCGACGTGCAGATCGTCGGCGAGGACCTGCACCCGCTCGCCCAGGTGCGCGACTTCGCGCCCTATGTCGCCAAAATCAAGGCCAGCGGCGCCGACACCGTCATCACCGGCAACTGGGGCTCGGACCTGGCCCTGCTCGTCAAGGCTGCCAACGAGGCGGGCTACAACGGCAAGTTCTTCACCTACTACACCGGCGTGACCGGCACGCCGACGGCGCTGGGCACGGGCGGCGCGGGCCGCGTGTTCCAGGTGGCCTACAGCCACTACAACATGGGCGGCGAGGCACAGAAGAACGCCGACGAGTACAACAAGAAGTTCAACGACGACATGTACACGCTCAGCGTGCAGCACATCTACACGCTGCTGAGCCAGGCCATGGCCAACGCCAAGTCGACGGACCCGGTGAAGGTCGCAGCGGCGATGGAGGGCTTGTCCGTCAAGAGCTTCAACGGCGAAGTGACGATGCGCAAGACCGACCACCAGTTGCAGCAGCCGCTGTTCATCTCGGTCTGGCAGAAGGCCGATGCGAAATACCCCTACAGCCCCGAGAAGACGGGCATGACGCTGGCGCCGGTGAAGCAGTACGACAGCTATGTGTCGTCGACGCCGACCTCCTGCCAGATGAAGCGTCCGGGCTAAGCCGTCTTGCTGCTGCGCAAACCAATCTTGGGCCTGCAGTGCTCGCCGTACGGGTGTACGGCTCTGCGCTTCGGCCCAACCTTGGCTTGCTCGCGACGCAATCCGGCTCCGCCCGGAGCGTGGTTTCGCTGAGGATCGAGTCTTGGATCAAGTCTTCATCAATCTGCTGAACGGCCTGTCGTCCGGCCTGCTGCTCTTCATGCTGAGCTCGGGCCTGACGCTGATCTTCAGCATGATGGGCGTGTTGAACTTCGCCCACGCCAGCTTCTACATGGTCGGCGCCTACGTCGCCTACTCGCTGGTGGGCATCATGGGCTTCTGGCTGGCGCTGCTGTTCGCGCCGCTGGCCGTCGGCGTGCTGGGCGCGGGCTTCGAGAGGCTGGCGCTGCGGCGGGTGCACAAGTTCGGCCATGTGCCGGAGCTGCTCATCACCTTCGGCCTGTCCTATGTGGTGCTGGAACTGGTGCAGCTGATCTGGGGCCGCACCGCCGTGACGTTCACACCGCCGGCGCTGCTGGAGGGCTCGGCCCTGACCATCGTTTCGCGCGCTCAGGACGGCATGTCCCTGGTGCTGGGCAAGGCCTCGCCCGAGGTCTGCGCGCTGGCCAACTGCTCAACCTTCCCGGCCACCAAGGCCTTCATGATGCTGGTGGCCCTGCTGATGCTGCTGGCGCTGTGGCTGCTGCTGACTCGCACCCGCGTCGGCCTGATCATCCAGGCCTCGCTGACGCATCCCGAGATGGTCGAGGCGCTGGGCCACAACGTGCCGCGCGTGCTGATGCTGGTGTTCGGCAGCGGCTGCGCGCTGGCCGGCCTGGCCGGCGTCATCGGCGGCATCACCTTCGTGACCGAGCCCAATATGGCCGCCTTCATCGGCGCCATCATCTTCGTCGTCGTGGTCGTCGGCGGCATCGGCTCGCTGGCCGGTGCCTTCGTCGGTTCCATCGTGGTGGGCCTGCTGCAGACGCTGCCCCTGACCATCAACGGCTCGCTCGCCACGCTGCTCGGCAGCCTCGGCTTCACCGTCACCCAGGCCACGCCGGGCTACCCGCTGCTGCGCCTGACGATGGCCGAGGTGGCGCCCATCCTGCCCTATCTGCTGATGGTGCTGATCCTGATCTTCCGGCCCAAGGGCCTGCTGGGCACGCGGGAAGACTGATGAGCAAGTCCAAGGATTTCCATTTCAAGCCCCACAACGTCGGGCGCTGGTTCATATGGGGCTTCTTCGCCCTGATCCTCTTCGTCGCCCCGCGCATTTGGACCACCGGTCTGGCGCAGACCATGCTCACGCAGATGGGCATCGGCGTCATCGCCTGTCTGGCCTACAACATCCTGCTCGGGCAGGGCGGCATGCTCAGCTTCGGTCATGCGGTCTACAGCGGCATGGGCGCCTTCCTCGCCATCCATGCGCTGAACCTGGCCGGCGCCGGCACGCTGGGCATTCCGGTCAGCCTGATCCCCCTCGTCGGCGGCTTGGCCGGGCTGGTCTGCGCGGCGCTGCTGGGCTATGTGTCGACGAAGAAGGCCGGCACGCCGTTCGCGATGATCACGCTGGGCATCGGCGAACTGGTGTTCGCGCTGACGCTGATGCTGCCCGAGTTCTCGGGCGGCGAGGGCGGCGTGTCCAGCAACCGCGTCATCGGCCAGCCCTTCATGGGCATCAGCTTCGGTCCGCAGATCCAGGTCTACTACCTCGTCGCCGTCTACTGCTTCATCTGCACGGCGGCCATGTTCGCGCTGACGCGCACGCCGCTGGGTCGCATGCTGAACGCCGTGCGTGACAACCCCGAGCGTGTCGAGTTCGTCGGCTACGACACCCACTGGGTGCGCTTCATGGCCTTCGCCATCTCGGGCTTCTTCGCCGGCGTGGCGGGCGGCCTGGGCGCCATCAATGCCGAGATCGTCAACGGCAGCGACGTGCTGCACGCGGCGCGCTCGGGGGCGTTTCTGCTGTTCACTTTCCTGGGCGGCGCGACCTTCTTCTTCGGCCCCATCATCGGCGCGGTGCTGATGGTCATCTGCGGCGTGCTGCTGTCGGAGCTGACCAAGGCCTGGCTGCTCTACCTCGGCCTGATCTTCCTGTTCATGGTCATGTACGCACCGGGCGGCTTCGCCAGCCTCATCCTGATGAACCTGCGCGTGGCGGCCTTTGGCAAGCTGAAGAAACTGTGGACCTCGTATCTGGCGCTGGCCGGTACGGCGCTGGCGGCGCTGATCGGCGCGGCGACCATGATCGAGATGCTCTACCACCGCCAGCTCAACGAGGCCCTGGGCCCCGAGCTGCGCTTCATGGGCGCCACGCTGAACAGCGGCGCGCTGGATGCCTGGTTCGGTGCCGGCTTCCTCATCGTCGTCGGTGCGGGTCTTTTCGAGCTGGTGCGCCGCCACTATGTGCACGAGTGGGGCGAGATCCAGGAAGACATCGAAAAAGAGATCAAGCGGAGGGAAGCGCTATGAGCTTTGCGCTTGAACTGCGCGACCTGCGCAAGAGCTTCGGCAAGAGCGAGATCATCCGCGGCGCCAACCTGGCCGTGCAGGCGGGTGAGCGCGTCGCCATCATCGGCCCCAACGGTGCGGGCAAGAGCACGCTGTTCAACCTGATCAGCGGCCGCTTCGCGCCGACCTCGGGCGAGATCCATCTGCACGGCCAGCGCATCGACGGCAAGAAGCCCTACGAGATCAATCGCCTGGGCCTGTCGCGCAGCTTCCAGGTCTCCAACCTGTTCACGCGCTTGAGCGTGTTCGAGAACATCCGCTGCGCCGTGCTGTGGAGCCTGGGCCACCGCTACGCCTTCTGGAAATTCCTCGCTGACCTCGAGGACGCCAACGACCGCACCGAGCAGATCCTCGAGATGATCAAGCTCGACCGCAAGCGCGACGTGCTGGCCATGAACCTGACCTATGCCGAGGCGCGGGCGCTGGAGATCGGCATCACCATCGCCGGCGGCTCCAGCGTCATCCTGCTGGACGAACCCACGGCCGGCATGAGCAAGAGCGAGACCAAGCGCTTCATCCAGCTGATCCGCGACGTGACCGTCGGCAAGACCCTGCTGACCGTGGAGCACGACATGGGCGTCGTCTTCGGCCTGGCCGACAAGATCGCCGTGCTGGTCTACGGTGAGGTCATTGCCTTCGACACGCCGGAGGCCGTGCGCGCGAATGCGCGGGTGCAGGAGGCCTATCTGGGCTCGGTGCTCGCGGAAACACAGGCGGCGGCAGCATGACGCAAGGAAGAATCCTCAAGCTGGACAACGTCCACGCCTTCTACGGCAAGAGCCATGTGCTGCACGGCGTCAGCATGGAAGTGAATCCCGGCGAGATCGTCAGCCTGCTGGGCCGCAACGGCGCCGGCCGCTCGACGACGGTCAAGACCATCATGGGCCAGGTCGACGTCAAGGGCTCGGTCATGTGGGGCGACCAGGAGCTGGTCGGCCGCAAGGCCTACGAGATCGCCCACATGGGCCTGGGCTATGTGCCCGAGAACCGCGACATCTTCCCCAAGCTGACGGTGCACCAGAACCTGATGCTGGGGCAGAAGTCCAAAGCCAAGAACCCGCGCTGGGGCTTCGAGGACATGTACAAGATGTTCCCGCGGCTGCGCGAGCGCCAGCACACCGAGGCCGGCGTGCTGTCCGGTGGCGAGCAGCAGATGTTGACGCTCTGCCGCACGCTGATGGGCGACCCCGACCTCATCATGATCGACGAGCCCACCGAGGGCCTGGCGCCCAAGATCGTCGAGCTGGTGGCCGAGTACCTCAAGGAGCTGAAGAACCGCGGCATCGCGGTGCTGCTGGTCGAGCAGAAGCTGGCCATCGCGATGGAGATTTCCGAGCGCTGCTATGTGATGGGCCACGGCCGCATCGTCTTCGAGGGCTCACCGGCAGACCTGCGTGCCAATGCCTACATCCGCAAGGAGTGGCTGGAAGTGTGAGATGGGACCGAGGACATGCCAGGGCCAGTGGCCCTGTCCTTCGCCAGGCACAAGCAGTCCACTGGACTGCTTGAGTCCGGGCTCAGCGCCTGCGCGCTGTCTGACGCTTATCGAACGACGCCCGGCATGCAGGCCGGGCGGCATGAGTCCTGCGAGGCGGCAGTCAGTCGCCCGCTGACTCGGCCAGGTTGGCCTGCGCGGCTTCGGCCAGCTCGACGCCATTGCGCCCGGCCTGCGGGAATATCGCCGTGCCCAGGCGCACACCGATCTGCATGAGCCGGCCGTCGACGCCGTAGGCCCCCCTGAGGGCCTGCTGCAGCCGCTTTTCGACGAGGCGGGCCTCGGGCGCACCGGCGGCCAGCAGCAGCACGGCAAAGCTGCGACCGCCCATGTACACGACCTCGTCCGCGCCGCGCACGCGGTTGCGCAGGCGCAGGCTCACCGTCTGGATCAGGTTGTCCCGCTCGGCATCGCCGATGCTGCCGTCGGGCCGCACCAGCACCTCGGCCTCCAGCCACAGCAGGGCCAGTTGCTCGCCTTCGCGCCGGCACTGCGCAAACTGGCGCGACACGCGCAGGCCGAAAGCCGCGAGCGAGTCCGCCTGGGGCAGGCGCGTGAACGTGCCGGTGCGAGGGGGCGAGGGGGGATCGTTGGCGAGCAGGGGAGCTTGAGACATCGCGTCAATCACGTTGGGTTGAGATGCGCTCGCGGCCAGCGGGCCGGTTCGCAGCGGGTGAGGAGCGATGGCGGGCGGCGGCCCCGGCTGTGCCGGCTCCCTGGCTTGGCTTCGCCATCGGTCCTCATCAACTCAAAACGGCGGATCTCCGCCAATCCCGACATCGGGATCAAAAAAAATTACTCGCTGCCGGCCGCCGCAGCGTCACCGGCCCGCGAGCTGGCGTTGCCAGCCGTTAGAGTGCGGCCGGTGCAAGCCATCACCCAATTGCTGCAGGCCGCCCGGCTGGGTGACCGCGCCGCCGCCGACGCGGTGGTGGCCCAGCTCTACACCGACCTGCAGCGCCTGGCGCGCCGGCAGGTGCGCGACGCGGGTCATCTCACGCTGCTGGACACGACGGCGCTGGTGCACGAGGCCTGGCTGCGCGTGGCCGGCGCACCCGGGGCCGAATTCCCCGATCGCCGCCACTTCCTCGCCTACGCCGCCCAGGCCATGCGCTCCGTCGTCGTCGACCTGGTGCGCGCCCGGCGGGCCGAGAGGCGCGGCGGCGGCCAGGCCGAGCTGACGCTGGATACGGCCGTTGCCGACCAATTGCCCCAGAGCGACGACGAAGTGTTGCGCGTGCACGAGGCCCTGGACGAGCTGGCCCAGCTGGAGCCGCGCCTGGCCCAGGTCGTCGAGATGCGCTATTTCGCGGGCCTGCGGGAGCCGGAGATCGCCGAGGCCCTGGGCGTGACCGAGCGCACCGTGCAGCGCGATTGGCAGAAGGCCCGGCTGTTCCTGTCCATGAGCCTGGCCTGATCCATGGACAGGCAACGCTGGCTCTCCTTGAGCCCCCTGCTGGATGAGTTGCTCGATCTGCCGCCGGCAGCTCGCGAGCATCGTCTGGAGCGGCTGCAGACCGAGGACCCCGATGCGGCCGAGCAGTTGAGGCGCATGCTGGCGCGCGCTCAGGAGCTGCAGCAGCAGGGCTTCCTGAGCGAACCCGTCGTCGCGCAATGGCAGGAAGCGCTGGCTGCGATGCCCGAGGACGCAGCGCCGCCTCCCGACCTCGCCGGCCAGGCCATCGGCCCCTATCTGCTGGAGCGCCAGCTGGGGCAGGGCGGCATGGGCACGGTCTGGCTGGCGCGCCGCGCCGACGGTCGCTTCGAAGGCCAGGTGGCGGTCAAGTTCCTGATGGCCGGCCTGCTCGGCCGTGGCGACGCGGGGCGGTTCGCGCGCGAGGGCGAGATCCTGGCGCGGCTGTCCCACCCGCACATCGCCCGCCTGCTGGATGCCGGTGTGCACCAGGGCCAGCAGCCCTATCTGGTGCTGGAGTACGTCGACGGCCAGCCCATCGACGTCTATTGCCGCCAGCAGCAACTCGACATCGAGGCCCGCGTGCGCCTCTTCCTGGACGTGCTGGCTGCGGTGGCCCACGCGCAGGCCCGGCTGATCCTGCACCGCGACCTCAAGCCCAGCAACATCCTGGTGACGCGCGATGGCGAGGTGAAGCTGCTGGACTTCGGCATCGCCAAGCTGATGGCCGACGCGAGCCAGGCCAGCGAGGGCGCCGCCGCCACCGAGCTGACCCAGCGCGCCGGCAGCGCCTTCACGCCGCAGTTTGCCGCGCCCGAGCAGGTGAAGCAGGCGGACGTGACGACCGCGACCGACGTCTATTCGCTCGGCGTGCTGCTCTATCTGCTGCTCGGCGGCAGCCACCCCACGGCCGACGATACCCAGACCCAGCTCGACCGGCTCAAGGCCGTCGTCGACCATGTGCCACGGCGGCTGTCCGACGTCGCAGCCGGCCAGGCCGACAGTTCGATCGCCCGCCAGGCCAAGCAGTTGCGCGGCGACCTCGACACCATCATTGCCAAGGCGCTGAAGAAGACACCGGGCGAGCGCTATGTCAACGCCCAGGCTCTCGCCGACGAACTGCAGCGCTGGCTGGATCACGAGCCCATCCAGGCGCATCCCGACAGCCGCCTCTATGTGTTGCGTCGCTTCGTGCAGCGCCACCGTTGGGCCGTCGGGCTCAGCAGTCTCGCGGGCCTGGCGCTGGTGGGCCTGACGGTGTTCAGCACCTGGCAGGCGCAGCGAGCTGCCGAGGCGGAGCGCGAAGCCCAGGCCAAGCGCCAAGAGGCCGAGGCCACGCTGAGCTTCATGCTGGGCGAATTCGCCGACAAGCTGCGCCCCATCGGGCGGCTGGAGCTGCTGGACAGCATCGGCGGCAAGGCGCTGCTGCTGCTCGACCGGACCGGCCGGGACCCAGGTTCGATGGAGCGATTGCAACGCGCCAAGGCGTTGACGGTGGTGGCCGAGGTCCGTGTGGCCAAACGAGAATTGGACGGGGCGCTGGAGCCCTTGCGGCTCGCCGCGCAATTGCTGGAGGGTGAGCCGCCAAGCCCCGGGCTCATGGCCGATTGGCGCAAGGCCCAGGGTGCAGCGGCTTTCTGGATTGGCGAGGTCCACCACCAGAAACGCGAATTGAGCGCCGCCGAACAGGCGTGGGCACGCTACCTCGACTATTCGCGCCGCTGGCAGATCGCGGCGCCCGCTTCCACCGATGCACTGATGGAGGTGTCCTATGCCCAGAGCAGCCTCGGCGTCCTGCAGCTGAATCAGGGCCGCCTCGAGGCTGCGGAACGGGCGCTGAGCGAGTCGCTCGCCCTCAAGGAGCAGGCCTTGCGAAGCCGCCCTGATGACGCCGAGCTGCAGAACAACTGGGCGAACACGGCCAGTTGGCTGGGCACCACGTTGACGCGCATGGGGCGGTTGCAGGCCGCGCGGGCGCACTACGAATCGGCGCTGGCGGAAGTCGGCAAGCTGCGCGAGAAGCGGCCCCGGGACATGGCCTGGCTGGCCAAGGAAGCCAGCGTGCGTTTCTACCTGGGCCTCACCCAGCAGGAGCTCAACGGTACGGGCGCGGCCATGCTGGAGAAGGCACATGAGGTGGCGCAGGGATTGACACGCAGTGATCCCGCCAACCTGGCCTGGGCCCTGCTCGCCATCCACATCGATGCCGAATGGCTGACCCTGCGCGCGGTCAACGCGCAGGCCCGGGAGCGCGAGGCGCTTCGGCTGCTCGGGCTGATCGAATCCCTTCGGCCCGGCAAGGCACCTCCCGAAAGCGCGCTGCCGCGCCAGGTCAAGCTGCTCGAAGCGGCAGGGCGCCTCGCCTGCGACAGCGCGGACTGCGGCTGGCACTCACGCTTGCAGGAGCGCCTGGACAGCGCTTTGAAACGCAGCCCGGGCGACCAGTTACTGCTGGCTGCGGCGGTCCATTTATCCCAGTTGCGAGGTGACGCCGCTGCCGATCGCAAGGGGGGCTGCAGCGTGGCCGATGGCCTGCTGTCGCAGCGCGAGGGCTGGTTGCGCGTCAACGCAGATCTAACTCGACGGTGGCTGAATGTGAAGGAGTGCCTGGACCCCTCAGCCTCCCAGCGTGCAGACTGGCTGGCCACCCGTGATTGGCTCCAGCAGCAGCGGGCGCGCTGATTTCTCAACCCTCAGGACCATCTGATGACGACCTATGTCTCCCCCTATCAAGTCACCGTCACCTCCACGGCGGGCGGTCTTGCTGCGTGCACCTATGTCGACGGCAACGGCGTGACCGTGCCGTCCGGCGCGACCCTGACCACCCAGACACCGGCCGGGGAGGCGGGCAGCCTCGAATTCGATTTCGGTGAGACGGTCGTGGATGGCCAGAATCTGCGATTGCTTGGTGCCGCGGTCAAGACGGTAGGCAACGACCCCGCGATGCAACCCTACAACTATCTCTACTCGACGCGCGAGCAGTCGGAGAAGGGGGACTGGGTCGACTACCTGTCGGTGCCCTGGGCAGCGGACATGTACACGGCGCGTGGCGTGGTGCTGCTGTTTGCCGTTGTCGACAACAACGGCAACATGGTGAACTTCGTCCCGAGCGCCGATCCGGAAACCCAGAACGATCCGATCTGAGGCCCGCAGTCGCCGGCGCGGCTCAGCCCAGGCCCAGCCCCGTCAGGCGCTGATAACGCTTGCGCAGGAAATCGGCGGCCAGCTTGGCGTCGCCGCCGACGCGCTCGCCGATGTAGAGCTCCTGGCGGCGCTCGGTGATCTGGGCGCGCAGCCGCCCGGCCATGATGTCCAGCGGGCGCATGCCGCCCACTTCGGCGCGCTCGATGGCGATGCGCAGCTGGTGCATCTGCAGGTTGTGCAGCAAGGCAGTCTGGGCCTGCACGACGCGGATGCGGCCCTGCACGAGGTGTTCGCACAGCCCCAGCCAGGCGCGCACGGCGTCGGCCGGCCCGCCAATGACCTTCTCGGGCAGCTCACCGGCGGCCAGCAGCAGGGTTTCGAGCCGGTGGCGGTCGCCGCCAGCGTAGGCCTCGTTGACGACCATCATGCGCTGCTCGCAGACCTCGCGCTCCGGGCCGGAAGGCGCCAGGTCGGGGTGGAAGCGCATCGCCGCGCGCCGGTACAGCGTCTTCAGGCTGGGCGGCGGCAGGTCGGTCAGCGGGCCGGTGGGTTCGGGGGGCAGCGGCGTCGCGTCGGGCAGGGCGGGGATATCGGGCCAGGCCTTGGCGTGCTGCGATGCCGACACCGGGGCGTCGACGCCCTGGCGCTTCAGGGCTTCCGACAGCAGGGCCGTAGCCTGGTGCAACTGGGCGTCGATCTCGTCGAGTTCGCGCATCAGCGGGCCCAGAGCCTCAAGATAGCGCTGGCGAAAGCCGAGCAGCTTGGCGCGGGCGCCGTCGTGGTCGGCTTCCAGCACGGCCAGGTAGCGCTGCAGATCCTGCAGTTGTTCGCGTCGCCGCGTCAGCTCGTGCCTCGTGATTGCCATGCTCGCCATGAGCTGCGATTTTGCCGTGCCCGGACGTGGGAACGGCCCGCGAACGGGCCGTTATTTACCGGGTTTACGAGAGATTTACTGTGAGGCCGCCGAAGCCGGCATCTCCGCCGTGCTGGCGGCAGGTGCCGCCACGACGGCCGCAGCCGCCACGGGCTCGGGCGCCTTGCTGCCGGCCTGCATCGGCAGCAGCGGCACGATCAGCAGGGCGACGATGTTGATGATCTTGATCAACGGGTTCACGGCCGGGCCGGCGGTGTCCTTGTAGGGGTCGCCCACGGTGTCGCCGGTGACGGCGGCCTTGTGCGCTTCCCCGCCCTTCTTGTGCAGCACGCCCGCGGCATCGGTGAAGCCTTCCTCGATCAGCTTCTTGGCGTTGTCCCAGGCGCCGCCGCCGGTGCACATCGAGATGCCGACGAAGAGGCCCGTCACGATGGTGCCCATCAGCAGGCCACCCAGCGCCGCGGGGCCCAGCGTCAGCCCGACGATGATGGGCGCGGCCACCGGCAGCAGCGACGGCACGATCATTTCCTTGATCGCGGCGGTGGTCAGCATGTCGACCGCGGCGCTGTAGTCGGGCTTGCGCTGGCCAGCCATGATGGCGCCGTCGGCGAACTGCTTGCGCACCTCGACGACGACGGCACCGGCGGCGCGGCCGACGGCTTCCATGGCCATGGCGCCGAACAGATAGGGAATCAGCCCGCCGAGGAAGAGGCCCAGGATGACCTTGTGGTCGGACAGGTCGAACGCGACATGCATGCCACGCGCTTCCAGCGCGTGCGTGTAGTCGGCGAACAGCACCAGGGCTGCCAGGCCGGCCGAGCCGATGGCATAGCCCTTGGTGACGGCCTTGGTCGTGTTGCCCACGGCGTCCAGCGGGTCGGTGACGTCGCGCACGCTGGCGGGCAGTTCGGCCATCTCGGCAATGCCGCCGGCGTTGTCGGTGATGGGGCCGTAGGCGTCCAGAGCGACGACGATGCCGGCCATGCTCAGCATGGAGGTGGCGGCCACCGCGATGCCGTACAGGCCAGCCAAGGCATAGGCCGAGTAGATGGCCGCGCAGACGAAGAGCACCGGCCAGGCGGTGGACTTCATCGACACGCCCAGGCCGGCGATGACGTTGGTGCCATGGCCGGTGGTGGAGGCCTGCGCCACGTGCTGCACCGGGTGGTACTGGGTGCCGGTGTAGTACTCGGTGATCCAGACCATGGCCGCCGTCAGCACCAGGCCGACCGCGCAGGCGCCGAACAGGGCCATCGCGTTGGTCGTGCCGCCGGTGCTCAGCTCGATGGGGCCGGGGAACATCGCCTTGGTGACGAAGAAGAAGGCGATCAGGCTCAGCACGCCGGCCACGATCAGACCTTTGTACAGCGCCGGCATCACGTTCTTCATGCCGGGGCTGGCCTTGACGAAGTAGCAGCCGATGATGGAGGCGATGATGGACACGCCGCCGAGCGCCAGCGGATAGACGACGCCGGCCAGCGCGCTGGAGCCGGTGATCATCAGGGCGCCCAGCGCCATCGCGGCGATCAGCGTGACGGCGTAGGTCTCGAACAGATCGGCGGCCATGCCGGCGCAGTCACCGACGTTGTCACCGACGTTGTCGGCGATGACGGCCGGGTTGCGCGGGTCGTCCTCGGGGATGCCGGCCTCGACCTTGCCCACCAGGTCGGCGCCGACGTCGGCACCCTTGGTGAAGATGCCGCCGCCCAGGCGGGCGAAGATGGAGATGAGGGACGAGCCGAAGGCCAGGCCCAGCATGGGCTTGAGCGTCGCGCTGTCATGCCCGCCGCCGATGGCCATGTAGAAGCCGCCGACGCCCAGCAGGCCCAGACCCACCACCAGCATGCCGGTGATGGCGCCGCCCTTGAAGGCCACGTCCAGCGCCGGGCCTATGCCCTTGGAGGCCGCTTGCGCGGTGCGCACATTGGCGCGCACCGAGATGTTCATGCCGATGAAGCCGCAGATGCCCGACAGCACCGCGCCGATGACGAAGCCGATGGCCGTCGTCATGCCAAGGCCCGGCACTACCGCGATCGCGATGGCCAGCACGACGCCGACCATGCCGATGGTGCGGTACTGCCGGCCCAGGTAGGCGGCGGCACCTTGCTGGATCGCCGCGGCGATCTCCTGCATGCGGGCATTGCCTGCATCCTGACTCAGGATCCAGCTTCGTTGGATGAAGCCATAAAGAACGGCCGCGAGGCCGCAAGCCAGCGCGAAATACAGCGCCATTTCCGTCGACATGTATGAGTCTCCTGTTCAGCGTGTGATCTGTGGCCCGGCGGCAGGGTATGCCGGGCTCGGCGGCCGAGCTTAAGGGCCGGGTTTGACGGCTGGATTGCACGTTTACCAGCGATGTTGGGGAAACCTAGAATGCGGGTTTTCCTTAGCCCTAAAAGACGACCATGAGCCTGCACAACGTGACCCCCGGCGCCAAGGTGCCTGATGAGTTCAACGTCATCATCGAAATCCCGATGAATGCCGACCCGATCAAGTACGAGGTGGACAAGGAGAGCGGTGCGCTGTTCGTCGACCGCTTCCTGACGACGCCTATGTACTACCCGTGCAACTACGGGTACATCCCCAGGACCCTGGCGGATGACGGCGACCCGGTCGACGTGCTGGTCATCACCCCCTTCGCGCTGACGCCCGGCGTCGTCGTGACCTGCCGCCCCCTGGGCGTGCTGATGATGGACGACGAAGCCGGTGGCGACGCCAAGCTGCTGGCCGTGCCCACCAGCAAGATCCTGCCCATGTACGACCACTGGCAGAAGATCGAGGACGTGAACCCGGCCCGCCTGGCCGCCATCCAGCACTTCTTCGAGCACTACAAGGACCTGGAGAAGGGCAAGTGGGTCAAGGTCAAGGGCTGGGAAGGCCCGGAGAAGGCCAAGTCCGAGATCCGCGAAGGCATGGCGAACTACGCCAAGGCCTGATCGCTCGTTTCGCCCTGCTCAAGACGCCGCATCCGCGGCGTTTTGTTTTTTGAAGGGGGCGTGCTCGCCCAGCTCGTCGATATAGCCCGACATGGCTTCGCCCTCGCGAGCCAGGAAGTCGTTGACCGCGTCGGCAAAGGATGGATGGGCCAGCCAGTGGCTGGAAGCGGTGGGCGTGGGCATCAGGCCACGCGCCATCTTGTGTTCGCCCTGGGCGCCGCCCTCGAAGCGCTGGTAGCCATTGGTGATGCACCAGGCCAGCGGCTGGTAGTAGCAGGCGTCGAAGTGCAGGTTGGGGATGTGCTCGACGGCGCCCCAGTAGCGGCCAAAGGCGGCGCGGCGGCCGGGATCCAGTGCGATCAGCGACATGGCGACGCGTTCGCCCGCGCATCGGGCCGTGAACATCAGCCAGTGCTCGGGCATGTCGCTCGCCATGCGGGCGAAGAAGTCGCGGCTCAGATAGGGCTTGCTGTGGTGTTCGCGGTAGGTCTGCTGGTAGCAGCGGTAGAAGAAGTCCCAGTCCTCAGCGGTGATGTCAGCGCCCGCCCGGGCCTCGAAGACGATGCCGGCCTCGCGCACGCGGCGCTGTTCCTGCTGGATCTTCTTGCGCTTGTCGCGCTGCAGGCGACCCAGAAAGCCGGCGAAGTCGGCGTCGCCCTCGGCCGTCCAGTGGAATTGCACGCCGCTGCGGGCCATGCAGCCGGCCGCCGCCAACGCCGCCTGGTCGGCCTCGTCGCCGAACAGCACATGCAGCGAAGAGGCCTCGGTCTCCTTGGCCAGCGCCCGCAACGCCTGCGCCAGCAGCATCCGCGCGTCGTCGTTGACGGCCAAGAGCCGGCTGCCCGGCACGGGCGTGAAAGGCACCGCCACCAGCAGCTTGGGGTAGTAGCTCAGCCCGTGGCGCTGGTAGGCGTCGGCCCAGGCCCAATCGAAGACGTATTCGCCATAGCTGTGGGTCTTCAGATAGGCCGGGCAGGCCGCCAGCAGATCCTCGCCCCGCCACAGCGACACGAACTGCGGCTGCCAGCCCGTCTTGGCGACGGCGCTGCCACTGGCATGCAGGGCGCGCAGATAGGCCAGGCGCATGAAGGGCGTCGGCCGTGCCTGGATGGAAAGCAGAGCGTCCCAACGGTCTTGCGGCAAAGCCTCGGGACTGGCGTCGACCCGAATGACAATGCTGCTCTCGTGTTCTGAATCGCTGTCGCCCATGCCCTCGCCCTTGAAGATTGCCCTGGCCCAGATCAACGTCGTCGTCGGCGATCTGGTGGGCAACGCGGACCGCATCATTGCCCAAGCGCGCGCGGCGCACACGGCTGGGGTTGATCTGCTCGTCACACCCGAGCTGGCGCTGTGCGGCTACCCGCCCGAGGATCTGCTGCTGCGCCCGGCTTTCCTCGAGGGCTGCGACGAGCAGTTGCAGCGCATCGCGGCCGAGCTGGCTGATCTGCAGGGCCTGCATGTCGTCGTTGGCCACCCGTGGGAGCGCGAGGGGGGTGTGGCGCGCGAACGGAGCTGGTCGCTGCCGCCATGCCTGAACATGGCTTCGGTGCTCGTGGGCGGTCAAGTCGTCGCCAGCTATGCCAAGCGAGAACTGCCCAACTACCAGGTGTTCGATGAGCGCCGCTACTTCTATTCCGGCCGCGATGCGGGCCTGGGTGCCGTGGTGGTCGATGTCAAGGGCACCCAGGTCGGCCTGCTGATCTGCGAGGACGCCTGGTTCGACGAACCCGCCGCTGCCGCCAAGGCCGCGGGCGCCGAGCTGCTGTGCGTCATCAATGCCTCGCCCTTCCACATCGGCAAGGTGGAGGAGCGCGAAGACCGCATGGCGGAGCGTGCGCGTGCCTCGGGCCTGCCGCTGCTCTATGCCCACCTTGTGGGAGGGCAGGACGAAATGGTGTTCGACGGCGCATCCTTCGCGGTGCAGGCCGACGGCAGCCTGGCCGCCCGCGCGGCGATGTTCGAGGAGGCGCTGCCCATTCTCGAGCTGGATGCCGGCCGGCTGCGCGGCGACATCGTGCCGGTGCCCGAGTTCGAGGCCCAGGTCTGGCAGGCCCTGGTCGTCGGCGTGCGCGACTACCTCGGCAAGAACGGCTTCCCCGGTGCCCTCATCGGCCTTTCCGGCGGCATCGACTCGGCCCTGGTGCTGGCCATCGCCGTCGACGCCCTGGGCGCCGACAAGGTGCGCACGGTGATGATGCCGTCGCCCTACACGGCCGACATCTCCTGGATCGACGCCCGCGACATGGCCGAGCGCCTGGGCGTGCGCTACGACGAGAAGTCCATCGTGCCGATGTTCGATGCCTTCAACGACACGCTGGCCGACGAGTTCAAGGGCCTGCCGCTGGATGCCACCGAGGAGAACATCCAGGCGCGCGTGCGCGGCACGCTGTTGATGGCGCTGTCCAACAAGTTCGGCAGCATCGTGCTGACGACCGGCAACAAGAGCGAGATGGCAACCGGCTACTGCACGCTCTACGGCGACATGGCCGGCGGTTTCGCCGTCATCAAGGACGTGGCCAAGACGCTGGTCTTCCGCCTGGCGCGCTGGCGCAATGCGCAGGGCCAGGAGGTCATCCCCGATCGCATCATCACGCGCCCGCCTTCGGCCGAGCTACGCCCCGACCAGAAGGACGAGGACAGCCTGCCGCCCTATGCCGTGCTGGACGCCATCCTGGCGCTCTACATGGAGCAGGACCAGTCCATCGCCGAGATCGTCGCGGCCGGCTTCAAGCCGGAGGACGTCGAGCGCGTCACCCGGCTCATCAAGATCAACGAGTACAAGCGCCGCCAGGCGCCGGTGGGCATCCGCATCACCCACCGCGGCTTTGGTAGGGATTGGCGTTACCCCATCACGTCCAAGTTCCGTGCGTAAACTCAAGCCAGTCAACCGGAGCCCGTCATGAAGCAGATCACCGCCATCATCAAACCCTTCAAGCTCGACGAAGTGCGCGAGGCGCTGGCCGAGGTGGGCGCTTCGGGCCTGACGGTCACCGAGGTCAAGGGCTTTGGCCGCCAGAAGGGCCACACCGAGCTCTACCGCGGCGCCGAGTACGTCGTCGACTTCCTGCCCAAGGTCAAGGTCGAGGTCGTCGTGAAGGACGACGAAGTCGACCGCTGCATCGATGCCATCCTGAAGGCCGCCAAGACCGGCAAGATCGGTGACGGCAAGATCTTCGTGCTGCCGGTCGAGCAGGTCGTGCGCATCCGCACCGGCGAGACGGACGAAGCCGCGGTCTGAGGCTCAATGCCGCGCCGGCGCTGCCGTGCAGGCCGAGGCCGGTACGCCGTAGGGCTTGACCAGGTCGGCCGTCTGGCCCGTGCGGCACAAGTCCTTGAGCGCCTCGTCGAAGGCATGGAAGTCCACCTGGGACATGCGCCGGCGCGTCAGCCCGAAGACGTAGTAGATGTCCTTGGCGCCGCCCGAGGATTGCAGGCCGGTCATCGCATTGCTGGCCAGCAGCCACAGCGCCACCTGCTCGTTGGCGAACACCAGGCCCTGCTCGCCATAGCGGCCCGCGGCGAGCATCTTCAGAGCGACCAGGTTGTCTCGCTCCAACCTGATCTTCGCCGGTCCGCCGGCAGCCAGGTCCTGCAGCGTCATCGAGGTGCCCGAAGGACCGTAGACGCCGATCTCGTGGCTCGCCAGGGACTCGGGGCCGCGGTAGACGAAGTCCACGCCGCGGCGCGAGAAGAAGACATAGCGACCGTCGACGACGGGCACGCTCATCCACATCCGGGCGTGGCGCGACGGCACATCCAGCACCGGAAAGAGCCCATCGACTTCGGCCTTCTCCATCAAGTCGATGGCGCGGCGCCAGGGGTAGATGCGCGAGTTGCAGTTCCAGCCCAGGTTTCGGCAGGCCGCGTTCAGCACGTCGACCATCGGTCCGGAGGCGCGCCCCTGCAGTTCCACGATATAGGGTGGGAACAGTTGCGTTCCGAAATCGACCTCGCGCAACGGCTCAGCGCCCGCGCTCGATGCACAGGCAGCGAAACAGCAATGCAGCAGCAGTTCTCTTGGCACGGCCGGCCTCGGCGGGTTTGCAGTCCAGCATAGCGGCCTGGCGCGCCGGGCGCCATGCGGTGGCACCTCAGCGCTGCGTCAGCGCGAGCTTGATGCCCAGGGCCACGAAGGTCGCCGCAAAGCTCCGCCGCAGCCAAGCCATGGCGGTCATGTTGCYCAGTACATGGTCCCGCATACTGGCCGCGAAGGCTCCGTACAGCGCAAACACTCCGAAGGTCATGGCCATGAAGATGGCCGACAGCTGCAGCATTGCCAGCGTAGGTGCTGCTTCATCCTTGGCGATGAACTGCGGCAGGAAGGCCAGGAAGAACATCGACAGCTTGGGGTTGAGCAGGTTCACCAGCACCGCGTGCCGGATGACCTCGCCGCTCGAACGCTGCGCGCCATCGGGCTCGATCTTCAGCGCGCCCTGCTCGCGCCAGGTCATCCAGGCGATGTAGAGCAGATAGGCCACGCCCGCGAACTTCACGGTCTCGAAGGCCAGGTTGCTGGCGTGCAGCAGCGCCGCCAGGCCCGTCACGGCCGCCAGCATATGGGGCACAACGCCGAGGGTGCAGCCGAAAGCCGCGATGGTGGCCATGCGCGTGCCGCGCGACAGGCCGGTGGCCACGGTCACCGCGGCACCGGTGCCCGGCGAGGCGACGACCAGCAGCGAGAGGGTCAGGAATTCGAGGTTCAAAAGCGCACTCCTTGTTGGGAGGCGCCATGCTGCAAGGCCGTCGTGGCCAGGTCTTGAACGAAATTTCAGCGGCCGCGCACCAGGGCTCCCGGCGTGAGGCCGAAGTTGCGCGTGAAGCAGCGCGTCATATGGCTCTGGTCCGCGAAGCCGCTGGCGGCGGCTGCATCCGCCAGCGCCACGCCGGCGCGCACCAGGCGGCGGGCCTGCTGCACGCGGCGTTGCAGCAGATAGGCGTGCGGCGGCAGGCCGGTGAGATGGGTGAAGGCGCGCAGGAACTGGTAGCGGCTCAGGCCTGCGTCTCGTGCCAGATCGGCCAGCGTCGTTGAAGCGGCGGGGTCGTCGTCCATGCGCTCGCGCGCCGCGCTGACGCCAGCCATGAGGGCGGGGCGCCCGGCGGGCCTGGGCCTCATCAGCTGGGCGACGAGGGTCAGCAAGGCCGAGTCAGATCGCAGGGTGTCGGCATCGGCCGTGGCGGCGTCGAACAACTGCTGGAAGCGGGTCGTCAACGCTGCGTCGCGGATGACCGGGGCCTTGAACTCGAAGCCCTGGTCTGCCGGCGCGATGTCGCGGGCCGCGTCCAGCACCGGGGAGGGGTCGAGGTAGAGCATGCGCCAGCGCCGGCCGCTCGCGTCGAAAGGCGCGCCGTCGTGCACCTCGCCGGGGTTGACGGTGATCATGTCACCGGCGCCAGCCTCGACGAGGCCTCGCCCGCTGGCCGACTTCTGCGCGCCGCGCTCGATGAGCCCGATGCCGAACTGGTCATGCGTGTGGCGGCCGAAGGCGTGGGCCGAGTCGGCCAGCACGGCCTCGGCGCCGGGCAGGCCGCAGCGCAGCAGTCGAAAACCGGGGCTCCTGGTCATGGGCCCCGATGGTGTCACGTCAGCGCAGGTGCTGCCAGACCGCGGCACCCCAGATGCCGGCCGCCAGCACCAGGGCCATCAGCACGGCGGCGCTGGCGATGTCCTTGGCGCGCTTGGAGAGTTCATGCCGCTCGAAGGACACGCGGTCGACGACCGCCTCGATGGCGGAATTCAACAGTTCGACGATGAGCACCAGCAGCAGCGAGCCCAGCAGCAGGGCGGCCTGCTCCCAGGTCCTGGCCAGCCAGAACGTCAGCGGTGCGGCAATGACGCAGAGCCAGGTTTCCTGGCGGAAGGCGCTTTCGCCCGTGTAGGCGGCCTTGAGGCCGGCCCAGGAGTAGCCGGCGGCGTGGATGACGCGGTCCAGGCCGGTCCGGCCCTTGTGCGGGTTGGTCATGGGGCACCCTTAGGCCTGCGGCCTTGTCCCGCCAGGCGGGAGCGAGCTTGCTTGGGACGGCCCGGCGCTGCGCTCATGAGCGCACGGGAAGTTGAGTGATGACGCGCGAACCACAGATCGCGTCGTGCAGGAATTGTCGCTGCGGGTGCAGTCGCGCGATCAGCAGATAGCCCGCGATGCCGGCCATCAGGCTGCCGATGATGGCGCCGCCGCCGTGCAGGCCCAGCGCCCAGACGCTGATCAGCGCCGGCAGGAACCACAGCCAGCTCAGGAGATAGCGCAGCAGCGCGCGGCCCCAGCCCAGCGGACGGCCGACGGCGTCGGTGACGCGTAGATGCCAGGTCTTCATCGCCAGCGTCTGGCCCGAGCGAGTCCAGAAGCCGACGAAGTACAGGCCCAGCACGATGAAGAGGCTGACGCCGAGACCCGTGCGGCCCTCGAGCGCATGCTGTTGGCGCGTCAGCACCGAATAGAGGAAGCCGGCGAAGAAGACCACGCCGAACAGCAGCACGCCTTCATAAAGGAAGGCCGCGAAACGCCTCGCCAGGCCCGCAGGCGCGGCGTTCGTGTCCATCGCCGCTGTCATGTGCGCGGAACGGACGCGGGCGGCGCCTTCAGCGACTTGGGCAGCAACGTCTTGGGGTCGACCAGGGCCGGATCGGCCACGACCTTGGTCTCGCCCGCGACGTGGTGCGGAGGCAAGGTGAGCCCGCGCGTGATCAGCACCGTCGTGGCACCAGGCTTGGCCTGGATCAGGCTGCCGGTCACGGGGGTCGGCGTGACGAGCTTGGGTGCGGCGGGCACGATATTGGACTTGGGCGCCGCGGCCAGGGGCTTGGGCGTCGGGCTGGTCGCCTTGGTCTGAGCCTGGCGGCGCGCGACGGCCTTGTCAGCGAGCTCCTGGCGTTTTTCCTGCGGCAGCGCCTGGTAGGCCTCCCACTTGGCCTGTCGCTGCTCGGAATCCACCTGCTTTGCCACCTGGAAGCCGATGCGGGCATCGACCCGCTCGGCCGGTGTCAGATTGGCCCAGTCACGCATGCGTTCGTGCAGGCGGCTGAGTTCAGCGGGGGGCAGCACGGCCAGACGCGGTGTCGCATTCAGCCATTTGCTGCGCTGGTTGGGGCCGAGCTTGTCCCAATCCTTCGCCAATGGCGCAAGCAGATCGCGCTGGACGGGCGTCAGTGCCTGCCAGGTCGGCGCGGCGGCCAGGGCGGAGACCGGCGACATGACGGGCGCAGCCGGACGAGCCACCGGGGGTGCAACGGACGCGCTCGCAGCAATGGCCTCCGGCGCCGAAGCCGCTTCCTGCGCCTGCGCAAAAGCAGAAAACCCCGCTGCGGCTAGCAGCAGGGTGATCAGCAGACGGAGAGAGGCGGAGGGTGTCCGCGCGGCTCGGCTCATGGGCATCCGGTCATTCTTGCCCATCCCTCAGGAATTCAGCGAAACCGGGGTCGCTGAAGGCGGAGGGCGGCAGGTTGTCGCTGAGCAGTGCGGTGTCGACCTCGGCGGCAGCGACGATCTGTTCGTGGATCTGGCCTTGCTGCATCAGCAGCAGGCCGGCCAACAAGGCCAGCAGGGGCAGGGCAGATACGAGTTTGGACCACAGACCGTTGTCGCCGCCGGTACCGCGCGGGCCGCCGCTCAGGGCCAGTGTCGAACCCATCTGCACCACGCCTGGGCTGGCGGTGCTCATCGAGGTGCGTGCAGTGCGGGCCTGGACGGCGCGGGCCAGAGCCTGCTCGCGCGCAAAACGCAGGCGCTCGGACACGTCATGGGGCAGGGCGGCGTTGCGCTCGGTCAGGCCGGCAGCGACACGCAGGCCAAAGCGCGTGACACGGGCATCCAAATCGGCAGGGAGGGTGGAAAACTTCGACGGCGACTTCATAGCGTGATCCCCTTGGCCTTGAGCGACTTCGCCAGCGCGTGGACGGCACGGGAACAGTGAGTTTTGACACTGCCTTCCGAGCAACCCATCACAGAGGCGGTCTCTGCAACATCCAGTTCCTCCCAGTAACGCAACAGGAAGGCTTCCCGTTGACGCGTCGGCAACTGTTCGACTTCCGTCTCGATGCGCTGCAAGATCTGCGCCCGGCTGACTTCATCCGCGGCGCTGAGGGCGCCCATGGCGCCTTCCTGGGTTTCGAGGATCTCCAGCAGGTCGAAATCACCGTCGCCGTCGCCGCCGCCCTCGAAGTCCGACATATTCGTCATGACCGCCCGGCGCGTCTTCTGGCGACGGAAATAGTCCATCGTCGCGTTCGACAGGATGCGCTGGAACAGCAGAGGCAGTTCGGCCGCCGGGCGGTCGAAATAGTTCTCGGCCAGCTTGATCATGGCGTCCTGGACGATGTCCAGGGCACCATCGTCGTCTCGAACCACATACGCCGTGCGCTTGAAGGCGCGGCGGTCCACGGAACGGAGAAAGTCGTTGAGTTCTTTGTCGGTGGCCAAGGCTTGGAGCGGGTCCGGGCGGCAGCTCGGATTATGGCATTCGTCTGATACGAAGGCTTAACGGTTTTTGCTCGGCATAATGCTGCTTCGCACAAAGAGTCAAAGCTCTCACCGTGGCCGCCCGACTGGGGTCCCACCGGTTGATCGCGCAGGTTCCGAATCCGCTTCACGAGAGCGAGAAGAGGGGCACCAATGGTTTTTCGTTAGAGAAATTCACAAAGGTTCGAAAAATGGACATGTCTGCCGCGGATATCAAGCGCGCCGCCCTGGCGCAGCCGAATTCCCAATCCCCCAATTCCCCCACCGCGGAGCTCAACGGCTCCGAGATCCTCGTTCGTTGCCTCCAGGCCGAAGGGGTGCGCCATCTCTGGGGTTACCCCGGCGGCGCGGTGCTCTACATCTACGACGCCCTCTACAAGCAAGAGAGCATCCAGCACGTGCTGGTGCGTCATGAGCAGGCTGCCGTCCACGCCGCTGACGGCTTTGCCCGCGCGACCGGTGAGGTCGGTGTGGCCCTGGTCACTTCGGGCCCGGGTGTGACGAATGCCGTGACCGGCATCGCCACCGCCTACATGGACTCGATCCCGATGGTCATCATCACGGGTCAGGTCCCGACGCCGGCGATCGGCCTGGATGCCTTCCAGGAGTGCGACACGGTCGGCATCACGCGCCCCATCGTCAAGCACAACTTCCTGGTCAAGGATGTGCGCGACCTGGCGCTGACGCTGAAGAAGGCCTTCCACATCGCCCGCACCGGTCGCCCCGGTCCGGTGGTGGTGGACATCCCCAAGGATGTGTCGCTGGCCAAGACCAGCTTCCACTACCCCGAGCGCGTCGAGATGCGCTCCTACAACCCGGTCAAGAAGGGCCACAGCGGCCAGATCCGCAAGGCCGTGCAGTTGCTGCTGCAGGCCAAGCGCCCGTATATCTATACCGGTGGCGGCGTCATCCTTGGCGAAGCGACGGCCGAACTGCGCCAGCTCGTCGACCTGCTGGGCTTCCCCTGCACGAACACGCTGATGGGCCTGGGCGCCATGCCCGGCACCGACCCGCGCTTCCTGGGCATGCTCGGCATGCACGGCACGTATGAGGCCAACATGACCATGCAGCACTGCGATGTGCTGCTGGCCGTGGGTGCACGCTTCGACGACCGCGTCATCGGCAACCCCAAGCACTTCGGCTCTGTCGAGCGCAAGATCATCCACGTGGACATCGACCCCTCGTCGATCTCCAAGCGCGTGCGCGTCGACATTCCCATCGTGGGCGACGTGAAGGACGTGCTGCAGGAGCTGATCGCCCAGCTGAAGGAAGCCCRGGCCAAGCCGGACGCGAATGCGGTCAGCGCCTGGTGGAGCCAGATCAACGAATGGCGCAGCCGCGACTGCCTGGCCTTCAAGGGCTCGGACGAAGTCATCAAGCCGCAGATGGTGGTGGACACGCTGTGGAAGCTGACGCGCGACCGTGACACCTACATCACGTCGGACGTTGGCCAACACCAGATGTGGGCTGCGCAGTACTACCGCTTCGACCAGCCGCGCCGCTGGATCAACTCGGGTGGCCTGGGCACGATGGGCGTGGGCCTGCCGTATGCGATGGGCATCAAGCTGGCCAAGCCGGATTCGGACGTGTTCTGCATCACCGGCGAAGGCAGCATCCAGATGTGCATCCAGGAGCTGTCGACCTGCTTCCAGTACAAGACGCCGGTCAAGATCGTCTCGCTGAACAACCGCTACCTCGGCATGGTGCGCCAGTGGCAGCAACTGGACTACGGCGGCCGCTACTCGCACAGCTATATGGACGCGCTGCCCGACTTCGTGAAGCTGGCCGAGGCCTATGGCCACGTCGGCATCCTGGTCGAGAAGCCCAGCGACGTCGAGCCGGCGCTGAAGGAAGCGATGCGCCTCACGGACCGCACCGTGTTCCTGGACATCCGTACCGATCCGACCGAGAACGTCTGGCCCATGGTCAAGGCGGGCAAGGGCATTTCCGAGATGCTGCTGGGTTCGGAAGACCTGTGAGCCTCTGAAGCCGAGGGCTCTGGCTGGCGTTACCGCGCCACCCGGGGCTCACGGCGAAAGACGCGATCAGTCCGACACCCGCAGCGATTCACTTCACTCGAACCCGCAGCCAAGGTCCGCTGGTTACCGCCAGCGGCACTGAAGAGCGCGAAGGACGAAGAACCCATGAAACACATCATTGCTTTGCTCATCGAGAACGAGCCGGGCGCGCTGTCGCGCGTCGTGGCACTGTTCTCGGCCCGCGGCTACAACATCGAAAGCCTGACTGTTGCGCCGACGGAAGACGCCTCGCTGTCGCGCATGACCATCGTGACCACCGGCAGCGACGAGGTCATCGAGCAGATCACCAAGCACCTGAACCGCCTCATCGAGGTCGTCAAGGTCGTCGACCTGACCGAGGGCAACTACACCGAGCGCGAGCTGATGCTCATCAAGGTGCGCGCCGTCGGCAAGGAGCGCGAGGAGATCAAGCGCACCGCCGACATCTTCCGCGGCCGCGTCATCGACGTCACCGAGAAGACCTACACCATCGAGCTGACCGGCGACGCGAGCAAGCTCGACGCCTTCATCGACGCGATCGACCGCGCGTCCATCCTCGAGACCGTCCGTACCGGCGCCAGCGGCATTGGCCGCGGCGAGCGCATCCTGCGCGTCTGATCCGTCTTCACACCCCACACATTCACAGTTTTTTCCTGGAGCGACCCATCATGAACGTCTACTACGACAAGGACGCCGATCTCAGCCTCATCAAGGGCAAGAACGTCACCATCATCGGCTACGGCTCACAAGGCCACGCCCACGCGCAGAACCTGAATGACAGCGGCTGCAAGGTCACCGTCGCCCTGCGTCGCGGCGGCGCGTCGTGGTCCAAGGCCGAAGGCGCTGGCCTCAAGGTCGCCGAGATCGCCGAGGCCGTGAAGGCTGCCGACGTGGTCATGATCCTGCTGCCCGACGAGCAGATCGCCGACGTCTACAAGAAGGAAGTCGAGCCCAACATCAAGCAGGGCGCATCGCTGGCCTTCGCCCACGGCTTCAACGTCCACTACGGCCAGGTGCAGCCGCGCGAAGACCTGGACGTCTGGATGGTCGCCCCCAAGGCCCCCGGCCACACGGTGCGCAACACCTACCGCCAGGGCGGCGGCGTGCCCCACCTGATCGCCATCTACGCCGACAAGACCGGCAAGGCGCGTGACCTGGCCCTGAGCTACGCCGCAGCCAATGGCGGCGGCAAGGCCGGCATCATCCAGACCTCGTTCCGCGAAGAAACCGAGACCGACCTCTTCGGCGAACAGGCCGTGCTGTGCGGCGGTGCCGTCGAGCTGATCAAGGCGGGCTTCGAGACGCTGACGGAAGCCGGCTATGCGCCCGAGATGGCCTATTTCGAGTGCCTGCACGAACTCAAGCTCATCGTGGACCTGATCTACGAAGGCGGCATCGCCAACATGAACTACTCGATCTCGAACAACGCCGAGTACGGCGAGTACGTGACCGGTCCGCGCGTCGTCACCGAAGACACCAAGAACGCGATGCGTCAGTGCCTGAAGGACATCCAGACCGGCGAGTACGCCAAGTCCTTCATCCTCGAAAACAAGGCCGGCGCCCCGACGCTGATCAGCCGCCGCCGCCTGACCGCCGAGCACCCCATCGAGCAGGTCGGCGAGAAGCTGCGTGAAATGATGCCCTGGATCAAGGCCAACAAGCTGGTCGACAAGGCGAAGAACTGAGCCACGGGTTCAGCACACTGAAAGGCCGGCGCATGCCGGCCTTTTTCGTTCAGGGCTGGTGATTGGCCCGCAACGCCTCCACGGCATCCTCGGGCAGCCATAACAGCGTGTTCAGATAGGTGTCCAGGCAATCAACCAGCGCCTGCCGCGGGCCTTCTCGCCACACGGCCGAGCCGTAGAAGGCGTCCTGCTGCATGACGAGCTGTTCGCGGCTGTCGAAGGCGCGGATCAGGAAGAAGCTTTCCTGCTCGTGGTCGGAGCGACCGAAAGCGACGACATCCATGCCGCTGGCGCGCACCAGCGGCAGGGCCTCGCGGACGGCGGCGACGAAGCGGTCCGCGCAGCCGGGCTTGAGGCGGTAGCTGCGGACTTGATGAGTTTCATGGCGTCTCCTGTCGTTTTCGGCAATCCTAGGAGCGTCATTTGCCGGGATCTGTCAGCTATCCTGACGGACTATGACCCCTGAGCCCACTGAGGACGACGAGCCCAGCACGTCCGTCCGCCCCCGCCGCAAAGGCATCTACGCCCTGCCCAACGCGATCACGCTGAGCGCGCTGTTCAGCGCCTTCTATGCCATCGTCATGGCAATCAATGGCCGTTTCGAAGTGGCCTGCGTCGCCATCTTCGCCGCCGCCATCCTCGACAGCCTGGACGGTCGCGTCGCGCGCATGACCAACACCCAGTCGGCTTTCGGCGAGCAGATGGACAGCCTGTCCGACATGGTCGCCTTCGGCGCCGCACCGGCACTCATCATCTACATGTGGGCCTTGAAGGACATGGGCAAGCCGGGCTGGATCCCGGCCTTCGTCTACATCGCCGGCGCGGCGCTGCGGCTGGCGCGCTTCAACGTCAACATCGGCGTCGTCGACAAGCGCTTCTTCCAGGGCCTGCCCAGCCCCGCGGCAGCGGCCATCGTCATGGGACTGATCTGGTGTGCGATCGACGCGCCCTGGTACTCCGGCGTGAGCAACATGCCCTGGCTGCGCTGGGTCGCGTTTGGCGTGACCTTGTTCGCCGGGCTTTCGATGGTCACGAATGCGCCCTTCTACAGCTTCAAAGTCTTCGACCGCCGGCGCAGTGTTCCCTTCATCGTGCTGGTGGCCATCATGCTCGGCATCGGCCTCATCGCACTCGACCCGCCCACTGTGTTGTTCGTGATCTTCTGTGTGTACGGGCTGTCCGGCTATGTCATCTACGGCTGGCGCAAGTCCAAGGGCAAGCAGGTCAGCGTCATCTCCACCAGCACCGATGAGCCCGATGAACGTGGCTTGCATCAATAGACATCCGTGCTAGATTCCGTCCCCATGAGCCGCAACGCGCGAATTAGCCTGCTACCAGTCCTAGAGGAACCACGGGTTCGCTAGTCAGTCGCGCACGTACGCTCACACCTGACCCCAACGGCCCGTATGCAACCGCAGCGGGCCGTTCGTGTTTTCAAAGGCTGCTGGTTGCGCCACCCACCCTCGGATGGACACCCATGTTGAAGCAACCGCAGCAAAAGTACCGCTCCTTCGCCCCGATCGCATTGCCGGACCGCCGCTGGCCCGACGCCGTGCTGACCCGCGCGCCGATCTGGCTGAGCACCGACCTGCGTGACGGCAACCAGGCCCTGATCGAGCCCATGGACATCGCCCGCAAGCTGCGCATGTTCCAGCAACTGGTGAAGATCGGCTTCAAGGAGATCGAGGTCGGTTTCCCGTCTGCGTCGCAGACCGAATTCGACTTCGTGCGCCTGCTCATCGAAGGCGGCCACATCCCCGACGACGTGACCATCCAGGTGCTGACGCAGGCGCGTGCCCACCTGATCGAGCGCACGTTTGAATCTCTCGACGGCGCCAAGCGCGTCATCGTCCACGTCTACAACGCCGTCGCGCCCATCATGCGTCGCGTGGTGCTGGGCACCGACGAGGATGGCATCGTGGAACTGGCCAGTTCGCACGCCCGCCAGATCAAGGAACTGGCTGCCGCACGTCCGGGCGTGGACTGGCGCTTCGAGTATTCGCCCGAGATGTTCTCCGGCACCGAACTGGCGTTCAGTAAGCGCGTCGTCGATGCGGTCACCGCGGTCTGGGCGCCCACGCCCGAACGCAAGTGCATCATCAACCTGCCGTCCACCGTCGAGCACAGCACGCCCAACATCTTCGCGGACATGATCGAGTGGATGCACCGCCACCTCGAGCGCCGCGACAGCATCGTGCTGTCCGTCCACCCGCACAACGATCGCGGCACCGGCACGGCCGCCGGCGAGTTCGCGTTGATGGCCGGCGCCGACCGCGTCGAAGGCTGCCTGTTCGGCAATGGCGAGCGCACCGGCAATGTCGACCTCGTCAACATCGCGCTGAACCTCTACACCCAGGGCGTCGACCCGCAGCTGGACTTCTCCGACATCGACGAGGTGCGCCGCTGCGTCGAGCACTGCACGCAGATTGCCGTGCACCCGCGTCACCCCTATGTGGGCGACCTCGTCTACACGTCCTTCTCGGGCTCCCACCAGGACGCCATCAAGAAGGCTTTCTCGGCCCGCCAGGAGGGAGAGATTTGGGACATGCCCTACCTCCCCATCGACCCCAAGGACCTGGGCCGCAGCTATGACGCCGTCATCCGTGTGAACAGCCAGTCCGGCAAGGGCGGCATCGCCTATCTGCTGGAAGCCGAATACGGCCTGGAGCTGCCGCGCCGCCTGCAGATCGAGTTCAGCCAGGTCGTGCAGCGCGTCATGGACGACGCCGGCAAGGAGCTGACCGCGGCCGACATCTACGCCATCTTCGAACGCGAGTACGGCATTGGCAACGCCGGCGCCTCCGTCGTGCAGCCGCAGATGACCGAGGTGGCCGGTGGTGCGATGCGGCTGTCTGCCGAGGTCGTGCTGGGCGGCTGGATGGGCCATGTGCAGGGCGAGGGCAACGGCCCCATCGACGCCTTCGTCAACGCGCTGTCGACCCGCCTGGGGCAGGAGGTGCGCGTGCTGGACTATCACGAGCACTCCATCGGCAGCGGCGCCGATGCGCGCGCCGTGGCCTATCTGGAACTGCGCGTGGGCGACGTGACGCGCCACGGCGTCGGCATTGATGGCAGCATCGTGCGTGCGTCCATGCAGGCCATCCTGTCCGGCCTGTCGCGCGCACCGGTGGCAGTGCCCCAGATTCGAGAGGAGAACGTGCGATGACAGACAAGCTCATCATCTTCGACACCACGCTGCGCGACGGCGAGCAGTCGCCCGGCGCGTCGATGACGCGTGAGGAAAAGCTGCGCATCGCCCGCCAGCTCGAGCGCATGCGCGTGGACATCATCGAGGCCGGCTTCGCGGCATCGAGCAATGGCGATTTCGAGGCCGTCAAGGCCATCGCCGCGGCCGTGAAGGAGAGCACCGTCTGCTCGCTGGCGCGCGCCAACGACCGTGACATTGCCCGCGCCGCCGAGGCCCTGGCCGGCGCGAACAGCGCGCGCATCCACACCTTCATCGCCACCAGCGAACTCCATATGGAGAAGAAGCTGCGCATGAGCCGTGAGCAGGTGCTCGAGCAGGCCACGCTGGCGGTGCGTTTCGCGCGCAACCTGTGTGGCGACATCGAGTTCTCGCCCGAGGACGGCTACCGCTCCGACATCGACTTCCTGGCCCGCGTCTGCGAGGCCGTCATCAGGGAAGGCGCGGGCACCATCAATATCCCCGACACCGTCGGCTATGCGATCCCTGAGCTGTATGGCGACTTCATCCGCCGCCTGCGCGAGAAGGTGCCCAACTCGGACAAGGTGATCTGGAGCGTGCATTGCCACAACGACCTGGGCATGGCGGTCGCCAACTCCCTGGCCGGCGTGAAGGTCGGCGGCGCGCGCCAGGTGGAATGCACCATCAACGGCCTGGGCGAGCGCGCCGGCAACTGCTCGCTCGAGGAAGTCGTCATGGCCGTCAAGACACGGCGCGACTACTTCGGCCTGGATGTCGGCATCGAAACCGTGCAGATCGTGCCGGCCTCCAAGCTGGTGTCGCAGACGACCGGCTTCGTCATCCAGCCCAACAAGGCCGTCGTCGGCGCCAATGCCTTTGCGCATGCCAGCGGCATCCACCAGGACGGCGTGCTGAAGGCCCGCGACACCTACGAGATCATGCGCGCCGAGGACGTGGGCTGGGCCGCCAACAAGATCGTGCTGGGCAAGCTGTCGGGCCGCAACGCCTTCAAGGCGCGCCTGCAGGAACTGGGCATCGAACTGGAGAGCGAGGCCGAGGTCAACAACGCCTTCGTGCGCTTCAAGGACCTGGCCGACCGCAAGAACGAGATCTTCGACGAGGACATCGTCGCCCTCGTCATGGACGAGTCCGTCATCAACGACGCGGAGCACTACCGGCTGCTGTCGCTGTCCCAGCGCAGCGAGACCGGCGAGCGCCCGCACGCGGCCATCGTCTTCGCCGTCGGCCACCAGGAGCATCGTGCGGAAAGCGATGGCAATGGTCCCGTCGACGCGACGCTGCAGGCCATCGAATCGGTCGTGCAGTCGGGCGCCGAGATGCTGCTGTATTCGGTCAACGCCATCACCGGCGGCAGCACCGAATCCCAGGGCGAGGTGACAGTGCGGCTGCAGCACGCCGGCCGGGTGGTGAACGGCGTGGGCGCCGACCCGGACATCATCGTGGCGTCGGCCAAGGCCTATCTGAGCGCCTTGAACAAGCTGCAGAGCAAGGCCGAGCGGGTGGCGGCGCAAGGTTAGTTCGCCGTCAACCCAGCGTCGAGATTCTTGACAGTCACGGCACTGCGTCGGCCGCGCCTTTTGCTAAGCCGTTGATTGCTCGGGGTTTTCTCCACAATCTTGTGGATGGCTCGGAAATTGCACCGTGTCGGCATTCGCATCCGAAACCCTGGAGTAGCCATGACGTCGATCGCCCGCCTGCTGAAAGCCTTCACCCTCTCCGTCGGCCTCCTGGCTGGTGGTTTGGCTGGCGCAGCACCCACGATCAGCTATTCGGGCGGCGTTGCTGTCGGCATCCAGGACCTGGTGGTGGATGGCCTGTCCTACAACGTTTCCTTTGCCTTTGGGTCCTACAACACGGTCTTCGCCTCTGACGCCCCGTCCTTCCTGGGCGATGCGGCCCTGGCGGATGAGGCGGCGGATGCCCTGCTGACGGTTCTGGATGCGGCTCCCGTTCGCATTGGCGACCCGTCGAAGTGCTGCGGCATCCTTTGGGTGCCGTACGCGGACCAGTTCCAAGGCAATATCGGCCAGTACCAGGCAATGCAGACGGGTTATCAAGACGGCACCGGCACCAACTGGCAGCGTTTCGGCTCGTTCGTGGACACGAAGTCGGCCAACCGCGCCGAGAACAATTGGGCCTTCGCGGTGTTCACCCCGAACGCCGTGCCTGAGCCGGCCTCCCTTGCCCTGGTTGGCCTGGCGCTGGCAGGTCTCGGCCTCGCGCGCCGCCGCGCTTCCTGAGCGTCTTTCCGGATGGCGCCGGGTCGCGCCAACCTACCGCCGTTGCCGCTGTAACCGTCGTGATCCCGGTCACGACGGTTGCAACCGTTTCCATGTCCCCGTGGAATCTGGCGCGTAAACGCCCCGGTGCTCCGGGCACAGATCACCGGCCCCGCCCTCAGAATCTCGTCCAGAGGTCACCCGCGAGCAGCGCGCAGGTGGGCGGCGAGCGGTTTGGGGCTGATCCCAATATCCCTAGCTTGTCAGCCGAGGCCTACTTGAGAGCGTTTGGAGCCCGCTGCGAAGCGAAAGAACCGGTGGCAAGCCTGGGGTGACGGCCCGTCGAAACGGGACAAGAGTTCACTTGAGGTATCTCACTTAAGTTCTTATCTTGTCGGTACTTTTGGCGTCACGTACACTGCCGCCCTGCGTTGGGGACCTCCGTTGAAGACATTTGCTGCCGCTTTTCTGAGCCTCGCCTTCCTGGCCGCCTTGCCCGGCGCCGCCACGGCTGCTGCCGCTGACGCCAAGCCCAAGGCCACCCGCACCGCCGCCAAGACCGCCGCGACGCCCGCACGCAAGGTGCGCTCCGTCGTGCTGCGCAAGGCCGCCGCACCGGTCATCCCGGCTGTCGCCACCTTCGGCCAGGTTGCCGGCCTGCACGCCGTGGACGACCCGCTGGCCTTGAAGTCCAGCGTGGCCTATGTGCTGGACCAGGACACCAACGAGGTGCTGTTCTCCAAGAATCCCCAGGCCGTGCTGCCCATCGCCTCCATCACCAAGCTGATGACGGCCCTGGTGGTTGTCGAGGCCGGCCTGTCGCTGGACGACAAGCTGACGGTGACCGACGAGGACATCGACACCGAGAAGTTCACCCGCTCCCGCCTGACCGTCGGCACGACGCTGACGCGTGGCGACATGCTGCACCTGGCCCTGATGGCCAGCGAGAACCGCGCGGCCCATGCCCTGGGTCGCAACTACCCCGGTGGCCTGGAGGCCTTCGTGGCCGCGATGAACGCCAAGGCCCAGACGCTGGGCATGGCCGACACCCATTACGTCGAGCCCACCGGCCTGTCCAGTCGCAATCAGAGCAGCGCCGCTGACCTGGCCAAGCTCGTCAACACGACCAGCCAGGTGCCGCTGCTGCGCGACCTGTCCACGTCGCGCGAGGCTCGCGTGGCCCTGGGCAAGCGCCTGGTGCAGTTCCGCTCCACCAATGGCCTGTTGTCCAACCCGCTGTGGGACATCGGCCTGCAGAAGACCGGCTTCATCAACGAGGCCGGCAAATGCCTCGTCATGCAGGCCAGCATGGCCGGCCGCAAGCTGATCATGGTGTTCCTGGATTCCAGCGGCAAGGCCTCGCGGATTGCCGACGCCGAGCGCATGCGCAAATGGCTGGCGAGCCAGGGCGACAGCGCAGCGCCGTCGGCCAAGCTCTGACGGCTGACTCCCGATAAAGAACGCGGCGCCTTGGCGCCGCGTTTTGCTTTCTAGGCCCGGTGTCCCAACGCCGATGAGATCTGCGCCGCCGTCTCCTTCAGCCTGACGACCCAGCTTTCCTCCAACCGGTCCGCCGGTGCCGAGATCGACAGGCCGGCCACCAGCTTGGCCTGGTCGTCGTAGATGCCGGCGGCCATGCAGCGCACGCCCAGTTCCAGCTCCTCGTCGTCGCGGGCGATGCCGCGCTGGCGCACCATGGCCAGTTCGCGCTCGAGGGAGCCGATGTCGGTCAGGCTGTTGCGCGTGTGGCCCGACAGGCCGGTGCGCGTCGCGTAGGCGCGCACGCGTGGGCTGTCGTCGCTGGCCAGGAAGAGCTTGCCCACCGACGTCAGGTGCAACGGCGCACGGCCGCCGACGGCGCGCACGACCTGCATGCCCGAGCGTTCCGAGTAGGTGCGCTCGATGTAGACGATTTCGTCACCCTGGCGCACCGACAGGTTGACGGGCTGGTGGGTGAACTTGTGCAGCTCGCGCATCGCCGGCAGGGCGGCGTCGCGCACGTCCAGGCGCGCCTTCACCAGATTGCCCAGCTCCAGCATGCGCATGCCGAGTCGATAACTACCGGCTTCGGGGCGATCCACGTATCGACCGAGGGTCAGGTCATTGAGAATCCGGTGCGCCGTGGAGGGGTGCAGGCCGGTGGCCTCGGAGAGGGCCTTCAGCGAAACCGGGTCCTGGTGCTGGGCCAGCACGTCCAGCAGCGAGAACATGCGCTCCAGCACCTGGATCGCCGGGGTCTGCTGGGCCTCTTTGGATTTCATGCCGTCATTGTGGGGGAGATTGCCTGTGTTTTGTATGGCGAAAGCGGGCTTCAGGAGGTGGCAAGCCGGGCTGGCCCTGGCGCTGGCCTGCATGGGTGCGATCCAGGCCGCGGAGCCGGCTGCCACGCCCGCTCCGCCAGGGGAGGCCCGCTGGGCCCGCGCGCCGCGGCTTTACGGGCGCATCACGGCCAATGAGCTCGGCCTGGTCATCAACACGGCCGACCCCTATTCGGTCAGCGTGGGCGAGTACTACGCCAGGCGCCGCGGCATCCCGCCGGAGCAGGTGCTGCGTGTGCAACTGCCGCTGCGGGCCAGCCTCACGCGCGAGGAGTTCACGGCGCTGGACCAGGCCCTCCGCAGCCAGATGCCGGAACACGTCAATGGCCTGGCCCTGGCCTGGGTGCAGCCCTATGCCGTCGACTGCAATTCGCTGACCAGTGCGCTGGGCGTCGGGTTGCAGCCCAATGTCTGCGCCCAGTCCTGTGCCGCCACGCGCATCAGCCCCTACACGGCTTATTTCGGCGCCAAGCCTTGGTTGGTCATCGGCGTGCGCCCGACGATGCAGCTGGCGGCCCGCTCGGTGCCGGCGGCCATGGCCATGATCGAGCGCGGCATCGCCGCCGACCACACGCTGGCGGCCGGCGCAGCCGAGCCGGCCATGGTCTATCTGGCCTCGACGCCGGACGCGGCCCGCAATGTGCGTGAGCGCCTGTTCCCGCCGGCCGGTCCGGTGCCGGGCGTTGCGGGCTTCGAGGTGGCGCGCGTGAAGAGCGACGCGCTGCCCGCGATGCGCCGCACGCTGATCTACGAAACCGGCCTCATCCGCGTGCCCAGGCCGCTAGGCGGCGAATGGCTGCCCGGTGCGCTGGCCGATCATCTGACGTCAGCGGGCGGCGTGCTCGACAAGCCGCCGGCCGACGAAGGCCAGATGAACATCCTCGACTGGATAGACGCCGGTGCGACGGCCAGCTACGGCACGGTCAGCGAGCCCTGCAACCATCTGCAGAAGTTCCCCCACCCGCAGATGCTGATCCAGGCCTATGCCCAGGGCCTGAGCGCGCTGGAGGCCTATTGGCACAGCGTGGCCTGGCCGGCTCAGGGCGTGTTTGTCGGCGAACCGCTGGCAGCGCCGTTCGCGCCCGTTCCGGCCTCCGCACCCACGCCTTGAGCGGCCGCCAGGCCTGAGCGCACCGCGCCTTCCAGCGTGGCGGGGTAGGGGCCGGCAATGTAGTCACCGGCCGCCCACAGGCCTGGTGCAATGCGGGCGGAGGCTCGCTGCAGGCCGGGCGTGCAGGCAAAGGTCGCGCGCTTTTCGGTCAGCACCTTGTCGATGACGGGCGGCGTGGCCCAACCCAGCTCGCGTTGCGCCTGGGCCAGCACCGCCTCGGCACAGCCGCCGCGCTCGACCCAGGGTGCGGCGCCGCTGACGACGAAGGCGAAGCGCCCCGGTGCCCCGCCCAGGGCGCCGTGGTCGAAGACGAACTGGGCCGGCGCATCCGGCCCCTCGCGCAGCGCCAGCATGGGCGCGGGCAGGGCGCTGCCGGGGCTGCTCAGGTAGACGGTGATGATGGGCTCGAAGCCCAGCGCGCCGGCGGTGGCCGACCAGCCCGGTGCGAGGTCGGCGGTCAGCCGCGCGGCCTCGACGCTGGTGCAGGCCAGCACGACGGCGTCGAAGGCTTCACCATCGACGCGCCAGCCGGGCTCGATCTTCTGCACGCGAGCGCCCAGGCGCAGGCGCTCGCCCAGCCAGGCCGTGGCCGGGCCGGCCAGCAGTTCGGACAGCGGCCGCCGCGGCAGCAGCAGGTCGGCGCTGCCGGCACCGCTGAAGAGGGCATCCTTCAACACGCGCAGGAAAACCTGGGCGCTGGCCTGGGGGGCGGGCGTGTTCAGCGCGGCCACGCACAGCGGCTCGACGAGGTCGCGCTTCACGACCGCGGGCAAGCCGGCGCAGAGTTCGGCCACGCTCAGCCGGGCGTCGCAGCGGAAGCCCCGTGCCAGCCAGCCGCCAGCCGCCATCAGCAGGCCCAGCCGTGCCGTCAGCGGCCAGCCGCCGTGCGACAGCACGCCGCGCGTGAAAGCGATGAGAGGTGGCCCCGGCGGCAGCTTCAGGCCGGGCTCGCCGGGGTAGGGCAGGGCCAGTGGCAGGCGCTTCAGCACGGCTTCGGGGGCGATGCCCAGCCGACGCATCAGCGCCAGGCTGTCGCGGTAGGCGCCGATGAGGATGTGCTGGCCGTTGTCGTACGGCGGCTCGCCGGCCACGCTGCGCGCCCGGCCGCCCAGCTGGGGCGCCATCTCGAAGACGGTGATGTCGTGGCCCGCATCGGCCAGCGCGACGRCCGCCGCGATGCCGGCCCAGCCGCCACCGACGATGGCTACGCGGCTCACTTGCCGCGCCAGTTGGTTTTCATTGCGATCCAGAGCTTGCGCAGCGGCGTCAGCGCAATGCGCTGGTGCAGCACCTGGAAGTTTTCGCGTTCGATCTCGACGAGCAGGGCGCGATAGATGTTGGCCATCATCAGCCCCGGCTTCTGCGCGGCACGGTCGACCTCGGGCAGCAGTGCCAGCGCCTCGTCGTAGAGCCGGTGCGCGCGCTCGGCCTGGAACTTCATCAGCGCGGTGAAGCGCTCCGAATAGCCCCAGGGCTTGCTGCGCAGCAGGATCTCGTTGGCCTTGACGCCGAACTGCTGCAACTCGTTCACCGGCAGATAGATGCGGCCGCGGCGCGCGTCATCGCCGACGTCGCGGATGATGTTGGTCAGCTGCATGGCCTGGCCCAGCTTGTGGGCGTACTCGACGGTCTGAGGCTGGCTGCGGCCGAAGATGCTGCTCGCCACCTCGCCGACGACGCCGGCCACCAGATGGCAGTAGCGCTGCAGGCCCGGGAAGTCGAGATAGCGCGTCTGCTGCAGGTCCATCTCGCAGCCCTCGATGACGGCGTTCAGGTGCTCCAGCCGGATGTCGTAGCTGGCCGTGTGCGGCATCAGCGCTTTCATGACGGGATGGCTGGCCTGGCCCGCGAAGGCGCTGGCCACTTCCTTGCGCCACCAGGCGAGTTTGGTCGCGGCGACGCCGGCGTCCTGGGTCTCGTCGACGACGTCATCCACCTCGCGGCAGAAGGCATAGAAGGCCGTGATCGCGGCCCGCCGCGGCAGCGGCAGGAAGAGGAAGGCGTAATAGAAGCTCGAGCCGCTCGCGGCGGCTTTCTCTTGGACGTACTGTTCGGGAGTCACGGCTCTGGGCTCATGGTGCGGCCCGCATTGTCAGGGCGCGCCACAGCAGGCGAGGACCGTCCCAAACCCTTAAAGCAGGGCGGTGCAGCAGGCTGTCGTGATGACGCGCCGCTATCTTGTCGAGGATGAGCAGGCCACCCTGCACGACCAGGCGCAGCTCCCAGCCGGCGCGGCCGGGCAGGCTCAGGGCCAGTGGTGCGCCCTCCAGCATGAGCCGGCGCGCCCAGGCGCAGAGGTCGGCGATCAAGGCGCGGGCGGCCGGGCCGTCGCGGCAAGCGAGCACATCCTCGGCACGCACGCCGTGACGATCCAGGTCGTTCTGCGGCACATAGAGCCGGCCGTTGGGGCCGTCGCGGCTGAAGTCCTGCCAGAAATTGATGAGCTGCAGTGCCGAGCAGATGGCGTCCGAGCGGCGCAGCGAGGCCGCGTCGCTGACGCCGTAAAGCCCCAGCAGCAGCCGGCCCACCGGGTTGGCCGAGCGGCGGCAATAGTCCAGCAGGTGCTCGTGGTCGCGGTAGCGCGGCGGCGCCAGGTCCTGTTCGAAGGCGGAGATCAGGTCGTGCAGCAGCGGCGGCTGCAGGCGGTGCATCTCCCGGGCGAGCGGGGTGTAGACCTGGGGCCAGCGCAGCGAGGGCGCCTGGCCGGCCACCACCGCGGCCAGGTCGGCCCGGTAGGCCTGCAGCGCCTGGGCGCGCTCGGCGGTGCTGGCGTCGCCCTCGTCGGCCAGGTCGTCCGCCGTGCGCGCGAAGTGGTAGATCGCCACCACCGCCGGCCGCAATCCGGGCGGGCACAGCATGGATGCGACGGGAAAGTTCTCGTAATGGTCGACGCTCAAGCTTTTTCTCAAGTTCCGCTTGCAAAGCCCCGGCGTAACAGCGAAATTCTGCGAGGTTTGACAGTTGTCACAGGGTCTGAATACATTACTGACCCGCCGGTCATTAAATTTCAGGGCTGGTCGTTTCACGCTTCGAGGTCTGCATGTCCCATCTTCTGCGTCTCGCACCGCCCCTGCTGTCGGCGGCACTGCTGTCCGCCCTGTTGTCCGGGTGTGGCAAGCAGCCCGCCGCTCCCGAGCCGGAACGCGCGGTACGCACGCAACTCGTCAGCGCCGGTTCGGCCAGTGCCAGCCATGAGTATGCGGCCGAGGTGAAGCCGCGCATCGAGTCGCGCCTGTCCTTCCGCGTCAGCGGCAAGCTGCTGAGCCGCTCGGTCAACCTCGGCGACACGGTCAAGCCCGGCCAGGCCCTGGCGCGCATCGACGCTCAGGACCTGAAGCTGGCCGAGGCCGCCGCCAGTGCCGCGGTCATGGCCGCGCGCACCAACCGCGACCAGGCCGGTGCCGACTACAAGCGCTTTGTCGACCTGCAGCGCCAGGGCTTCATCAGCGCGGCCGAACTGGAGCGTCGCGACTCGGCCTTCAAGGCGGCCCAGGCCCAGCTGGAACAGGCCAAGGCCCAGTCCGATGTGCAGGGCAACCAGTCCGGCTATGCCCAACTGATGGCCGACGGCGCTGGTGTCGTGACCGGTGTCAACGCCGAGCCCGGACAGGTGCTGGCGGCTGGCACGCCGGTGGTGAGCGTGGCCCTGGACGGCCCGCGCGACCTGGTTTTCTCGGTGCCCGAGGACCAGGTCGCGCGTGTCAAGGCCGCCGCCGGTGTGGCAGGTGCGCTGAAGGTGCGGCTGTGGGGCGCTGACAAGACCTACCCCTTGGCGCTGCGCGAGGTGTCCGCCGCCGCCGACCCGGTCACGCGCACCTTCCTCATCAAGGCCGACGCCGGCAAGCTGGACGTGCGGCTGGGCCAGTCGGCCACCGTCGTGCTGGACCTGCCGCAGATTGCCGGCGTCATGAAGCTGCCGCTCGCGGCCGTGCTGCAGCAGGGTGGCAAGACCTCGGTCTGGGTCCTGGACGGCGCGTCGATGACGGTCAAGCCGGTGGCGGTGCAGATCGGTGGTGCCGAAGGCAATGACGTCGTCATCGCGGGTGGACTGAGTCAGGGCCAGGAGGTCGTCGTCGCGGGGGTGCACGTGCTCAACCCTGGCCAGAAGGTCAAGCGTTATGTGCCGCCGCGGACCGCGGCAGCGCCGGCAGCTCCCGTGGCTTCTGCGGCCTCACGCTGAGCCGGGGCTGCACATGACTTCCCCGATCACCAAGGAACTCCACGTCGGCGGCTTCAACGTGTCGCGCTGGGCGCTGGAGCATCCGGCCCTGACGCGCTACCTGATGGTGGTGCTGATGCTGATGGGCTTCGTCGCCTATTTCCAGCTCGGCCAGGACGAGGACCCGCCGTTCACCTTCCGCGCCATGGTCATCCAGGCCTTCTGGCCGGGCGCCACGGCCCAGCAGATGGCCGACCAGGTCACCGACAAGATCGAGAAGACGCTGCAGGAAGTGAACCACGCGGACAAGATCCGTTCGTACACCAAGCCGGGCGAGTCGCTGACGGTCTTCCAGGTCAAGGACAACACGCCGCCCAAGGAGGTCGCCGACCTCTGGTACCAGACGCGCAAGAAGATCGGCGACATGCGCTCGTCGCTGCCGTCAGGTGTGCTGGGGCCTGTGTTCAACGACGAGTTCGGCGACGTCTACGGCTCCATCTACGCGCTGTCGGCCGATGGCTTCAGCCGTGAGGAGCTGCGCGAGCACGCCGACCGCGTGCGCCAGGCCCTGCTGCAGGTCAAGGACGTGGCCAAGGTCGAGATCTTCGGCATCCAGCCCGAGAAGCTCTTCATCGAGGTTTCGCAGAAGCGACTGGCCCAGCTGGGCCTGGACTTCAGCCAGGTCATCAACCAGATCGGCGCGCAGAACGCCGTGGAGAGCGCGGGCCTGCTGAACGCCGGCAGCGCCAACTTCCAGGTGCGGGTGCAGGGCCAGTTCACGACCGCCCAGGCCCTGGCCGAGGTGCCCATCCGCGCCATCAACCCGGCCACCGGCGTGGCCAGCCAGATGCGCCTGGGCGACATCGCCACCATCAAGCGCGAATACGTCGACCCGCCGGCCACCAAGGTGCGCCACCAGGGCAAGGAAGTGCTGGCCCTGGGTGTGTCCATGGCCAAGGGTGGCGACATCATCGCGATGGGCAAGGCGCTCGCCGTGGCCCTCAAGGGCATCGAGCGCGAGCTGCCGGCCGGCATCCAGCTCGAGCAGGTGCAGGACCAGCCCAAGGCCGTGACGACCTCGGTGGGCGAGTTCGTGCATGTGCTCATCGAAGCCGTCGTCATCGTGCTGGCGGTCAGCTTCATCTCGCTGGGCCTGCACACCAAGCCCCTGCGCATCGACATCTGGCCCGGCCTGGTCGTCGGCATCACCATCCCGCTGGTGCTGGCCATCACCTTCACGACGATGTTCTATTGGGGCGTCGGCCTGCACAAGATCTCGCTGGGCTCGCTGATCATTGCGCTCGGGCTGCTGGTGGACGACGCCATCATTGCCGTCGAGATGATGGTGCGCAAGCTCGAAGAGGGCTACGACAAGATGCACGCCGCCACCTTCGCCTACGACGTGACGGCCATGCCCATGCTGACCGGTACGCTGATCACGGCGGTGGGCTTCCTGCCCATCGGCCTGGCCAAGTCGACGGTGGGCGAATACACCTTCGCGATCTTTGCGGTGACGGCCGCGTCGCTGATCATTTCCTGGGTCGTGTCGGTCTATTTCGTGCCCTATCTCGGCGCCCTGCTGCTGAAGAGCAAGCCGGCCGCGGACGGCGAGGTCCACGAGCTCTTTGACACGCCGTTCTACAACCGCTTCCGCGGCGTCGTGCGCTGGTGCGTGGAGAACCGCTGGAAGACCATCGCCATCACGCTGCTGGTGTTTGCGCTGGGCATCTTCGGCATGGGCCGGGTGCAGCAGCAGTTCTTCCCCGACTCCAGCCGCCCCGAGGTGCTGGTCGACCTGTGGCTGCCCGAGGGTTCGACCATCCAGGAGACCGAGGCCCTGGCCAAGCGCTTCGAGGCCCGCATGCTGAAGGAACCCGGCATCGCGACCGTGACGAGCTGGATCGGTTCCGGCGTGCCGCGCTTCTATCTGCCGCTGGACCAGATCTTCCCGCAGGCCAATGTCACGCAGTCCATCCTGCTGCCCAAGGATCTGGTGGCCCGCGAGGAGTTGCGCAAGCGCCTGCCGGCCGTGCTGGCCGAGGAGTTCCCGGAGGCGCGTGGCCGCGTCAAGCTGCTGCCCAACGGCCCGCCCGTGCCCTATCCGGTGCAGTTCCGCGTGACGGGAGCCGACCCCAAGATCGTGCGCGACTGGGCCGACAAGGCCAAGGACATCCTGCGTTCCAACGCCAATATGCGTGGCGTCAATGACAACTGGAACGAGAACGTCAAGATGCTGCGTCTCAAGGTCGACCAGGACAAGGCGCGGGCCCTGGGTGTTTCCAGCCAGAGCCTGGCGCAGTCGGCACGCACGCTGCTGTCGGGCAGCGTCATCGGCCAGTACCGCGAGGCCGACAAGCTCATCGACATCGTGCTGCGCCAGCCCAAGGACGAACGCGCCGTCATCACCGACATCGCGAATGCCTATGTGCCAACCAGCACCGGCCGCTCCATTCCGCTGACGCAGATCGCCAAGGTCGAGTTCGACTGGGAGCCGGGCGTCATGTGGCGCGAAGGCCGCCTCTATGCCGTGACGGTGCAGGGCGACGTGGCCGAGGGCCTGCAGGGCGCGACGGTCACCAAGGAAGTCTGGCCCAAGCTCGACGAGTTGCAGAAGCAGATGCCCGTCGGCTACGGCATCCAGATCGCGGGTGCCGTGGAGGAGAGCAACAAGGGAACGGGCTCGATCGGCGCGGGCGTGCCCATCGCCCTCTTCATCATGCTGACGCTGCTGATGCTGCAGCTGCACAGCTTCGTGCGCTCGGCGCTGGCCTTCCTGACAGGCTTCTTCGGCATCGCCGGTGTCGCGTTCGCGCTGTTGGTGCTGAACCGGCCGTTTGGCTTTGTCGCCTTGCTCGGTGTGATCGCGCTGTTCGGCATGATCATCCGGAACTCGGTCATCCTGATCGACCAGATCGAGCAGGACCGTGCCCGCGGCGTGCCGGACTGGTCGGCGGTCGTGGAGTCCGCGGTGCGGCGCTTCCGCCCCATCGTGCTGACGGCCGCAGCTGCGGTGCTCGCGATGATCCCGCTGTCCCGCAGCGTGTTCTGGGGCCCGATGGCCGTCGCCATCATGGGCGGCCTCATCGTCGCGACGGCCCTGACGCTGCTGGCGCTGCCGGCGATGTACTCCGTCGTGTTCCGCGTCATGCGGCCGAAGGAAGAGGAACACAGCCGCCTGCACAGCCGCTTCGTCGACACCGAAGCCGCCGATCCGGCCTGAGCGTCTTTGGCTAGGTGTTCCGGGCCGAGCGCTGGGCCGCTCCCGAGCCGGCCCGCTTGAGGCTGCTTGCGGCTCAATGCCGCGAGCAGCCTTGTCCCCTCGGGGGACCGGTCAGACGCACCGCGTTCAGCGGCGTGCGGCTGGACGAGGGGCTCACTTTCTCTAGGGTTTTGCCGCCCCTTGCATCGGGGCGGCGGGCAAACCGTGCGAGGTCGCTACAATCGCCGGTTTGCCGAATCGCCTGAATCGTCTCTAAATGGGTTGCTCCTGAGCAGCCCAACCTGAACCAACCCGTTGCGCGGGTGGCGAAATTGGTAGACGCACCAGGTTTAGGTCCTGACGCCTTCACGGGCGTGCCGGTTCGAGTCCGGCCCCGCGCACCACTACTGTCCTTCAACTGTTTCCGAGTCCATCATGGCCGTCACCGTCGAAACCCTCGAAAAGCTGGAACGCCGCATCACCCTGCACGTGGCGGCCTCTGAGATCAACAGCGAAGTCGAAGCCCGCCTCAAGAAGCTGGCCCGCACCGTCAAGGCCGACGGCTTCCGCCCCGGCAAGGTGCCGATGAACGTCGTGGCCCAGCGCTACGGCTATTCGGTGCAATACGAAGTCGTGAACGACAAGGTCGGCAACGCCTTCATGAGCGCCGCCAACGAAGCGCAACTGCGCGTCGCCGGCGCCCCGCGCATCGAGCAGAAGAATGAAGCGCCTGAGGGCCAGATGGCCTTCGACGCGACCTTCGAGGTCTACCCCGAAGTCAAGATCGGCGACCTGGCCGCAGCCGACGTCGAGCGCGTCACCAGCGAAGTCACCGACGAAGCCATCGACAAGACCGTCGAGATCCTGCGCAAGCAGCGCCGCACCTTCGCCCAGCGCCCGGCTGCCGATGTGGCCCAGGCCGGTGACCGCGTCAGCATCGACTTCGAAGGCAAGATCGACGGCGAGCCCTTCCCCGGCGGCAAGGCCGAAGGCTTCCAGTTCCTCATCGGCGAAGGCCAGATGCTGGAGCAGTTCGACGCTGCCGTGCGCGGCATGAAGGCCGGCGAGAGCAAGACCTTCCCGCTGCAGTTCCCCGAGGACTATCACGGCAAGGACGTGGCCGGCAAGGAAGCCGACTTCCTCGTCACGGTCAAGAAGATCGAAGCCCAGCATCTGCCCGAAGTGAACGAGGCTTTCGCCAAGTCCCTGGGCATCAAGGATGCGACGGTGGACGGCCTGCGCGCCGACATCAAGAAGAACCTCGAGCGCGAAGTGAAGTTCCGCGTGCTGGCTCGCAACAAGGGCGCCGTCATGGACGCTCTGGTTGCTGCTTCCGAGCTGGACGTGCCCAACGCGCTGGTCGAGGGCGAAGCCGCCCGCATGGTCGAGCAGGCCCGCGAGGACCTGAAGAAGCGTGGTGTGAAGGACGCCGACAAGGCCGAGATCCCCACCGACATCTTCAAGCCCCAAGCCGAGCGCCGCGTGCGCCTGGGTCTGGTCGTCTCCGAGCTGGTGCGCGCCAACAACCTGCAGGCCAAGCCGGCCCAGCTGCAGTCGCACATCGAGGAGCTGTCGCAGAGCTACGAGAAGCCCGCCGAAGTCATGCGCTGGTACCTGACCGACCGCGAGCGCATGGCCGAAGTCGAGGCCGTCGTCGTCGAGAACAATGTCACGGACTTCGTGCTGGCCACGGCCAAGGTGACCGACAAGGCCCTGCCGTTCGACGAGCTGATGGCTGCGGGCAACTGAGAGCCCTTCGCCTGACGAAGGCGCCGTGCCGCAAGGCCCGGCGCCTTTTTACTTGCGTGGCCATAATCCGTCCCCATAACAGACGTATTGATTTCCAAGGATCTGAATGAGCGCTCTCGACACCAGCAACCTCGGGCTCGTGCCCATGGTCATCGAACAGTCCGGTCGCGGCGAGCGTGCCTACGACATCTACTCGCGCCTGCTGCGTGAGCGGATCATCTTCCTGGTCGGCCCCGTCAATGACGGCGTCGCCAATCTGGTCGTTGCGCAGATGCTGTTCCTGGAGAGCGAGAACCCCGACAAGGAGATCTCGCTGTACATCAACAGCCCGGGCGGCAGCGTGTCGGCCGGCATGTCCATCTTCGACACCATGCAGTTCATCAAGCCGCAGGTCTCGACGCTGTGCATGGGCCTGGCGGCCAGCATGGGCGCCTTCCTGCTCGCGGCCGGCTCCAAGGGCAAGCGCTTCTCGCTGCCGAACTCCAAGATCATGATCCACCAGCCCCTGGGCGGCGCGCAGGGCCAGGCCACGGATATTGAGATCCATGCGCGTGAAATCCTGAAGACTCGCGAGACCCTGAATCGCATCCTGGCCGAGCGCAGCGGCCAGACCCTGGAGAAAATCCAGTCGGACACCGAGCGCGACTATTTCATGTCGGCTGCCGAAGCCCAGGGCTACGGCCTGATCGACCAGGTGCTGGAACACCGCCCCTGAGTTGTGAGGGGCCGTAACTGGCACCCGGATTCGCAGCGAAATCGGGGCCCTTATCCCCACAAGGGCCCCGAGATCGTTTGGACTATCATCATTTCAGGCACCCGCCTGTTCACTGGCATTCCCGAGCAGACCCATGGCCGACAAAAAAGGCACCTCCAGCGAAAAAGTTCTGTACTGCTCGTTCTGTGGCAAAAGCCAGCATGAAGTCAAAAAGCTGATCGCCGGACCTTCGGTTTTCATCTGCGACGAATGCATCGAGCTGTGCAACGACATCGTCCGTGACGAGATCCCGGCGCCGGCGCCTGCCGCGCGTGCCGGCAAGTCCGACCTGCCCGTGCCGAGCGAGATCAAGTCGAGTCTCGATCAGTACGTCATCGGCCAGGACGTTGCCAAGCGCACCTTGGCCGTGGCGGTCTACAACCACTACAAACGCCTGCGCCACATGGCGTCGAGCAAGGACTCGGTCGAGCTGTCCAAGAGCAACATCCTCTTGATCGGCCCGACCGGCTCCGGCAAGACGCTGCTGGCGCAGACGCTGGCGCGCCTGTTGAACGTGCCCTTCGTGATCGCCGACGCGACGACGCTGACCGAAGCGGGCTATGTCGGCGAGGACGTCGAGAACATCATCCAGAAGCTGCTGCAGAACTGCAATTACGACGTCGAGCGTGCGCAGCGCGGCATCGTCTACATCGACGAGATCGACAAGATCTCGCGCAAGGCCGACAACCCCTCCATCACGCGCGACGTGTCGGGCGAGGGCGTGCAGCAGGCCCTGCTCAAGCTCGTCGAAGGCACGATGGCTTCCGTCCCTCCGCAGGGCGGCCGCAAGCACCCCAACCAGGATTTCCTGCAGATCGACACGACCAACATCCTGTTCATCTGCGGCGGCGCCTTCGACGGCCTGGAGAAGGTCATCCAGAACCGCAGCGAGAAGTCCGGCATCGGCTTCAGTGCCACGGTGAAAACCAAGAGCGAGAAGCGCGTCTCCGAGGTCTTCCGCGAGTGCGAGCCCGAGGACATCATCAAGTTCGGCCTCATCCCCGAGCTCGTCGGCCGCCTGCCCGTCGTCGCGACGCTGGGCGAGCTGACCGAGGACGCCTTGGTGCAGATCCTGACAGAGCCCAAGAACGCGCTGGTCAAGCAGTACCAGCAGCTGTTCGAGATGGACGGCGTCGAGCTGGAAATCCGCAAGCCGGCCCTGGCCGCCATCGCCCGCAAGGCGCTGGCCCGCAAGACCGGCGCCCGCGGTCTGCGTTCCATCATGGAGCAGTCGCTGATCGACACCATGTTCGACCTGCCCGCCTTGGATGGCGTGGAGAAGGTCGTGCTGGACGAACACAACATCGAGGACGCCTCGGCACGTCCCTTGCTGGTCTATCGCGAACAAAAGGCCAGCGCCTAAGCCCTCAACTTGCAATCGCCACCTCAGGCCTGATATCGGCCTGAGAAAGAGAGGTCTTCATGTCCGGACATCCCATCCTCCCCGCCGACCCGATCACGCTGCCGCTGCTGCCGCTGCGCGATGTGGTCGTCTTCCCGCACATGGTCATCCCGCTGTTCGTGGGCCGGCCCAAGTCCATCAAGGCCCTGGAAGCCGCGATGGAAGCGGGTCGCCAGATCATGCTGGTCGCCCAGAAGGCCGCCGGCAAGGACGAGCCCAAGCCCGAAGACATGTTCGAGGTCGGCTGCGTCTCCAGCATCCTGCAGATGCTCAAGCTGCCTGATGGCACCGTGAAGGTGCTGGTCGAAGGCTTGCAGCGTGCCACCACCAGCTCCATCACCGAGCCGGGTGAGCACTTCGTCGCTGAAGTCACGCCCATCCCGCCCGAGACCGAGCACGCGCCCGAAGTCGAGGCTCTGCGCCGCGCCGTCACGCAGCAGTTCGACCAGTACGTCAAGCTCAACAAGAAGATCCCGCCCGAGATCCTCACGTCCATCGGCGGCATCGATGACCCGGGTCGCCTGGCCGACACCATCGCCGCCCACCTGCCGCTCAAGCTCGACGCCAAGCAGGCCGTGCTGGACCTGGCCGAAGTGGCCAAGCGCCTGGAAAAACTGCTCGACCTGCTCGAGCACGAAGTCGACATCCTGCAGGTCGAAAAGCGCATCCGTGGCCGCGTCAAGCGCCAGATGGAGAAGAGCCAGCGCGAGTACTACCTGAACGAGCAGGTCAAGGCCATCCAGAAGGAACTGGGCGACGGCGAAGAAGGCGCCGACATGGAGGAGCTCGAGAAGAAGATCCTCGCGGCCCGCATGCCCAAGGAAGCGCGCAAGAAGGCCGACGCTGAGCTGAAGAAGCTCAAGCTGATGTCGCCCATGTCCGCCGAAGCGACGGTGGTGCGCAACTACATCGACACCCTGGTCAACCTGCCCTGGAGCAAGAAGACCAAGATCAAGCACGACCTCAAGAATGCCGAGGATGTGCTGAACGAAGACCACTACGGCCTCGAGAAGGTCAAGGACCGCATCCTTGAATATCTCGCGGTGCAGCAGCGCGTCGAGAAGGTCAAGGCGCCCATCCTGTGCCTGGTTGGCCCCCCGGGCGTCGGCAAGACCTCGCTCGGCCAGAGCGTGGCGCGCGCCACCGGCCGCAAGTTCATCCGCATGGCCCTGGGCGGCGTGCGCGATGAAGCCGAGATCCGCGGCCACCGCCGCACCTACATCGGCTCCATGCCGGGCAAGGTGCTGCAGTCGCTGACCAAGGTCGGTACGCGCAACCCGCTGTTCCTGCTCGACGAGATCGACAAGCTGGGCATGGACTTCCGCGGCGACCCGTCGTCGGCGCTGCTGGAGGTGCTGGACCCCGAGCAGAACCACACCTTCGGCGACCATTACATCGAGGTCGACTTCGACCTGTCCGATGTGATGTTCGTGGCCACGTCCAACTCGATGAACATCCCGCCGGCCCTGCTGGACCGCATGGAAGTCATCCGCCTGTCGGGCTACACCGAGGACGAGAAGGTCAACATCGCCCAGACCTATCTGCTGCCCAAGCAACGCAAGAACAACGGCGTGCTGGACGAGGAGCTGGATGTCACCGAGTCGGCCGTGCGCGGCATCATCCGCTACTACACGCGTGAAGCCGGTGTGCGTTCGCTTGAACGCGAGATGTCCAAGATCTGCCGCAAGGTGGTCAAGGGCATCCAGCTCAAGACCTACGAAGGCAAGGTTACGGTCACCGAGGACAACCTCAACGACTTCCTGGGCGTGCGCAAATACGACTTTGGCCGTGCCGAGAAGAAGAACCAGGTGGGCCAGGTCGTCGGCCTCGCATGGACCGAAGTGGGCGGCGATCTGCTGACCATCGAAGCCACCGCGATGCCGGGCAAGGGCAACATCATCCGCACCGGTTCGCTGGGCGATGTGATGAAGGAATCCGTCGAGGCTGCTCGTACGGTGGTGCGCTCACGCGCCCGTCGTCTCGGCATCAAGGACGAGGTCTTCGAGAAGCGCGATGTGCACGTGCACGTGCCTGACGGCGCCACGCCCAAGGACGGCCCGAGCGCGGGCGCCGCGATGACCACTGCCTTCGTGTCTGCACTGACCGGCATTCCGGTGCGCGCCGACGTCGCCATGACCGGCGAGATCACGTTGCGCGGCGAAGTCACCGCCATCGGTGGCCTGAAGGAAAAGCTGCTCGCCGCTCACCGCGGTGGCATCAAGACCGTGATGATCCCGGAAGAGAACGTCAAGGACCTGCAGGACATTCCGGAGAACGTGAAGAACCAGCTCGAGATCGTGCCCGTGCGCTGGATCGAGCGCGTGCTCGAGGTCGCCTTGGAATCCATGCCGGCACCGCTGCCCGACGAAGAAACGCCCGTTAGCGCGGCCAAGCCGGAAGAGGGCGCGGCCAAGAGCACCGTGGTGCCACATTGAGTGCGGCTGGCTTGTCATCCGACCAAAAATTGGATTACAATGCCAGCTTCGCTAGACAGGCAGCTGCAGAGTTGTTTGCCTGACGGAACAAAGCGGGATTAGCTCAGTTGGTAGAGCGATACCTTGCCAAGGTATAGGTCGAGAGTTCGAGCCTCTTATCCCGCTCCAGTTTTTTCCTAAATGGGAAGCCCAGGCTTCCCATTTTCGTCAAGGTCGCACCAACGGCCGTGACGGGCGAGATTCAAAAGTTGGCGACGGCGCGATAGCAAAGCGGTTATGCCCCGGATTGCAAATCCGGTTAGTCCGGTTCGACTCCGGATCGCGCCTCCAAAAGCACCATGCGGGTGTAGCTCAGTTGGTAGAGCGCAACCTTGCCAAGGTTGAGGTCACGAGTTCGAGCCTCGTTACCCGCTCCAAAAAAATCGGTCGCACCGATGTTTGATCGCAAGATCAAGCGAAATGCGCGGGTGTAGCTCAGTTGGTAGAGCGCAACCTTGCCAAGGTTGAGGTCACGAGTTCGAGCCTCGTTACCCGCTCCAAATTCACGGGAGATTCGAGCAATCGAGTCTCCCGTTTTCTTTTGTGCGGCCCGGATAATCCGCTCGCCGCGCGGGTGGCGAAATCGGTAAACGCAGCGGACTTAAAATCCGCTACTAGCGGGTTATGGGTCAAACCAGCGAATTAGCGGTTTCCACCAATGTGGACACAACTACCTCCCGAAGCCTATTGTTGAAGGTCGACGCGGCGTACTAGGCGCGCGTGCCGGCCTCGGATCTGCGACTCGTTTTCGGGATTCGCACCGGCTCCTTCCGAGCGGTGAGGCATGCGGCCCCTACGCGCCATTGAAGCGGCAATAGACGCCTTGATGCATCTACCGGCCGAATGGCATGTGCAGGCTCAGAGTGTGAAACGGCCTCCAATGAGCCTGGTTCTTGAAGGACAGTGACGGTTCTGTTCCGACGTTGGGTGACTAGTGGCTACCCAGCCCCCGCGCCGCCGGGTCAGGCCAACGCCGCCTCTCCCATCCGGCAAAGCACCTGCTGGGTCAAGCAATGGTTTTCCTCATACGGGACAGCATCAGCGCCTACTGACGATAGCGGCAGTCATGTAGGCTGACGACATGCCTCAATGCCGCCTCTGCCTCAAAGATCGCAAGTTGTGCGATTCGCACATCATTCCAGAGTTCCTTTATTCGGGTCTCTATAACGACAAGCATCAGATGATGGGCATCAACGGCGCCGGCACAAAGGGCTGGAAGCCGCTGCAGAAAGGCATAACCGAAAAGCTGTTTTGCGAGCCATGCGAGCAGCACTTCAGCAATCACGTGGAGGCGCCATTCAAGTCAGATTGGTGCGACAAGTTCCCGCTGCCAGATCCATGGCCGACAGACCACGTCGAGTTGGTTCGCGTCCGGGACTATCGGAGCTTCAAACTCTTCCATCTGAGCATTATCTTCCGCGCGGGTGTCAGCACGTCTGCCACGTTCGCCCAGGTTCAATTGGGGGCTCACGAAGAACGCATGCGGCAACTGCTGCTCGGTCTTGATCCAGGCCGCGCAGACCGGTACTCCGTCTTTGGATATGCAGTGGTTCGCCACGACAACCACAGAATCGTTCAGATGGTGTCCCCGCCGCGAGCCAGTTCGTTCGGCAATCGGCCTTGCTATGGGACGATTTATGCCGGCGTTCAGTGGTGGGTAAGGGTGACCTCGAGTGCTCACCGAGAATTCGAAGCCGTGTCTCTCAGAGAAGACGGGAGCATGTCAATTGCGGCGGCCCCCTGGCATGAACTGTCAGCTCTGCAGGATGCCAGCAAGGCCTTGCGAAGGGCGGACGCGGCGCGTCGGAAGCCCGAGCAAAGCTAGTGCGCTGGAGGGCGAGCCTGCGATCCAGTCTTCATGAGCATCGCCGGCTGCCGGGGTCAGCCTGAATCGACGTCGCCGCATGAGCGGCGGCTCCGCAGCGGAAGCGGCTCGTCGAGTCGGCTCCGACGCGCGTACGCTGTCAGCCCGGAGCAGACATTCACGAATGACGGCTATTTTTTGCCGAGCTCCCGCTTGAGTCGAGATTGCCGTCTATCGACAAGTGCGCGTTAACACTAGCCGGTGCTGCCGATTACCGCGTCGCCCGGATCGAAGTCGTACCACCACTTGAAATTATCGGCGGGGCGCCACTCAACCAAAACCGACTCTCCGTCGGCTACTTGGGAAAGGTCCGCTTCGATGTGCGGCAGAACTGCGCTGAATGTGAAGATCCGTCTTGGCAGCGCAATCGGCTCGCCGAAAACAAGTAACGTTTGCGTTTCCTGCTCGACGTACTTGAGTTCGGCAGGTTTCGTCTTTTCCAAAATTGTGCGAATGTTCTGTCCGCTATCTTCAACTTCCAACATTGACGTAAGTGGAGAGGCTAGGCTGTCCTTCCCGCGAACATCGCCTGGCGCACCATACTTGATGAATGCGTCGAGTTGCAAATGGTCTTCGCGTTCAACTGTTGTAAGGTGAAACGTAATTCGGCGACCAAGAATCTCGGCGAGGCGTTGTGCGCTGCGTGTATATGCCAAGAACGCCTGCATGCTGCGCATGTGTACCTTCATTGATCCGGATGGATCGCGCCCGGCAAAGAGTTTTCTTCCTCCGATTTTCAACTCAAATTCGACTAACCAGCCTCTGAAGAGGCGATCCACAAACTGCGAAACGTCATCGAAGTATGGCAAGGTCGCAATATCCAAACCGACCCATGAGTTGATGTCTACCTCAAACGTGAAGCTTGCCGTAGCTAGATTCTGTATGCGCGTGCCACATTTGAGACGCACCATTCCTCCGCATGCCACGCCATGGAACGTTAGTTCCTTCGAGCCGTTCTGAAGATATCCATCGACGTCATCCAGTTGAAGGCGATCGGTACCATCCGGGTGCAGCAGGCAAATCCTCATCTTTGCCTTGCGCTTTGGGGGCTGAAATCGGAGCTGGCCAGATGGGTTGTTTCGCACAGGCTCAAATGCAGCCTCAACGGCTCGCGACCCCTGGATAGTCACGCTCCGGGCGGAAATTGACAGGGCCTCACCTTGCTCCAGAAAAGCATCGAGCCTAGGCGCGATGTCATCGTCTTTGCCCGCCTCAATTCGAAAAGTCAGCGCAACTGTTTCCTTCGCGTGCAGGGTGATTTCTGGCCCACTGTCGCCATAGCGAGTCGAAACTGTGATGCGAGAGTCAAGCGACTCAAGCCCAGTTTTCACTGCGGTGTGAGCGTTCTGAAGCAGGGCCGTTTGTAGGCTGGGCGTACCGACGAGCGCCGAAACCATCTGCTGCTGAACGTTAGCCTCGCTAAGCGGCGCACGCCCCAATTCGCGAGTTGCTGTTTCCTCGGCCTGCTGCTTCCAGGAGCGCATCAACGCAACCGTGTATCGATCCGGGTCCTGATCGATCAGCCGTGCACATCGTTGACAAAGCCAAATCCCGTTGTCGATGGATGATCGTTGTTCCGATGTCATCCCATCGTTGTACCGGGGGCCCTTCGGTGAAGCGGCCTCGATGTGTGCGGCATCGCCGTCACGAAGCACGCCGTCATTGCCCCTTCCTGGGGCTGCCGTGGCGGCACGGCAGCCGGGGTTTGAACAATGGTGGGCGACTCGCTCCCGTAAATCTCGCTTCACCTGTTCGCCGAAGTTGTCTTTCTGATTCCTCGCCATCCTTGGATTCTCGGGCTTCGGCCGTTAGCTCGCCAGAGCTGCTATCTGAGCAGACCAATCTCTGGCTTCTTGGCCGCAACCGCCCGTTATCGGAGCGGCTAGCGCGCATTCCTCCTAGCGACAGATCAGGTGTGAGAGACGGCTTTTCGGCAGAGAGATAGGCTGCCTTGTAGTCCACAGCGGGTCGATAGCAGTCGGGCGCAAGGCTTGGGTCGGATGGCCGCTCTCAGCCTGGAACGGTCCATCTGGCTTTAACACGTCGTGGGCAAAAAGATGCCCCGGCGCCAGGCCGGGGCTGAATGCCTTCGCTCGCGCAAGGCGCCTGCTCAGGGAGGAAAAGCAGGGATTGCCAATGTATCGGTCGCCGACCGGAACTTGAGCGGCGGGTTTGTTTCATTGGTTGCGGCGAGCTGGCCAGCTACGGCAGTCCAGTCGTTAGCTGGAGATTTCACCGTTGCGCCAGCTTCCCCCGACTGGCAGAGTCACCTCTGATGAACGCCGCTTCCTCGCAATCACCCACCTCCGGTGAGTACATAACTCGGGTCATGGAAGGTGCCACCCTCGTCGACGGCAAGCAGACGTGGGAGCTCGCTGAGGGCAGCAAGAACGACCTCGGGATGATGCTCCGATGCTGCGAGGCAGAACTGGAAACGATGAAGCGAGCCAAGGTCGTAGCCGCGCCGTTTTACTTTGAGCGAGCAGCATTGCTTCTGCGTAAGGCCAAGCACTACGAGCGTGAGATCGAAATCTGCGAAACGTATATTGAAGCGGTCCACGAGCATTACTCGTCGAATGCTCAGGATTACGAGGCAGATGTACGAAAGGGCYCTCGATTTCTGGCTCTTCAGGCCAGAGTTCCGAAAGCACGGGCACTGCTGAGCAAAACTAAAGGCGCCGCGTAACCCTTCCGCTCCGATGCAGGCCTACAGCGAGGCAGTCGTCTCAGGCGTAGTCAGACGGTTCGCCGTGCTCGGCTTGAAAGTCCTCTTACAGCCTGAAGCCGTCCTTCGGTGGCCCGATCGGCCCTACGTCGGCTTTGCAGCGGAAGCAGTCGTTCAACTTGCCAGCTGTCGGGGGCGGCGTTCAGCCTCAAGCTGTCGTAGACGGTTGCTGCCTTGACCTACCTCAAAGCGCCCAGCAAGAACAACCGAGCGCGCCCCAGAAGCTACGCGTGTCGCCAACAGGCACATCCTTCGTCCAGGAGTGATCGCGTGCGTGGACGCCACATGCGCTCGCACAACCGCACCCGATGCTGGACCGCTGCCCCGCCTTCGTGAACAGCCCTGCGGCAGCGTTGCAATGCTGGTAGCCACCGAAACGGCGAACGGGGCTCCAGTCGGGGCTCGGCTTCGGCGGCGGCGCTTCGTCAGCGAACGGGCCGCTGCCGTGCGCGATCCGGCCACCCATGACGGTGAGCTCGGCGTACAGGTCTGAAATGTCGGCCTGCTGTGAGACATTCCTTGGTTTGCAGAGTAATCTGGCTGCCGTACATACCGCATGTCACCAACTAATTTCATGCGGTTGAATACGGCCCGCAGACGTCTATCCGAGGCTTGGTCAATCGTAATTCCGATCACGCTCCGCGGCCCAACCGAAAACACTGACCGGCGTCACAATACGATATCAGGAGGAATGTCAAGGATGGTTCGAGGAAAATGGAGGAGAGCCCATCACGCACCGAATGGCTCCGTCAAACACTTGAGAAAACCCAGCTTCAACGCTGCCACCAAGAGAAACCTCTCACCCCGGGCCGCACAGGCGCGAAAACTCTTGAGCAAGGTCCTGCACATTCCGCCTGTGTCATGGGCTTGGAATTTTATTCTCGAGATATTTGGACCTCGCGGTTATCTCTTCATAGGCTCCATAGTAAGCGCATATCTAGTTGTCTACGCTTTGTTCCTTGGGCAGCATGAACGGCAGACAGAGAGGGCGGCGCTGATGATGGCAAATTTTTTCACACTCACGTCATCAAGCCCAAGCAACTTCACCTATGGCGTTTCAATGCTTTCATCCGTAGCGAGCACCGAGGTGTCCCAGGAACCTCAGCTATTTGCACCTTCCGAATGGATTGGGAACAACAAGAAGCCTAATGAAGATTGGCTGGTGAGTTGGCTCATCGGAGTCTCATCGCGCTGTGAAAACAATTCTTGCGGAAACTCGCGAAAGAATTGGCGAGGAGATATGAGTGGCGCAGACTTCAGCAACCTCGAAATCAGTTCACGACGCCACTCAACTGCTGAACGGCTGGATTTGAGTGGAATGAAGTTGGACGATTCAAATCTACGAGGGGCCAGGGTATCACTCGCCTCTTTTGCGAAATCATCCTTCGTACGTGGAAATCTCATGAGTATTGATGCCCAGGGAAGTAATTTCTCTGGCGTTGATTTTAGAAATGCCGATTTGCGCCACGCTAAACTCGGAACGCTTATGCACGATGAGAACTACGGCACCAATTCTAACTTTTCAAGTGCCAGCTTGCGCGGCGTCAATGCAAATTGCGCCTCATTTGCGTCCGCTGACATGCGCAATGCTGACCTTAGTTCCTTTCATCCCCGAGAGGTAACCTGGAAGGAGCGCCGAACATCGAATTTTCGCTGGGTTGACTTTTCTTACGCCGACCTTCGCGGTGCGAATTTGGAGGGGGTACTCCTTGAAGGAGCAGACCTCACCAAAGCAAATATTGCAGGCGCCAAAATGAAGGGAGCCATATACAGCACCTCCACCCGCTTTCCAGACAATATGGTTCCAGCAGGAATGATCGACACCGATTCCTTTCGTTCTGAATTCAAACAACTTCGAGAATCACGAGAGGAAAGGTGCCAATCCGGCATAAATGACTAATCTTTCCCCAGGGAAGAAGTCACATGCAAACCCAGCAGGAGCAAACCAACGGCCCACAAAAGCCGCGCGTGTTCGCCGTGGGAAACTCCGCGCGCACAACCGCCGCTTGGTCGTTCCCGTGCACCCCGCAACCGCTGCTGCAGCCACACATCGCCGCATACGCCGACCAGTGAGCTCGATCACAGCCAACGGGTGCTGGACACGTTCGAGGACTACTGCAGCGTCACGCAGAGCGTCCCGTCGGCAATACCCGTGACGCTGCGAGTGGTGGACAGGAGCGGTAATGAAAGCTTGACCAGGAAATGGGCGCTACCCTGCAAAGAAGCAACCGCGCTCGGCTGAAGGCCGTCCCGCGCAGCAGTTCCAAGCCCGCCTTCGTCGATGATCTAAGCAGGCAACCTTCACAAGACGTTTTGCATGAGCTTTCGCGACTGGGCACGCAATCGGGAGTACGTCCATAGCTTCGAACACGCTGAGGGGTGCGGCGACAAGCACCTCAGAAGCTCAAGGATGCCGTGGAGAGCGGCGAGCCTTTGTCTCTTGACGGGATTGGCAGTCCACTATCGCGTCGATTGCCCGACCTAGGCGGGACACAACGTCCTGCACGCTAGTGGCCCCATACGTCCGATCCGTGGCCGGGCTGCAGCGAAGGACCCAGCACCAGCTCGACGAGGTTAGCCGAGATGGAAGGAATCGTTCGGTTAGGCTCGTTGGGCTCTCAATCTATTGCCAGCTGCGATAGCGGAATGCACCCAGCCCGCTCAATGAATTTCGTCTCAGCTTCTTCGTCGGGAAGCATATAGAGCACATCCAGTGGCAATTCACGTCCTGCCAATGCCATTTCATACTTCAATCGTGCAAGTAGTTCACCAGCAGGGCCGACAATGAGAATATCTAAATCTACTCCAACGCCACGCAAAGACGAGCCAAACATAAATGATCGAAAATGGCAAAGCGACGCGCAGCACTTGAGCAAGTGCTTGGCCACAGCAGATGATTTCATTTGCTCGCCCGCAGCAATGGTCCTAACTCGTCCCATTTCATCACCCTGCAGCCGAGTGCACGTGCCGCATCAATCGCGCTTGCCGTCGGGCTACCATTTGGATTTATATTCCAAGCTACATCTATCGGCCCAAAGCGATCCCACATGGTGCGAACAGCATCGGCTGTTGGCTCATACGCCATAATCATTCCAATTCTTATCGTCCTACCATTTTTCATGGTCGCCTTGAGCACACGATCAAACTCTCTGTCTAGGTGCTCTATGGACTTTATTTGGCTGATGAGCCGATATGCAAAAAAATAGTCTTTATGGGTTGCGCCCCTTAAATTTCCACTGTTCACAGCAGAACCAAGCGTTCCAGCGCTGCCCCAGCCTATTGCATTCGCTTCTAAATAGCTGATTGCGCCACCCTCCCAGACGCACTCCTTTCGATACCCACACAAGAACTCCATCTCGGGAATATTCTGATGATACTGAGTGGCTAGAGCCTGGGTAATCGTGTAGTCAGCAGAAACGACTGCAATAGTGTCAGGCCGACCAGGCATCGAGACGCGAATTGCATCGCCTCCAACATGCTGAGCTGCTAAGGAAGATATGCTCTTGGTGAGAAGCTCAATTGCGTAATTGATCTGCCAGCTCATTGGAACATCTCATCCATGGCAATCGGGTATCGAGTCGCACCCCCAGCGATTCCGCAAACATGTCGCTCAACGAGACCCCGAACATGTTCCTTGTAATTCGCGAAAGCTTCTCGCTCCTCAGCGGTCAGGTGGCTCGCATTAGCCTCGACAATGGATTGCATGCGAAAGTGATTAGGCAAGATTACGCCTCGCATCCTCTGCGTCCACGTCCTAGCCGCGTCCGACTCAGGGTCGTACTCAAATCTGGAACCGTCGGAGGGAGCGAACTCTCGCCATATTGCTTTGTTTTCGGCCATGGCGACTACCAGTGCAGCTCTGACCTGCCTCCGGTCGGCATAGGAGCGAATCCCCTGGGCAAGCATCAAAGCTGAAAGATGGTTTCTTTTCCAGCTTAGCATTGTTGCCCTGGAATACTGCTCAGGAGCCTTGTCTACAATGGTGTGACATTTTGGACACAAGAGGATTAAGTTGTCGTACCCGTCGACATCAAACCCACCAACAGGACGTTCTTCGTGACGCGGCCCAGCCTCCCCATGCGGTATTACATGCGCCATCTCAGCGATATGTTTGTCTCCGCCCATCTCGATTGGGAATAACTCTTGAAGACAGTCAGGTCGCTGGCAGCGTCCCGCCGCCGCTGAAAACAATCGCAGCTTTGTTTCGGTGGGTATTTGCTTTCTGTCTGCCACAGTTGGGTCTCAAGTCCGGAGTGATAGCGAGGGTTTATCAGCGCAACACGATTTCCTAGAGCGCGGTATTGCTGTCTTGCATGAAAAGCACATTGTCTTGCCGGATCAGAACCCGACCATTGGAAGTTATACCCAGCAGGAACAACCGAGCGCACTTCAGAAGCCGCGCGTGTCCGCGTAGGCAATTCCGCACGCGCCACCGCCGCATGGTTGTGCCCATGCACCCCGCACCCGCTGCTGCAACCACACATCGCCGCATACGCTGGTGATGCGCCAAGCGCGAGCTTCCGCGGCTGGTAGCCGCCGAAGGTCTTCACCGGCAACCAACTGGGCGCCGGCGCGGGGAGCGGTGGCGCCAGCTGGGCAAACCCACCGCTGCCGTGCACAACGCGGCCTGCAAGCGAGCGTCACTTAAAGTCGCGGCGCGCCATCGCAAGGCGTCCATGTAGGGGCGTGAGTCAGACGAGGCGTCTCGGCACTAGAGATGTGTGACTCCAATCGCCCCACAGGCTTGTGTGTCGGGTGTCCGTCGCGGCGGTCATTCAAGACGCCGGCCGCGAGTGACGGCTGGCAGCCGAGGCTGTGTGAAAACCCTCCTTTGATTGGACGCACCGCCGCCTAAATTTTGTGAACGCCACAGCACGGGCTGCCACATGAAGCGATTCATCGAGGGAGAAGGCCGACACCAGGTCACGCTGCTACCCGAGTGCCTTGACGACTTCGTCGACGCAGACAACCCGGTCCGAGTCGTTGACGCCTTTGTCGATGAGTTGGATCTGCAGGAGCTGGGCTTTGAAGGCGCCAACCCAGCGA
>NZ_JBFUAB010000019.1:0-171566 GCF_056406535.1 Roseateles sp. P1_C1_2
GCCTCCTCGCGCCTTGCCTGTGCCCCTGCCAGGCCCAACGCGGGCTACGCCCTTGGCCGCGCAGGCTCCTAGGCGGCGGCTCGGGTCGAGCCCCGCACGACGAGTCGCGGCGTCATGTCGTGGGCGCGCGCCGGTGCGGCCTCGCCGTCTATTGCCGCGATGAGGTCGCGCATGGCCCATTCGCCCAGCGCATCCGCATGCAGGTCGACGCTGGTCAGCGGCGGGCTCAGGAAGCGGCCGAAGGGCATGTTCTCGATGCCGGCCACCGACACGTCCTGCGGCACCGTCAGGCCCAGGTGCCGCGCCTCGGAAATCAGGCCCATCGCGATGAGGTCGTTGCAGGTCGCGATCGCCTGCGGCCGCTTCTGGCCGAGCAGCAGGCTGGATGCCAGCTTCGCACCATCTTCTGCCGTCGGGTTCACCACCTGATGCACGGCCAGCTCGACGCCGGCCGCCTGCAGCGAACGCTTCATGCCCAGCAGCCGCTCGGCGTTGCCGGGTTGGGCCTCGCAGGCGATGTAGGCGATGTCGCGGTGTCCCAGGCTCAGCAGATAGCGGCCCAGCATGGCCGCGGCCTGCTCGTCGCCGCTCGGCGCCTCCGAGGGTTCGCTGGCGCGGCCCAGATCCACGAAGGGCCGGCCATAGCTGGCCAGCAGCTTGCGCGCGGCAGCAGGCAGCGCGGCGGCCAGCACGATGCCGTCGACCTGCATGCCGGTCACGCGGGCCAGCTCGCGCTCGGGCGATTCGCTCTGCAGCAGGTCGACGAAGAGCAGGTCGTAGCCCAGGGCGGTGGCGGCGCGGCTGGCGCCCTTGATGACGGCGGCGGTGTAGGGGTTCTCGACGCCGTAGACCAGGGCCGCGATGGCGCCGGAACGGCCCGTGACCATGCTGCGTGCCGCCAGGTTGGAGCGGTAGCCGACCTGCTCGATGGCCTCGGCAATGCGGCTCTCGACGGCCGCCGTGAAGCGCTGCTTGCCGTTGACGTACTTGGAGACCGCTGCCGTCGACACCCCGGCCAGCTCGGCGACATCGCGCAGGGTGGCTGGAGACTTGGGCGGAGGCATGATGGGCTTGTGGGCGGCGCTGGATTGGCGCGGATTCTCTACCAAGGCCACAGCGATCGGAGCCGCCATGCGCACTGATCGCTACGAGCCGCCGCTCAAGGCCATGCCGCTGAACGCGCTGGTGCGCGGCCAGCTGCTGCCGCAACTCGCGGGCTACTTCGCGCTGCTGGCCGCGGACGGCGTCGACACGCGCTTCAACGGCGCGCCGGTGTTCGGCCAGGGCGATGTCTTCCTGCCCGGCAAGGTCGCCATAGGCCTGGCACACCTGCTGACGCTGACGCCGCGCGAGGATGCAGCGTTCCCCGGCTATGTCGCCGGCACGCGCCGCCTGATGGCGCTGCTCAGCGAGATGCGCAGCGACAGCTGGGGCATCTACTACGCGCTGATGGCGCTGAACCGCCTGCGCAAGGCCGGCCTGCTGGACGCCGCCGTCGATGCCGCGAGCCTGGTGCGCTTTCGTGAACGGCTGGACTGGCGTGTCTTCGTCGATGAGAAGACGCTGCGCCTGAAGGCCCTGCCGACCAACTACTACGGCGTCGCCTTCGGCATCGCGCGGCTGCGCATGCTGATGGGTTGGGAGGACGCCAGCGCCGGCGAGGCCCTGCTGGCCAAGACGCTGGATCACTACGAGCGCTACTCGGGCGAGTTCGGCTTCTCCGACGAGACCGAGGGCGAGGGCCGCTTCGACCGCTACAGCATCCTGCTCGCCGCGGAGTTCTGCGAGCGCTTCATCGAGACCGAGCTGCCCGTCACGCCGCGTCTCAAGAGCCTGCTGGCCCAGTCTGCCCAGCTGGCCCTGCAATGCGCCGGCTCAGGCGGCGACGGCTTCGGCTTCGGCCGCAGCATCGGCCCTTACGGCGACACGGGCGTCGTCGAGATCCTCGCCACCGCGGCGCGCCTGGGCGTGCTCGATGCGGAAGAGAGCCGCTATGCCTATGCCTTCTGCGTGCGCGCGGCGGCCAAGTACGTCGACTTCTGGTTCGACCCCGCGCTGAACTCGGTCAACCTGTGGAAGCACGGCCGCAGCACCGACGGCTACCGCGGCCCGCACCGCATGCTGGGCGAGAACTTCTCCATCATTCACCAGCTGCTGTCGACCTGCGAGCTGTGGGACGAGATCGGCATGGCCGACCAGGTACCGCCCGCGGACCTCGATGCCTGGCTGGAGCGGAGCCAGCCCGACTTCAAGCTGAACTGGTTCGCGCGCGGCAGCTACGAGCGCGCCCTGGTGACGCGGCGCGATCGCGGCCTCGTCTTCACCTTGCCGCTGATCAACGGCGGCGTGGGCCAGCACGACAACGCGCCCTACTACCCGATTCCCTTCTCGCCGCGACTCATCGAGGGCCGGCCCGAGAGCGGTGCCGCCCATGCTCAGCTGCTGCCGCGCCTGCTGCTGGCCGACGGCAGCACCTTGCTGCCGACCTCCTTCATCACCGACATCAAGAGCTGGCGCGATGGCGACGACCACGTCGTCAGCTACAGCCAGCCCGGGCTGAACCGCGTGGGCGCGCGCCAGCCCGTGCTCGACACCCGTGTGACGCTGACGACCGAGTACCGCTTCGGCCCCGGCCGCATCTGCCGCACCGACGTGCTGCGCCCCGCGGCATCGCTGGCCATCGCTTCGCTGAGCCTGGAGTTCGCCTGCTTCTCGTCAGGCGCCGGCACTCAAGGGTTAGTCGTGGACTTCGACGCCGGCGTCGTCGCCTGCTTCGAGGCCGAGGGCTATGAGCGCCTCGATGTGCAGGAGCCGCCCGCCAGCGCCCTGCGGGGCCTGACTAGCGGCCCGTCGCGCACGCATCTTCATTTCTCGGGAACAGCTCCGCAGAGGGCCGGCCCGCTTCAAGTCCGGTGGACGTTGATCTACCGCTAGCCCACCAAGCCATCAAATAAAACGGAGACAAGACAAATGAACGAGGTCACATCCAGGCGCGTGACGCCCATCGCCGCGGCGCTGCTGGCCCTGGCCGCGCAGTCGGCGCTGGCACAGCAGGCTGCCAAGCCCAAGGAAGAGGCGGCTCCCGACAGGAACCAGCTGGAGCGCGTCGAAGTCACCGCCAACAAGCGCGTGGAGAAGCTGGAGAGCGTGCCGCTGGCGATGTCGGTGTTCACTGCTGAGCGCCTGGAGCGCAGCAATGTGCGCTCGCTGGAGGACGTCATCGAGCTGACGCCGGCACTGAGCGTCACCTATGGCACGACGCCGGCCAACAACGGCCTGAACATGCGCGGCATCGGCACCTCGTCCATCGGCATCGGTGTCGAGTCCGATGTCTCGGTCATCATCGACGACATCCCCATGGGTGCCCAGTTCATGGCCTTCAAGGACCTGGCCGACGTGCAGCGCGTCGAGGTGCTGAAGGGGCCGCAGAGCACGCTGTTCGGCAAGAGCGCCATCGCCGGTGCGATGCTCATCACCACGAAGCCCATCGGCAGCGCCATCCGCGGCGATGCCAGCGCCTATGTGACCAACGACGGCGAGCAGCGGCTGCGCTTCTCGGTGGGCGGCGAGATCGCGCCCCGGCTGGGCATTCGCGTCGCGGCGGCCGCCAGCCAGTTCGACGGCAACCTCAACAACCTCAGCACCGGCAAGAAGGTCAACGGCAGCAGGGACCGCACGCTGATGATGAAGCTGGCCTGGCACCCGACCGACGACATCGACGTCGAGTTCACGCCGACCTACAACAAGACCCGCAACGACTGCTGCACCTTCGCGCTGACCAGCTTCGGCACCAACAACCAGCTGGCCGGCTACCAGAACGGCGTCGCGGCCTTGCCCGCCACGCTCTTGCTGGCCGGCATCACGCCCGGCCCCAACAACCGCGACATCCGCATGGATGCGCCGACCGGCATAGCGTCCGAGATCAAGGGTGCGGCCCTGCGCGTGAACTGGGCCCTGCCCAATGGCATGGCGCTGACCTCGATCACGTCGGCCCAGCGCTACACCGCCAACGACTACCGCGACCAGGACTTCACCGACGTCCACACGCTGCTGTCCTACCCCATCACGGCCGGCAAGTCCGTCGAGGGCCGGGACGCGGGCTATGTGCAGTACGGCACCTACGTCATCGACTCCAAGACGCAGGAGCTGCGCCTGACGTCGGCCGACCAGGGCAACTTCCGCTATGTGGCCGGCCTCTGGTGGGCCAGCAACGCCATCGACCGCTTCTTCAATCGCGGCTTCGACGGCATCGCGCTGTCCACGCCCATCGCCTATGTCGGCGACACCTCCAACCGCAACACCGCCATCTACGGCCAGGCCACCTGGGAGTTCCTGCCCGACACCACGCTGGTGGCCGGCCTGCGCCAGAATCGCCAGGTCTCGGGCTACTCCCTGACGCTGAGCAACCCGCTGCCGGCCGTCTTCACGCCGACGGCCACCTACTCCAGCCGCGGCAACAAGGAAGACTCGACGACCGGCAAGCTCAGTCTGCAGCGCCAGTTCACGCCCAGCCTGATGGGCTATGTGATGACGTCGACCGGCTACAAGGGCAAGGCCTATGACATCACCAGCGGCCTGACCGCTGCCACCGCCGCCCAGCAGCCGGTGGCGTCCGAATCGGCCAAGCACTATGAGCTGGGCTTGAAGGGCAACTTCTTCGCCAACCGGCTGACGGTCAACCTCGCCGTCTTCAACACCAAGTTCAAGGACTACCAGCAGAACTCCGGCAGCTTCCTGCCCGGCACGTCGACCTATGTGACGCGGCTGAACAGCATCGGTGGCGTGCAGACGCGCGGTGTGGAGCTGGACGTGGCGGCCCTCGTCACGCCCAACTTCATCGTCAACGCCGACGTGGCCTACACCAAGGCCACCGTGTCCGACTGGCCGAACGCGCCTTGCTACAACGTGGCAGGCTCGCCCAATGGCGGCTTCAACCTCGAGTGCGTGCGCGCCAACCCCATCTATGGCGGGCAGAACACCCAGGACGTGACGGGCGGCGTCATGCCCAATGCGCCGAAGTGGAAGCTGGGCATGTCCGGCCGCTACGACCTGGCGCTGCCGGATGCGCCGTTCAACGTTTTCTTCAGCGGCAATCTGCGCCGCCGCACCTCGGTGCTGACCAACATCAACCAGGACCCGACGCTGGCCTCCCCGGCCGTGACCATCGTCAACGTCGGCTTCGGCTTCAAGGACAAGGCCGGCAAATACCAGCTGGGCTTCTACGTCAACAACCTGTTCGACCACCACTACGCCAACACCGGCTACAGCGGCCTGGGCACCTGGCGCGTGAACCCGACCAACAGCGGCTCGTCGTATGCGCACACGACGTGGACGCCGGCCCGCGACGCCTTCAGCTACTCGGCGGTTCGCCTCGATGTGAAGTTCTGAACAACATGGGCAGCACAGCAGCATTCAGCCTGGAAGGGCGCACGGCCGTCATCAGCGGCTGCAACACCGGCCTCGGTCGGGCCATGGCCGTGGCGCTCGCCGAGGCCGGGGCCGACATCGTCGGCCTCAACCGCAGCGAAGCCGCCGGGCTGGGTGAGGAGATCGCCCGTTGCGGCCGGCGCTTCCTCGACCTGCGCGTGGACCTGGCCCACAGCCCTTCCGTCGAGCTGCTGGCCGCGGCCGCCGAGCTCACCGGCCGCGTCGACATCCTCGTCAACAACGCCGGCATCATCCGCCGCCGCGCGGCCCTGGAGTTCAGCGAGACGGACTGGGACGACGTCGTCGACGTCAACCTGCGCGCCGTCTTCCAGCTCAGCCAGGCGGCCGCGCGCCGCTTCATGAGCCAGGGCGGCGGCGGCAAGATCGTCAACATCGCGTCCATGCTGAGCTTCCAGGGCGGGCTGCGCGTGGCCTCCTACACGGCCAGCAAGAGCGGCGTGCTTGGCCTCACGCGGGCGCTGGCCAACGAATGGGCACCGCTGGGCATCAACGTCAATGCCATCGCGCCGGGCTATATGAGCACCAACAACACGGCCGAGCTGCGCGCCGACGAGGAACGCAACGAGGCCATCCTCGGCCGCATCCCGGCCGGCCGCTGGGGCAGGCCGGAGGACCTGGCCGGCGCCGTCGTCTTCCTGGCTTCGCGTGCGGCCGACTATGTGCATGGCCACACGCTGGCCGTCGACGGTGGCTGGCTGGCGCGGTGATGCCATGTCCAAGGATTCGGTCGCTGCCGTGCAGCAGGTGTTCGCGCTGCTGGAGGCCGTCGGCCACCACGGTGTGGCAACGCTGACCGAGCTGTCGGCACGCACCGGCCTCGCTCCGCATGTCGCACGGCGCCTGCTGCAGACCATCGCCGGCCTGGGCTATGTGGATGAGCTTGAAGGCAGCTGGGTGCTGAGCGCGCACACCTTCGAGCTTGGGGCGCGTGCCCTGCAACTGCCCGACCTTGTGGACGCTGCCAAGCCTGCCATGCGCGCCGTGGCCGAAGCCCTGGGCGAGGCCGTGCAGCTCGGCGCGCTGGAGCAAGGCGAGGTCGTCTGCCTGCACAAGATCGACTCCACCCAGGCCCTGGGTCTGAGCCTGTCCATCGGCCAGCGCCTGCCGCTGCATGGCTCGGCCATCGGCCGGGCCTTGCTGGCCTGGCGCGGCGATGACGAAGCGTTCGCGCACATCCGGCGGCGCGGCTTCAGCGAGCAGAACGCCTTGCAGGTGCACAGCATCGCCACGCCCATCTTCGACCGTGGCGGCCAGGCCATCGCCGGCCTGGCTGTACATGTGCCGGCGGTGCGCTTCAACGCGAGCACCACGGCGCAACTGGCGACACGGCTGCGCGCTGCCAGCGGCGCCATCTCCCAAGGTCTCGGCTGGGCGGCCTGAACTCGGGATCGCCCGGATGACATCAGGAATGGTTGCGATACCATTTTCGAATGAACAAATCCTTGATGGCAGGTCTGCTGGCCGTGGCCCTGATGCTGGCGGGCTGCGCCAGCGCGCCCCGCGGCGATGGACAGTGGCAGGCGGCCTGGGGCAGCGCCCAGTTGGAGCAGGCGCCGCCGCCCACTGCGCCAACCTTGTGGCGCCAGCCGATGCGCGACGTCAGCCTGCGCCAGATTATGCGCGTGGACGCCGCCGGCCCCGCGCTGCGCGTGCGCATCAGCAACCTGTTCGGCAACGAGCCGCTGAGCCTCGGCGCGGTCAGCGTGGCTCTGGTGGATGGGGTGGTGTTGAACGGTGCCAGTCTTCGCTCGCTGAGCTTTGGCGGCCGCCGCCAGATCGACGTGCCGGCGCATGCCGAGATCTGGAGCGACCCTCTCGAGTTCGCCATCCCGCGCCAGGCCGACATCGCCGTGCAGATGCATGTGCAAGCCGGCCCGGCGGTGGCTACCGTCCACCCGGGTTCGCGCATCCGCAGCTGGGCCGTCGAGGGCAACCGCGTGGGCCTGGCGGACTGGCCCGAGGCCGTCGCGCAGGAGGGCTGGTGGCATCTGGCTGCCGTCGATGTGCGCGCCGCCAAGCCCGCGCCCGTGCTCGTCGCGACGGGCGACTCCATCACCGACGGCTATGGCGTGCCCTCGGGCAGCTACCAGCGCTGGACGGACATGTTGTCGCGGCGCCTGGCCGCCGAGAAGCGCGAAGCCAGCGTCGTCAATACCGGCATCGGCGGTGGTCGCCTGCTGCGCGATGGCCTCGGCCCCAACCTCGTGTCGCGCTTCGAGCGCGATGTGCTGGCGCGCAGTGGCGCGACCCATGCCGTGGTGCTGATCGGCGTCAACGACTTCGGCATCAGCCACCGCGGCCGACCGACGACCGCCGAGTCGCGCGCCACCCTGCTGGCCGAGCTGAAGGCGGGCTTCACCGACTTGGCGCGACGTGCTCGCGCCCGCGGCGTCTGCTTGATCGCCTCGACCGTCATGCCCTACTCGGGCAGCGGCTATTACGCGCCCCAGGCCGAGAATGAGGCCGACCGCCAGGCGCTGAATGCCTGGCTGCGCGAGCCGGGCCGCTTCGATGCGCTGCTGGACTTCGACGCGCTGATGCGCGACCCGGCGCGACCGGCCTATCTGCGCGCCGAGGTCGACAACGACGGCCTGCACCCCTCGCTGGCCGGCTATCGCGTGATGGCCGAGGCCTTTCCGGTCGAGGTGCTGGAACGCCGCTGCGTCAGCGCCCCTTGAGCTGCCGCCAGGCCGCGAAATCCGCGGCCACGTCGGTGTCGGTCGGCGGGTAGAGGCCGAGCACGCTGCGGCCGCCCATGACCTTGTCCTGCACATAGTCCTCGAAGACGGTCATCTCGACGGCTTCGTCGGCGATCGCGTCGGCGATGTTCGCCGGGATGACGATGACGCCCTCGGCATCGCCGACGACGATGTCGCCGGGGAAGACCGGTGCGTCACCGCAGCCGATGGGCTCGTTGATGGCGATGGCCTGGTGCAGCGTCAGGTTGGTCGGCGCGCTGGGGCGCTGGTGGTAGGCCGGGAAGGCGTACTTGGCGATGTCCGGGCTGTCGCGAAAGCCGCCATCGGTGACGACACCGGCCACGCCGCGCACCATCAGCCGCGCCACCAGGATGCCGCCGGCCGAGGCCGCACGCGCATCCTTGCGGCTGTCGATGACGAGCACCGCGCCTTCGGGGCATTCCTCGACGGCCTTGCGCTGCGGGTGGGCGCGGTCCTTGAACACGCTGATGTCGTTCAGGTCCTCGCGAGCGGGCATATAGCGCAGCGTGTAGGCGGGGCCGACCATATTGGGCAGGCCGGGGTTGAGCGGCCTGACGTCCTGGATGAACTGACCGCGCAGGCCGCGCTTGAACAGGGCGGTGCACAGGGTGGCGGTGCTGACGCCCATCAGCTTCTTGCGGGTGTCGGGATTCATGACGGTCCTAGTAGATGACCGGTTCGGGCACCGGCGCGCCGAACTGGGTTTCCAGAAAATCGAAGTCGCAGCCTTCGTGGGCCTGCAGGATGTGGCGGCCGAACATCCAGCCATAGCCGCGTTCGTAGCGCGGCGGCGGCGGCGTCCAGGCGGCACGGCGGGCGGCCAGTTCTGCGTCGCTGACTTCGAGGTGGATGCTGCGCGCCGGCACGTCGACGGTGATGCGGTCGCCCGTCTTCACCAGCGCCAGCGGGCCGCCGATGAAGGCCTCGGGGCTGCAGTGCAGCAGGCAGCCGCCATAGCTGGTGCCGCTCATGCGCGCGTCGGACAGGCGCAGCATGTCCGTCACGCCGGCCTTGAGCAGCTTGGTGGGAATGGGCAGCATGCCCCACTCCGGCATGCCGGCGCCCTTGGGGCCGGCGTTGCGCAGCACCAGGATGTCGTCGCCCGTCACGTCGAGGTCGGGGTCTTCCACCGCGGCCTTGAGACTGGGGTAGTCGTCGAACACCAGCGCGCGGCCGGTGTGCTGCAGCAGGTGTGGCGCCACGGCGCTGGGCTTGATGACGACGCCGTCGGGTGCGAGGTTGCCGCGCAGCACGGCCAGCGCACCTTCGGCGTAGATGGGGTTGTGCAGCGGCCGGATCACGTCGTCGTTGAAGACCTCGGCGCCGGCGATGTTCTCGCTCAATGTGCGGCCATTGACCGTCATCGCCGACAGGTCCAGCTTGTCCCGCATGACGTTCATCAGCGCCGGCAGGCCGCCGGCGTAGAAAAAATCTTCCATCAGATAGGCATCGCCGCTGGGCCGGATGTTGGCGATGACGCCGACATGCCGGCTGGCCGCGTCGAAGTCATCCAGCGTGACAGGCAGGCCGGCGCGGCGGCTGATGGCGACGAGATGGATGATGGCATTGGTGCTGCAGCCCATGGCCATCGCAACGGCAATGGCGTTGGCAAAACTGCCGGCGCTGAGCAGCTTGGCCGGCGTCAGGTCCTCCCACACCATCTGCACGATGCGCCGACCGCATTCGGCCGACATGCGGATGTGGTTCGCATCGGGAGCGGGGATGCTGCTGGCACCCGGCAGCGTGAAGCCGAGCGCTTCCGAAATGCCCATCATGGTGGCCGCCGTGCCCATGGTCATGCAGGTGCCGTGGCTGCGCGCGATGCCGGCTTCCATCTCGGCCCAGGCCTGGTCACTGAGGCGCCCGGCACGGCGTTCATCCCAGTACTTGAAGGCGTCGGATCCTGAGCCCAGCACCTGGCCGCGCCAGTTGCCGCGCAGCATGGGGCCGGCCGGCAGATAGATGCAGGGCAGGCCCATGCTGATGGCGCCCATCAAGAGGCCCGGCGTGGTCTTGTCGCAGCCACCCATCAGCACGGCGCCGTCGACCGGATGGCTGCGCAGCAGCTCCTCGGTCTCCATCGCGAGGAAGTTGCGATAGAGCATGGACGTCGGCTTGACCATGCTTTCACTCAAGGAGATTGCCGGCAGCTCCAGCGGCCAGCCACCGGCCTGCAGGATGCCGCGCTTGACGTCCTCGACCCGCTGCTTGAAGTGGGTGTGGCACTGGTTGGCATCGCTCCAGGTGTTGACGATGGCGATGACGGGTTTGCCGATGAAATCCTCGGCCGCGTAGCCCATCTGCAACACGCGACTGCGATGGCCGAAGCTGCGGAAATCGTCCTTGGCGAACCAGCGCGCGCTGCGCAGGTCACCCACCTCTTTGCTCATGCTTGCCCTCGATGCTGGATCAGCCAACCCGGCGCATCTTGCAGCGCATCCGCCAGGGCGCGCAGCCCGACCGAGAGGTGGGCATGGACCGGGGCGGCCCTGGCCTGGGCTGCGGTGCTGTCGGTGAGATTCATGGGCCGGTCGCGATAGCTTCAATGGGAGCGCTATCATAAAACCATGATGGCCACGGGCGCTCAGCGTTTTCACCAGAAGGATGCGCATTCCGCACCAGCTTTGACCAGCCGCCTGGGCATCGTGCTGTTGGCGAGCTTGCTCTGCGTCCCCGCAGCAGCCCAGCGGCTTGTGCCCGACCGCTTGACCGAGCAACTGGCGCCGCGCGAGCGCATCGCGCTGGATACCGGCTGGCGGTTTCGGCGTGGCGACCCGGATGCCGCATCGGCCGCGCTGGTCTATGACCGCCGGCCCGAGGTGAAGCAGTCGGCCGATGGCCGGGTGGCCGACGCGCAGCCCGAGGTGGCGGCGCGAATCGAGCCGGGTGGCGATGCGGTGCTCAAGCCCTGGATACTGCCCAGCGGCAATGCCTTCATCCGCGACCCGGCGCGCCGCCACACGCGGCCGGCGGGCAACCCCGGCGGTGATCTGCCCATCATGCAGGCCGGCTTCGATGACAGCGGCTGGCGCGCCGTCGCGCTGCCGCATGACTGGGCCATCGAAGGCCCCTTTCTCGAGACGGGCCCGTTTGGCGGCATGGGCCGGCTGCAGACCTGGGGGCCGGTCTGGTACCGGAACAAGCTGAGTCTGCCGGCGAGCGACCGCGGGCGGGCCATCTTTCTCGATGTCGACGGCGCGATGGCCTATGCGACGGTCTGGCTCAACGGCCATCTCGTCGGGGGCTGGCCCTATGGCTACAACTCCTGGCGCTTGAACCTGACGCCGCATGCCGTGCCCGGCGGCGTGAACCAGCTCGTCATCCGCATGGACAACCCGCCTGAGTCGGCGCGCTGGTATCCAGGCGCGGGCCTGTATCGGCAGGTGTGGCTGACCAAGACGGATGCCGTGCATGTCGGCCATTGGGGCAGCGTCGTGCGCACGCCCGAGGTGTCGGCGACAAAGGCGACGGTCCAGCTCTCGCTGACCCTCGACAACGACGGCGACAAGCCAGTCCGCGTTGACGTGCTGACCGAGGTCTTCGCTCCTGACGGCCGGGTCGTGGCTCGTATCCCGCGCAAGGGTCTGACCCTGCCGGCACGTGGCCAGGCCAGCACCGTGGGCTCTGCTGTCATCCCCAGACCTCAGCTCTGGGGCCCGCCGCCTCGGCAGCACCCTCATCGTTACCTGGCGCGCACGACGCTGTCCCGCGGCGGCCGCGTGATCGACCGCTACGAAACGCGCTTTGGCATCCGCTCGGTGCGCTTCGATCCCGACACCGGCCTGCACGTCAACGGCCAGCCCGTTCGCCTGCAAGGCGTCAACCAGCACCACGACCTCGGCGCCCTGGGCGCCGCCTTCAATATGCGCGCCGCCGAGCGCCAGCTGGAGATCCTGCAGGCCATGGGCGCCAATGCCATCCGCCTGGCCCACAACCCGCCGGCACCCGAGTTGCTGGAGCTGACCGACCGCATGGGCCTGCTCGTCATTGACGAGATCTTCGACGCCTGGGAGCGCAGGAAGACGCCGCTGGACTTCCACCTGATCTTTCCGGACTGGCACGAGCCCGACCTGCGCGCCATGCTCAGGCGCGACCGCAACCACCCGTCGGTTGTCATGTGGAGCACCGGCAACGAAGTGGGCGAGCAGTACACGGGAGAGGCGGGTGCCGCCGTCGCACGGCAGCTGCAAGCCATCGCCCGCGAGGAAGACCCGACGCGGCCGACGACGACGGCGATGAACTTCGCCAAGGCCGACATGCCGCTGCCGGCCGAGGTCGATGCCATCGGCCTGAACTACCAGGGCGAGGGCATACGCCAGGACGCCGAGTTCGAGGGCACGGACCGCATCCGCACGCCGCCGCAATACCCGGCCTTCCATGCGCGCTTCCCGGGCAAGCTGGTCTTCAGCAGTGAGACCGCCTCGGCCTTCAGCAGCCGTGGCGTTTATCTCTTCCCGGTCACGCCGGCCCACAGCTCGATCACGCGCGATGGCCGCGGCGGCGACTCGGTGGCGCGGCAGGTCAGCGGCTACGAGCTGCATGCGGTGGACTTCGGCGCCTCGGCCGACAAGGTCTTCGCGGCGCTGGACCGCCACCCCTTCGTCGCCGGCGAGTTCGTTTGGACGGGCTTCGACTACCTCGGTGAGCCCACGCCGTACTACGACTCACGCAGCTCCTATTCGGGCATCGTCGACCTGGCCGGCTTCCCAAAGGACCGCTACTGGCTCTACCAGTCGCGCTGGCGGCCCGAGCTGTCGATGGCCCATCTGCTGCCGCACTGGACTTGGCCCGAGCGCGTCGGCCAGGTCACGCCGGTGCATGTCTTCACCAGCGGCGATGAGGGCGAGCTCTTCATCAACGGGCGCTCGCAGGGGCGGCGCAAGAAGGGCGCCTTCGAGTACCGGCTGCGCTGGGACGAGGTGGTCTATGAGCCGGGCGAGATCAAGATCGCGACCTGGCGCGGCGGCCAGCCCTGGGCGAGCGAGACGGTGCGCACGGCCGGCGAGCCTGCGCGGCTGCACCTGGGCGCCGACCGCACCACGTTGCGCGCCGACGGCCAGGACCTGTCCTTCATCACCGTGCGCATCGTCGACGCGGCCGGCCAGACCGTGCCCCGCGCCGCCCACCGCCTGCGCTTCAGCCTGCAGGGCCCGGGCGAGATCGTCGCCACCGACAACGGCGATGCGACAAGCTTCGAACCCTTCCCGTCCACCACGCGCCCCGCCTTCAGCGGCCAGGCGCTGGTCATCGTGAAGGCGACGGGCGCGGGCACGCTGACGGTGCGCGCGCAAGCCGAGGGGCTGGCCGGCGGGGAGCTGGTGCTGCGGGTGCGCTGAAGCTGCGAGGCCTGCGCCGGCGCAGACAAGGCATGAGCTTCATTGCGCCGGGTGCTTCAGTAAGGAGCGGCCGGAAAAATGAGCCGTTGAACGGCTGATTCAGGCTGGAAGCAGCCACCGACCCCTGCACACCGCGGGCCCACCGTAAATCGCCTTGCGCCCAATAGTGGTCATGCCGTCGGTACGGTAGTCAGGCGCCAGCGCGCTTTTCGATGCGATGCATCCAGAGCATGTGGATGTAAGACAAGACGGCAATAAGCGGCGCCCAGGTGCTCATGGGTAGCCTGAAGGCAGGAATGGCCACGAGCAGTGCCATCAGACCCAGTGCCGAGAAAAGGTGCAAAGCCGCCAGCGACCCGAGCACGCTGTCCGGGTTGCGCAACGGCTTGCCCGTACTGCTCTTCGCAAGTGTGGCGTTCCTGCGCACGCCGAGGCCGTAGGCTCGCCACGCCAGCCACACAGCAAGCAGCCAAAGGCAACAGTAGAGGCATAGCGGCACCCATCTCATCATGTCGGGCGGCGCGCGCATCAATAGAAAAGCACCCACGATGCTGATGGGCGCGAGCACTAGTGCGATCTTGAACGCCTTGCGCGTGCGCGCTTGGTCTTCGGCAGGCTGCGCCTTGAACTCCTTGGTCGACATCGCGAAGCGCATCACGGCATAGAGGAATGCATACACGAGCAAGCCGATGAACAAGGATGAGATCAGGGACGGCATATGAACATGACCATAGCGCTCAATTTAAAGAATAGCCTGGTCCCGCTCGCCGAATTCCGCATGGCAGCGCGTAGTGCCGCCTCAGGCTGGAAGCGGGCCTCAGCGTGAACGAAAGAGTCCGGCGCGACGGACTTGAATCGCTCCAAGCGCGCTGCGCACGATTTCGACGGCGTGCCGCAAGCGCTGCCGACTTCTCTCCTGCAGCACCTCATCGCTCATGCCGCTGCCAATGAACCGCAGAGCCGTCCATCCTTCGTCGGTGTACGGGGCGTCATTGACTATTGACCAGAACTCTCGATTTAGATCCGCGTGAGCGGACAGTAGCTTCAGCACCTCCTTGACATTGCCAATCGTGATGTTCGGCATCACGAAAAAGTCTACGAAGGAGTAGTCAGCACCAGATGGCGGGTACTGTTCAAAAGCATCTCGAATGGCCTGAAGCTCTTCGTCCATTGGGCAAATAGTTCAAGTGACGGCGCGGCGAATGCGCCACCCAGGCGGATATTTTGACTCGCCTTCACTATCCGCTTCCGCTGCAAAGCAGCATCCCAGCGAAACCTGCTCAAGTCTCCGACCCAGCCCCGCCACCTCCCTGCCACGCGCCTCCTGTTGGCCCCGCTCTCAGCCGACTTGGAACTCCACCCGCATCCACCGGGACAGCGGCTGTCCCGGGCGCACGATGCAGCCCTGCTGACGCCAGATCGGGTGATTGGGCGCATCCGGGAAGAACTGCGGCTCCAGCGCGATGCCGGCGTGGCGCTCGAAAGGCAGGCCATCGCGGCCGCGCGAGTTCTGCACGAAGTTGCCGCTGCAGACCTGCAGGCCGGGGTAGTCGGTGAAGAGTCGCATGGCCAGGCGCCCGTCGGTCGACGTCAGCCCGGCCGCAGCCAGCTCGCCGCGCGCGGCGGCGTCGTGGAGCACGAAGCAGTGGTCATAGCCGCTGCCGAACCGTTGCTGCTCGCCCTGGCCCAGGCCGTCGCCGATGCGGCGTGGCTGGCGCAGGTCGAACGGCGTGCCGTCCACCGCGGCGACCTCACCGGTCGGGATCATGTCGGCCCTCACCGGCAGCATCTGCGCGGCGGCGACATGCAGGCGGTGGTCAAGCACCGGAGCCGTGCCGCCGTCGAGATTGAAATACGGATGGCTGGTCAGGTTGACCGGGCATGGCGCCGTGGTGCAGGCGCCGAAGCGCAGCGTGACGGCTTGGTGCACCGGGTCGACGCGGTATTCGACGTCGACGCCGGCCGCACCCGGATAGCCCTGGTCGCCGTCCGGTGAATGCAGGGCCAGTCGCAGATGCAGGGGGCCCTGGTCGACGACGGTCCAGCTGCGGCGGTCGAAGCCCTCGGGGCCGCCGTGCAGCTGGTTGGCGCCTTCGTTCGGCACCAGGCGGTGTGTGCGTCCATCGATCGTGAAAGTCGAGCCACCGATGCGGTTGGCATAGCGACCGACTACGGCGCCGAAGAAGCCCGGCTCGCGCGCGTGATCCGCCAGCGTCGCGTGGCCCAGGATGGCCTCGCGCACGCTGCCGTCCGGCATGGGCACCAGACAGGACAGCCAGCGCGCGCCGTAGTTGCTGACTGCTATCTGCAGGCCGTCGGCCGTGCCGAGTCGGAAGACTTCGGCCTTCATTTCGGCAGGTAGTCGAAGCGTTCGAAGTCGGCCGTGCGAGCGCCGCCGCTGGTGTCGAAGGCCAGCATGCCGACGAAGGCGCCCGTGAAGCTGCCATGCTCGCCACGGCCGCCTTCGTCGGAGATGACGCTGGCGTCCAGCACCGGGCCGACCTTCTGCCAGCCCAGGCCCCAGTCGGCATGGAACTGCAGAGCCGCGCCGTCGATGTCGGCGGCCAGTCGCACCGGGCCGATGGCGGGCAGCGGCACGGCCTCGGTCAGCGGGAACTGCAGCCGGTTGTCCGGCCAATCGCCAGGGCAGGACAGCATGCTGAGCACGCGACCGACACCGTCCTGCCAGGTCACGACCAGGGCATGGAATTTGTGGCGGTTGTAGTAGTGGGTCAAGCCCGCCGCCTGCTGGTAGGTGTCGGGCGCGAAGCTGGCCACCACGGTCTCGGCGCGAAAGCTCGCATCCTCCTGGCGGCGCGCCACCAGGCTCTGCTCGAACCAGCTGCCGACCGACTCGCGGCCGGTCAGCCGCAGCGCCCCGCCGGTCAGCCTGAACAGGCGGTCAGGCTCGGGTGTGCGCAGCCACTGGAACTCGGGCGGCAGCGTCGGGCAGTCGACAAAGCTGCGTCGGATGGCCTGCCGTGGCGCGGGCTCGACGTCGGCGACCGGCGCCGGCACATCGACTGCCGGCACCATGCCGCCGTGTTCGAGATAGAGCCAGTCGTCATCGCCCCACACGCATTTCTGGATGGCCGTCTCGCGGCCGCGCGGCGAGCGCCGCGTGCCAGCCAGAGGCCGGCCGCAGAGGTGGGCGAGATAGGTGCTGCCGTCAAGCAGTTCGACGACCTGGCCATGGCCGGCGCGCTGCAGCGACGCCTCGGGCGCGTCCTTGCTGCTGACGACATGTTGATTGGGATGCGTCTCGTAGGGCCCGAGCAGATGGCGCGAGCGCGCCATCGTCACCGCGTGGCTGTAGCCGGTGCCGCCTTCGGCCGTGACGAGGTAGTACCAGCCCTTGCGCTTGAAGAGATGGGGCCCCTCGACGAGGCCGAGGGCGGTGCCTTTGTAGATATTGGTGACGGGGCCGACGAGCTTGCCGCTGGCGGCATTCCATTCCTGCAGCAGGACGCCGTCGAAGGCCGGCGCCTTGGGCTGGCCCCCGATGGAGCCGGTGCGGTGGTTCCAGAGCATGTTGACGAAGTACTTGCGGCCATCGTCGTCGTGGAACAGCGAAGGGTCGAAGCCCGAAGAGTTCACATACACCGGGTCGCTCCACGGCCCCTCGATGCGGGGTGCCGTGACGATGTAGTTGTGCGCATCCTTGAAGTTGCCTTCGAAGCGCTTGACGTCGGTATAGACCAGCCAGAACTGGCCATCGGCGTACGACAGGCAGGGCGCCCACACGCCACACGAGTCGGGGTTGCCGCGCAGGTCGAGCTGGCTCTTGCGGTTCAGCGGGCGGCACGCCAGCGTCCAGTTGACGAGGTCGCGCGAATGGTGGATCTGCACGCCCGGGTACCACTCGAAGGTGGAGGTCGCGATGTAGAAGTCGTCGCCGACGCGGCAGAACGAAGGGTCCGGGTTGAAGCCGGGCAGCACGGGATTGCGGATCATGGGCGCAGCACTGAGGAGCGGGTCAACCCCTGCATCCAAGCAAAAAGATTGCGCTACCATAAATCAAAACAAAGCAATTCGCACTCAGGGCAAACCTTCCTGATTGCGTAACCATTCAAATGACAGGAAAGGCGCCCTTGCGCGCCCGACCCGGAGACATTCGGACATGAACTCGCTATGCATGGCCTGGCTGGCCGCGGTGGTGGTCACGGCATTCGGCGCCACGCCTGCGAGCGCCTGCGAGGCGCCTGTCTCCACCTGCTCCCGCGACCCCGGCCGTGGCCTGGCCCTGGTGAAGGCCGGCCAGCCGGCGGCCGTCTATGTGGACGCCGGAGCGGACCCGGCGCTCAAGCACGCCAGCCGCAATTTCGCGGCCGACCTCGGGCGTGTGTCGGGCCAGCCGGCGGCGCTGCTGAACCGCATTGACGATGCGCGCGGCGAGGTCGTCGTCATCGCCGAGCTGGGTCGCAGCGCCGTGCTCGATGACCTCGTGGCCCGCCGCAAGCTGCTGCTCGACGACCTCAAGGGCCAGTGGGAGGCTTACCGCCAGGTCGTCGTCGAACAGCCCTGGCCAGGCGTTGCACGCGCCCTCGTGATTGCCGGCGCGGACCGGCGCGGCGCCGTCTTTGGCACCTATGACCTGTCTGCCCGCATCGGCGTCAGCCCCTGGGCCTGGTGGGCCGATGTGCCGGTGCAGAAGCAGGCCAATGTCTATCTCGCCGCCGGCGCGCGCAGCGATCGGCCGGGCGTCAAGTACCGCGGCATCTTCATCAACGACGAGGCGCCGGCCCTCTCCACCTGGGCGCAAGCCAAGTTCGGCGGCACCAACGCGGCCTTCTATGAACATGTCTTCGAGTTGATCCTGCGCCTGCGCGGCAACTACCTGTGGCCGGCCATGTGGCAGCCGCGTGCTTTCGGTGCCGACGACCCGAAGAACTTGGCCCTGGCCGACGAGATGGGTGTCGTCATGGGCACCTCCCATCACGAACCCATGATGCGGGCCCACGACGAGTGGACTCGCTTCAAGGGTGGCCGCTGGGACTACGCGAAGAACGGCGAGAAGCTGCGCGAGTTCTGGCGCGGGGGCGCCCAGCGCATGATGGGCCGGCCCGATGGCGGCGCCTTCGACAGTCTCGTCACCGTCGGCATGCGTGGCGACGGCGACGAAGCCATGAGCGAGGGCACGGCCATCGGCCTGCTCGAAGGCATCGTCAAGGACCAGCGCCAGATCCTGGCCGACGTGACGCGCCAGCCCGCCGACAGGACGCCGCAGATGTGGGCCCTCTACAAGGAGGTGCAGGACTACTACGACAAGGGCATGCAGGTGCCCGACGACGTGCTGCTGCTGTTCTGCGACGACAACTGGGGCCAGATCCGCCGCCTGCCGACGCAGGACCTGAAGCGCAAGGGAGGCTACGGCGTCTACTACCACTTCGACTACGTCGGCGGGCCGCGCAACTACAAGTGGCTCAACACCAACCAGATCGAGAAGACCTGGCAGCAGATGAACCTCGCGCACGAGCGCGGCGCGGATGCGCTGTGGATCGTCAACGTCGGCGACATCAAGCCGATGGAGTTTCCGATCAGCTTCTTCCTCGACATGGCCTGGTCGCCCAAGGCCATGACGCCGGCGGCGTTGGCCACCTACCCGAAAGACTGGGCAGCGCAGACCTTCGGCGCAGCCAACGCGGCCGAGATCGGCGAGCTGGTCACGCGCTACAGCCAGTACGCGGCGCGGCGCAAGCCCGAGCTGATCGATGCGGGCAGCTTCCCGCTTGGCGGCGCTTCGGCCGACACGCTGGACGGCGGCGACTTTGGGCGGCGCGTCGCCGAGTGGACCGCTTTGGAGGCGCGAGTCGCCAGCATCAAGGCCGGGCTGCGGGCCGACCAGCTCGACGCCTACTTCCAGCTCGTCGAGCACCCGGTGCTGGCGATGGCCAACCTCTACCGCCTGCACTATGCAACGGCCTGGAACCGCAAGCTGGCCGCCGCCGGCGATGCGCGGGCCAATGTCTTCGCCGACCGCGCCGAGGCCGCGTTCGCGCGGGACGAGGCGATTGCCGACCAGTACCACGCCATTGCCGGCGGCAAATGGGCCGGCATGATGCTGCAGACCCATATCGGCTACACGAGCTGGCAGCAGCCGGACAAGAACGTCATGCCGACCGTGAAGCGTGTGGCAGGTAGCGCCGATGCGACCGAGGTGCAGCGCCAGCTGGAACGTGCCACGGCCGCAGCCTCGAACGCGATCACGATCGAAGCGCCGCGCTTCAGCCGTGCCGTCAATGGCCAGGGGCTGACCTGGACCGCGATTCCCAACCTCGGCCAAAGCCTGGGCGCCGTGACGACGCTGCCGCAAGGCCGCACGGCGACGACGCTGGGCGATGGCGTGCGGCTGGAGTACGACGTCGACACCACCTACAGCGGCGACATGCTGCTGAGCCTGCACATGGTGCCGACGCTGGACACGCGCAACGCCGGCGGCATCCGCCTGGCCGTGGCCATCGACGACCTGGCGCCTCAGGAACTCAAGCTCGACCTGGTGCCCACGCCGGGTGCCGAGCTGAGCCGCCAGGAGAAGGACTGGGCCCGGGCCGTCAAGGACAACAGTTTTGTTCTCAGCGCGCGCTTCACCAGCCTGCAGCCCGGCCGCCATGTCATCAAGGTCTGGCGCCTGGATGACAACGCGGTGCTGCACAAGCTGGTGCTGGCGCCGTTGGCCTCGGTCACCGTCCCGCCGCGCGGTGCGGCCATCACCGGCAACTACCGCAACCTGCTGCGCGAGATTCGCCCCGACATCAGCGAGGCCAACATCGACGCCAAGTTGGCCGGCTATTGGAAGTCGCTCTTTGAAGGCGATGCCGAGCACCGCGTCGTCTACCCCGCCGCCGCGACGCCCGACGGCCCGGCCGCCTATGTGCTGGACGTCAACAACGCCGATGTGCGCAGCGAGGGCATGTCCTACGGGATGATGATTGCCGTGCAGATGGGCCGCAAGGCCGAGTTCGACGCGCTGTGGAACTGGGCCGCGACGCATATGCGCTACCGCACCGGCCCGCGCGCCGGCTATTTCCGCTGGCAGTGCCAGCCCAAGGGCTGCGACAAGGACGCCGTGCCGGCCTCCGATGGCGAGGAGTATTTCGCGACCGCGCTGCTGATGGCGGCTTCGCGCTGGGGCAATGGCGCTGGCCTCTACGACTACAACGCCCAGGCCCAGGCCCTGCTCAGCACCATGCTGCACAAGGAGGCCCTGAACGGCGGTGTCGTGGCCGGCGTGCGGTCCATGTTTTCGCCCGACCGCGGCCAGGTCGTCTTCGTGCCGATTGGCGAGGCGGCTGACTTCAGCGATCCGTCCTATCACCTGCCGGCCTTCTACGAGATCTGGGCTCGTCGCGCCGACAAGCCGGAGGACCGCAAGCGCTGGGCCGAGATCGCCGACATCAGCCGCGCCTATTTCTCCGTCGCGGCCCATCCCAAGACCGGCCTCACGCCCGACTACGCCGAGTTCGATGGCCGCCCGCACAAGCACGAGGGTCACGAGGACTTCCGCTATGACGCCTTCCGCACGGCGGTGAACTGGAGCGTCGACCAGGCCTGGTGGGACAAGAACCCGGAAGCTGCGGGCCTGAGCCGCCGGCTGCTGGGCTTCTTCGCGTCACAGGGTCAGGGCGGCAAGCCCTATCCCCATCTCTACACGCTGGACGGCAAGCCGCTGAACCCCGAAGCGTCCACGGGCCTGATGGCCAGCAATGCCGTCGCGTCCCTGCTCGTCGACAAGTCGCTGGCCGAGCGCTTCGTCAACGACCTGTGGGCGCTGGAGGCGCCCGGTGGCCAATGGCGCTACTACGACGGCCTGCTGCAGTTCATGGCCATGCTGCATGTGACGGGGCGGTTCCGGGCCTGGTGAGGACGGCGGCCGTCGCGCGAGAACAAATCTGGAGACACACATGAAGATGCTTTCCGCCACCTGCCTCGCCTGGGGCCTGGCATTCATGGGGCCGGCCACGGCCTCGCCGCAGAGTGACGCTGAAGCCAAGGCCCGCCAGATCGTGTCGCAGCTGACGCTCGACGAGAAGACGGAGCAGTTGCTCAACGGCGCGCCCGCCATTCCGCGCCTCAACATCCCGGCCTACAACTGGTGGACGGAGTCGCTGCATGGCGCCTTCGGTCCCGGCGCGACGACCAACTTCCCGCAGCCCGTCGGGCTGGCCGCCAGCTTCGACGACCACCTGATGCAGGACGTCGCGGCGACCATCAGCACCGAGGTGAGGGCCGTCTACGCAATGGGGCGTGGCAAGGACAACCCGAACCGCATCGGCGGTTCGCTGGACACCTGGTCGCCCAACATCAACATCTTCCGCGACCCGCGCTGGGGCCGGGGCCAGGAGACCTATGGCGAGGACCCCTTCCTGACCGGCACGCTGGCCAAGGCCTTCGTGCGCGGCATGCAGGGGCCGGATGCCCAACGGCCCCAGGTGATCGCCAGCCCCAAGCACTTCGCGGTGCACAGCGGCCCGGAATCGACGCGCCACTCGGTGGACGTGTGGGTCTCGGCGCAGGACCTGGAGGACACCTATCTGCCGGCCTTCCGCGCGGCCATCGTCGACGCCCAGGCCGGCTCCATCATGTGCGCCTACAACCGCGTCAACGGCGAGCCGGCCTGCGCCAGCCAGAGTCTGCTGGTGAAAACGCTGCGGCAGGACTGGAAGTTCAACGGCTATGTGGTGTCGGACTGCGATGCGGTGATCGACATCAGCGCCCACCACAAATACGCCGTCGACGCCGCCGCCGGGGCGGCTGCGGCGCTGAAGGCCGGCATGGACAACGAGTGCAATGGCGCGACCCTGTCGCACACGCCGGGCCTGGGCGAGCGCTACAAGCAGGCGCTGCAGCGCGGCTACCTCCGCGAAGCCGACATCGACAACGCGCTGGTGCGCCTGTTCTCGGCGCGGCTGCGCAATGGCGACCTGCCGGGCCTGGGGGAGCGCAGCTTCCCCGCGGCCGAGACCATCAACTCGGCGGGGCACCGCGCCCTGGCGCTGCGGGCCGCGGTCGAGAGCCTGGTGCTGCTGAAGAACGACGGCGTGCTGCCGCTGCCGGCCACGGCCCGCATCGCCGTCGTCGGCCCGCTGGCGGATGCGCGCCGCGTCATGCGCGGCAACTATTCGTCGGGCCAGACCGGGCCGACGCAGACGGTCTTCGAGGCCTTGAGCCAGCAGTTCACGGCGGCCCAGGTCCAGCTCCTGCCCTTCGGCCCTTCCATCACCGACGGCGACCCGGTGCCGTCCAGCGCCTTCATCGCGCCCGACGGCAGCCCCGGGCTGCGCGCCAGCTACTTCAACCTGGAGGCCGGCTCTTCGAGGGAGAGGGGCAAGCGCCGCTTCCAGGCCAAGGCCTTTGCGAGCCACGGCGTGGCGCAGCTCGAATCGCACGCGCGGGACTTTGCCGAAGCCGGCGAGGTGACACGCGTCGTCTGGACGGGTTTCCTGGTCGCGCCCGAAAGCGGCAGCTACCGGCTCGGCGTGGCGGGCATCAAGGGTCAGCTGCGCATCGGCGGGCGCGACCTCAGCTTGGCGAAGCGCCCGACGCAGTGGGCCGAGCCGGTCGCCCTGGCGCAGGTCGAGCTGAAAAAGGGCGAGCGCGTCGCGCTGCGCTTCGAGGCCGAATCGGGCGGCGGCGCGCCGCCCGGCATGGTCTGGAAGCGCGTTTCGCGCCAGCCGCTGGCGGAGCTGCGCGCGGGCGTGGCGAATGCCGACGTGGTCGTGGCCGTCGTGGGCCTGACGTCGGACCTCGAGGGCGAGGAGATGCCGGTCAAGATCGACGGCTTCCAGGGCGGTGACCGCACCAAGCTCGACCTGCCCGCCGACCAGCGCGCCTACCTGCAGGCCGCCGCCGCACTCGGCAAGCCGCTGGTGGTGCTGAACCTCAGCGGCAGCGCCATCGACCTGTCCTGGGCCAAGGCCCACGCGGCAGCCATCCTGCAAGCCTGGTATCCGGGCGAAGGCGGCGGCCAGGCCATCGCCCAGGTGCTGGGCGGTGCGGCCAACCCGGCCGGGCGCCTGCCGGTGAGCTTCTATCGCAGCGCAGCCGACTTGCCGCCCTTCGACGACTACCGCATGGCCGGCCGCACCTACCGCTTCTTCGGTGGCGAGGTGGTTTATCCCTTCGGCCATGGGCTGAGTTATTCGAACTTCCGCTACGAGCCCGCCACCGTCGAGGTGCAGGAGGACGGCCTGCAGACCCGCCTGCTGGTGCGCACGGCCGTCATCAACACCAGCGCCCGCGACGGTGACGAGGTCGCCCAGCTCTATCTGCTGCCACCCCGTTTCGAGGGTGGCCCGCGCCTGGCGCTGCGCGGTTTCCAGCGCCTGCACCTGAAGGCCGGCGAGCGGCGCGAGCTGAGCTACCGGCTGGATGCGCGCGACCTCAGCTTCGTGGACCGTGACGGCCTGCGCCAGCTCATGCCGGGCAGCTACCGACTCAGCGTGGGCGGCGGCCAGCCCGGCACGGCTGCACCGTCGACGAGCGCCGAGTTCTCACTCAAGCAACAGGTTCAGCTGCCGCGCTGAACGCCCCCAACGGAGTCACAGACCCATGCCATCGCTGCCTTCCACCCTGCTGTCCCTGTCCTTCTCCCTGCTGCTGGCTGTCACCACCGGCGCACGCGCCCAGGACGGGCGCATCCACCCCCTGCAGGCGCCGCCCGAGCCCGAGGCCATCGTGCTCGGCACCGGCGGCGTCGACAAGCAGCCCGCCGCCGAAGGCTGGTTCCGCCAGTGGGGCGAGCCCATGGTGCGCAACGTCAGCACCGCCACGCTCACGCCCTTCCTGCCGGCGCCGGGAAAGGCCACGGGGACGGCCGTCATCGTGACGCCGGGCGGGGGCTTTCGCTGGCTGTCCATCAACAACGAGGGCTGGAAGGTGGCCAAGGCCCTGGCCGACCGGGGCGTGGCGGCCTTCGTGCTCAAGTACCGCCTGATTCCAACGCCGGACACGCTCCAGGGCCTGGAGGACTCGATGAACCGGATGTTCTCAGCCATCGGTACCGGCAGCACGCCGCCGCCGCTGAATCCCGACCTCTCCAACCAGCTCGCCGATGCCGAGGCCGCCTACGCCCTCATCCTGTCACGGGCCAAGGCCTGGGGTGTCGACCCCGGTCGGCTGGGCATGGTCGGCTTCTCGGCCGGCGCCGGCCTGACCATGCACGCCACCCTGCACTCCAAGACCATGAAGCTGGCCTTCATCGCCCCGATCTACGGCGGCATGGGCCCGGTCGATGTGCCCAAGGATGCGCCGCCGATGTTCAGCGCCATCGCCAGCGACGACTTCCTGTTCCGTGGCCAGTTCGGCGTCGTCAAGTCCTGGTTCGATGCCGGTCGGCCGGTCGAGTTCCATCTCTACCAGAACGGCGGCCATGGCTTCGGCCTGGGCTACCCGGGCAACACCGCCAATGGCTGGTTTCCGGTGTTCATGCACTGGTTGGATGTGAACGGCCTGCTCGCGGCCAAGGTCGCGCCGTAGCAGAGAAGCTCGGCTGGCGGCTGCCGCTCTCAGCGCCAGACCCATGGCGCTCATGCCGGCACGGCGGCCAGGGGCCGCTTGGGCAGGCGCGTGAACGCCAGGGCGCACAGGAAGGAACCCATGCCCATCGCAAAGGCGCCGATGAAGAGCCAGGAGTAGGTCGAGAACGAGTCGTAGATCAGCCCGCCCAGCACCGGCCCCAGCGCCATGCCGATGCTGCTGGCCATGGCGGTGCCGCCGATCACCGTGCCCATCATGCGCAGCGGGAAGTTGTCGCGGGCGATGACGGCGAACAACGGCATCACGCCGGCATAGGTGAAACCGAACAGGGCAGCCACCGTGTAGAAGCTCTTCAGCTCGCGGGCATAGATGTAGCCGAGCACGACGATGGCCTGGGCCAGCAGAGCCAGCACCAGGGTGCGCGCCGCGCCGAAGCGGTCGCCCAGCAGGCCGAACACGAGGCGCCCGCCCATGCCGGCCAGGCCTTCCAGGCTGTAGATGGACACGGCGGCCATCAGCGGGATGCCACAGGTGACGGCATAGCTGACCGTGTGGAAGATCGGTCCCGAGTGGGTGGCGCAGGTCAGGAAGCTGGTCAGCACCAGGATCAGGAAGGGCGCCGAGCGCACCACCTGGGCGACGGAGGGGCCGGCCTCCTGGGGCGCATCGGGTGAGGCCGCAGCCAGGGCCAGCGCCGGCGGGCGGCGGATCAGCAGCGCGGCGGGCAGCATGAGGCCCGCCACCACGGCCGCGACGATCTGCAGCGTGCTGCGCCAGTCGTGGCCCTGCACCAGCCAGGCGACCAGTGGCGACATGGTCATCGGCGCCATGCCCATGCCTGCCGACACCAGGGACACGGCCAGGCTGCGGTGGGTGTCGAACCAGCCGGTGACGCAGGCCATCAGCGGCGCAAAGATGGCCGCCGCGCTGAGGCCGACGACGGCGCCGAAGCAGACCTGGAAGGCCAGCAGCGAGGTGGCGAGGCTGGACAGCGTCAGGCCGGCGATCAGCAGCAGCGTGCCCACCACCACCACCGGGCGCGGCCCGGTGCGGTCGGACAGGGCACCCCAGAACATGCTGCCAGCGGCCATGGCCACGAAGGCGACGGTCATGGCCGTGGAGATGCCGGTGGTGGACCAGCCCGTGTCCAGGGCGATGGGCCGCAGCAGCACCGGCAGCGAAAAGAGGGCGCCGATGGCGACGCAGCCGAGCAGGCCGCCGGCGGCGACGATGACCCAGCGGTAGTGCTCGCGCAGGGGAGTTGTCCAGGAGGGCATGGCCGGTCCTTTCTTCAGGAAACTGAATGGGTGCAGCCCTCTCCGGGGCCGTCGATCTGGCGCAATTCGCACACGAGGTCCCAACCGGTGCCGTGCAGGCGCAGGAAACGCTGGGTCAGCTCGAATGCCTCGGCACGGGACGGCGCCTCGAAGATGGCGTAGCCGGCGATGACCTCCTTGGTCTCGGTGAAGGGGCCGTCCACCACCGAGAGCTGGCCGTCGCGGTGCAGGCGCACGCGCACGCCTTCCGAGCTGGGCCGCAGTCCGGCGGTGCTGACGAGCTGCCCCGAGCGGGTCAGCTCGTCGATCAACTGGCCCATGTCGGCCATCAGCTGCTCGGTGGGGCCTTGGCCGGTGGTTTCGTCGGCGCGGATCATCGAAAGGAATCGCATGGTCGGGTCTCCCGGGTCACGGTGCGGCGGAGCGATGGCGCCGCCTCACCCCACGACGAACGACGCCCCGCCAAATCGACAAGCCCGGTTTTTTGATGGCCCTCGCTTGCCCAATGCCCGAACTTGATGCACGATTGCGTTCGATTTGACAGCGTTGTCATTGGGTCTGATGAAAAGCCAAGCTAACTCCTCTCATGCCGCCACCCTGCGCATGGTGGCCGACGCCTCCGGGGTGTCGACGACGACGGCCTCGCGCGTGATCAACAACGCGCCGCATGTGAAGCCCGAGAAGCGCGAGGCCGTGCTGGCGGCCATCGCGCGGCTGGGTTTTGTGCCCAACACCATCGCGCGGGCGCTGGCCGACGGGCGCTCGCGCACCATCGGCATCGTCGTGCAGCACTTCGAGAGCCCCTGCTATGCCTGGACGCTGCGCGGCGTCGAGGAGGCCTTGTCCAAGGCCGGCTATGGCCTGGTCGTGGCCAGCGGGCATTGGGACCGTCGCGAGGAGGAGCGCTGCGTGCAGTCGCTGAAGGCGCGCCGCGTGGACGGCATCATCGTGCTGACCGGCATGCTGGACGACCACTTCCTGACCGAGCTGGCCCAGGACCTGCCCGTCGTGGCGACCGGCCGGGATCTGAAGGCGCCGGGCCTGCACTGCCTGCACTCCAACGACTTCGAGGGCGCCCGCGCCGCGACACGGCATCTGATCCAGCGCGGCCACCGCCGCATCGCCCACATCACCGGCGACCCCAGCCATCCGGATGCGGTCGAGCGCGAGCAGGGCTACCGCGCCGCGCTGGAGGAGGCCGGCATCGCGCTGGACCGGGCCCTGGTGGTGCGTGGCAACTACCAGGAACCCAGCGGCGAGCGTGGCGCGGAAGACCTGCTGCGCCGCGGCGTCGAGTTCACGGCCCTGTTCGCCGCCAACGACCAGATGGCGACCGGTGCCGCCCAGGCCCTGTACCGCCATGGCCTGCGCATTCCCGAGGATGTGTCGGTCGTCGGCTTCGACGACGTGCTGGCCGCGGCCCATGCCTGCCCGCCGCGCACGACGGTCAATCTGTCGCCGGCCGAACTGGGCCGCCGCGCGGCCGCGGCCATGCTGGACCTGCTGGCCCACAAGCGGCCGCGGGCCGTGGCGCCCGAGCCCGAGCTGGTGGTGAGGCTGTCAACGCGCTTTGTCTGAGGCGCTGCGGCCCTGCTGCGCGAGGTGGGCCTGCAAGGCCTCGCTCAGGCGCCGGGGGTTGTGCGCCAGGCTGCCCAGGGGGATGCTCAGATCGCCGCCACTGAAGAGGCGGCGCCAGAACCTCGCGCGCACCACCTCGCCGTCGGGCAGGCGGGCTCCGGGAAGCAGCACCAGCACCAGCGCACCTCCCTTGTAAAGCTCCACGTTGGCGGACGCGATGACGCGCCAGGGCAGGTGGGTGTTGAGGTGGAAGTTGTCGGTGATGCCGCGCGCATCGACGACCAGGGCCGGGCCTGTTTGACGCAGCGCTTTCCAGGCCGGAACAGCCAGGCTGGCCGCCAGGGCCAGGCAGGTCAGCGCACCTAGCAGACCCATCGCCCAACCCAGCTTCGGGCCCAGCAGCTGCGGCAGCCACAGCAAGGAATACAGGCCGCTGAATGCCATGACGAAGGCAAAGGGCAGTGAGAACACGGCCGTCCAGCGGCGGCGTTCCAAGGAGAGGGTGGGCGGCTGGGGCTGTGGGGATGGCGGACGCATGGCTGTGGCGCAGTTTGCCGGACGCCCGGGCCGGCGAACCCGGTACTTGCTCGCATGCTGCGCCGCACAAATCCTTTGACAGCGCAGCCGGGCCCTGCCTAGAGTTGCCCCACCTAACGGGAGCACAAGATGGACTGGTTGAAACAAGTCAGGATAGGCCCGCGTCTGGGTCTGGCCTTTGGTGTCGTGCTGTGCCTGCTGGCCGCCGTGGCCCTGCTGGGACGGGCCAGCCTGGCCCAGGTGGCTGCGGGCCTGGAGACGGTCTATGAAGACCGCACCGTGCCGCTGGCCCAGCTCGGTGACATCAGCCGACTGACGATACGCAACCGCTTCCTGCTCGCCGACATGATGCTGAAGGCCGAGCCCGCGGTCATCGAGAAACACACGCAGGAGATGGCGGCCAACATCAAGTCCATCGACGAGCTGCTCAAGCAATACCTGGCGACCAAGCTGACCCCTGAGGAAAAGCAGCTGGCCGACCGCTTCGTCGCCGCGCGCAGCAGCTATGCCCAACAAGGCCTGGCGCCGGCGCGCGCCGCCCTGCTCAAGGGCGAGATGGAGGCCGCACGGGCCCTTTACGACGGCAAGGTCGCCGAGATGGCGCCGCAAGTGGCCGACACCCTGGGCGAGCTGCAGCGCCTGCAGGTGCGCGTGGCCAAGGAGGAGTACGACGCAGCCCAGGCCATCCAGCATCGCGCCGAATGGATCACGCTGTCGGCCGCCGTGTTCGCCGTCGCCATGGGTGCGGTGCTGGCCTGGCTGATCACGCGCTCCATCACGCAGCCGGTCGCCGTCGCCGTGCAACTGGCCGAAGCCGTCTCGGCGGGTGACCTGCGCCAGAGCATCACGGTGCGCGGCCAGGACGAGGTGGCGCAACTGCTGCGCGCGCTGGCGAGGATGAACGACAACCTGGCGCGGATCGTCAGCCAGGTGCGGCACAGCTCGGACTCGATTGCCACCGGCTCGTCCGAGATCGCCACCGGCAACGCCGACCTGTCGCAGCGCACCGAGGAGCAGGCGGCCAACCTGCAGCAGACGGCCGCGTCGATGGAGGAGATGAGCGCGACGGTCAAGCAGAACGCCGACATCGCGCGCACCGCCACCCAGCTCGCCAGCAGCGCCAGCGGCGTGGCGTCCAAGGGCGGCGAGGTGGTGGGCCGTGTCGTCAGCACCATGGACGAGATCACGACCAGCTCGCGCAAGATCGTCGACATCATCGCGACCATCGATGGCATCGCCTTCCAGACCAACATCCTGGCACTGAACGCGGCGGTGGAAGCCGCGCGCGCCGGCGAGCAGGGGCGCGGCTTCGCGGTCGTGGCCGGCGAGGTGCGCGTGCTGGCACAGCGCTCCGCCGAGGCCGCCAAGGAGATCAAGAGCCTGATCAGCCAGAGCGTCGAGAGGGTCGACGCGGGCTCCCAACTGGTGGCCGAGGCCGGCAGCACCATGGGCGAGATCGTCGCCCATGTGAAGCGCGTGGCCGACCTGATCGGCGAGATCGACGCGGCCAGTGGCGAACAGGCCAAGGGCATCAACCAGGTCAGCGAAGCCGTCAACCAACTCGACCAGGTCACACAGCAGAACGCCGCCCTGGTCGAGGAATCGGCTGCCGCGGCCGAGAGCCTGAAGCATCAGGCGGCGCGCCTGGCCGAGGTGGTCGATCAGTTCAAGCTCGGTGCGGAGGTGCAGGCGCCGCCGCCGCCACGGCGAGCGCCCGCGGTGGCCCGCGCGGCCGCGCCGCGACCCGCCCTCAAGCCGGCCCGACCGGCCATGGCGGCCGAGGAGGGCGGCAGCAACTGGGAAAACTTCTGAACGGCCTCGACGGGATGTAAGCAGGACGGTGTCCTACAACCCGGCATTCCGGAGCGTCGCAAGGTGTGGCCATCGCAACTGCCGGAGACCGCCATGCCCCGCGGTGACAAGTCGTCGTACACCGACAAGCAGAAACGCCAGGCCGAGCACATCGAGGAAGGCTACGAGGACCGCGGCGTACCCAAGAAGGAAGCAGAGGCGCGCGCCTGGGCCACGGTGAACAAGGAGACCGGTGGCGGCAAGAAATCGGGCTCAGGCCGGGGCCAGCCCGAGAACCACGAGCCGTCTCGCAAAGGCGGGCGCCTCGGTGGCCAGGCCGCGGCGAACCGCAGCGCGGCGGAACGTTCAGCGTCGGCCAAGAAGGCCGCGGCCACGCGCAAGCGCAATGCCGAGGCCCGCGCCCGCGGTCACTGAAGCATTGGCAGCCTGATCTCGAAACGCGCGCCCTCGCCGGGCGCGCTCTTCACCGTCAGGCTGCCGCCATGGGCCTGCACGAAGTAGCGGCTGATGAACAGGCCCAGGCCCATGCCCGGCGAGTTCCGGGCCGCGGCGCCGCGTTCGAACTGTTCAAAGATGCGCTGCTGCTCGTCGGCGGCAATGCCCGCGCCCTGGTCCGTGACGGCCAACAGCGCCATGCCGTCGGCGGTGCGGCTGACGTCGACCCGCACCGGCTTGCCGTCGCCATAGCGCAGCGCGTTGCTGAGCAGGTTGATGAGGACCTGGCCGATGCGGCTGTCGTCCCAGTCGCCCACGACGCCATCGGCCGATTCCACCTGCAGGGGCACGTCGCGGTAGTGGACGTCGAAGTCGGCCACGACGTGGCGCACCAGCTCGCCGAGATCGGTGCGGCGCGGGCGGATGGACAGCTTGCCATGCTGGATGCGCGAGATGTCGAGCATGTCGTCGATGAGGCGGGTCATGCTGCGCAGCTGGCGGTCGTCGCGGGCCACCATGGACTGCAGGCGCTCGCGGCTGAACCAGGCCAGGTCATCCTTCTTGAGTTTTTCCTGGCGCATCACCGCGTCCAGGGTCATCACGCTCAGCGGCGTGCGCAGCTCGTGGGACACCATGGACATGAACTCGTCGCGCATCGCCAGCGCACGCTGCAGCTCGCCCTGCGTGTGCTGCAACGTCGCCAGCAGGCGCTCCTGCTCGGCACGCGCGGCTTCCAGTTCGACGAGCCGGTGGCGCAGCTCGCGGCTCTTCAGGTGCAGTTCGGTGAAGACGCGCACCTTGCTCTTCACCGCATGCGGGTCCAGCGGCTTGTAGAGGAAGTCGACGGCGCCGTTCTCATAGCCGCGGAAGGTGTAGGAAGGCTCGCGGTCCGCCGCGCTGACGAAGACGATGGGCAGGTGCATGGTGCGCGAGCTGCCGCGGATCAGCTCGGCCAGCTCAAAGCCCGTCATGCCGGGCATCTGCACATCGAGCAGGGCCAGCGCGAACTCGTGCTCGAGCAGCAGCGACAGGGCTTCTTCGCCCGAGGTGGCGGTGTGCACTTGCAGGCGCTCGTCGCGCAGCAGCGCCTCCAGCGCGAGCAGGTTCTCGGGCAGGTCGTCGACGAGGAGGAGCTTGGCGATGGTCATGAACCACCCCCCAGGCGCAGCAGCATTTGGTGGATGTCTTTCAAGGGCAGGATGTGATCGGGTGGGCAGCGGGCGATGGCCGCCTCGGGCATGGTGGCCACGTCGGCCTCGGCGGGTTGCTGGACGAAGGTGAGGCCGCCGCGCTCATGGATGGCGGCCATGCCTTCGGCGCCGTCCATGTTGGCACCGGTCAGCAGCACACCCGCCAGGTTCCGACCATAGGCGTCCGCGGCCGACATCATCAGCACGTCGATGGAGGGCCGCGCGAAGCTGACCGGTGCTTCGTTGCTGAAGGCGAAGCTGCGGTCCGCCTCCACCAGCAGGTGGTAGTCGGCGCTGGCGACATAGACGGTGCCTGGCTGGATGGGCTCCTTGTCCGCGGGCTCGCGAACCGGCAGGGACAGATGCTGGGCGAGCACGTTTTCGAGCCGGCTCTTGTGGTGCGGCAGCAGGTGCAGCACGGCGATGATGGGCAGGGGAAATCCGGCGGGCAGCGGCGCCAGCAGGGCCAGCAGGGCCGCGACGCCTCCGGCCGAGGCGCCGACGACGATGAGTTCGATAGGAGCGGGCTGCTTCATCTTCAGCGTTTTCGGAACAGCCGTTCCCGCAGCGCCACGGGCTCGAAGTCCTGGCCGCGCGGGCAGAAGTCCAGGCTCTCCTTGCTGCCGATGCCGAGGAAGCCGCGATGGCAGAGCGACTGCGAGAACAGGCCGAGGGCGCGATCCTGCAGCTTGCGGTTGAAGTAGATCAGCACGTTGCGGCAGCAGATCAGGTGGGTCTCGGCAAAGACGTGATCGGTGGCGAGGCTGTGGTCGGCGAAGGTGACGTGGCGGCACAGCTCGCGGTCGAAGCGGGCGGCGTCGTAGGCGGCCGTGTAGTAGTTCGAGAAGCCCGCCTTGCCGCCGGCCGCCTGGTAGTTGCGCGTGTACTGCTGCAGCTCGGCAAGCGGGAAGATGCCCTGGCGGGCGCGCTCCAGCGCGGCGGGGTTGATGTCGGTGGCGTAGATGAGGCTGCGCTCCAGCAGGCCTTCCTCCTGCAGCAGGATGGCCAGCGAATAGACCTCCTCGCCGCTGGCGCAGCCAGCCACCCAGATCTTCAGCGACGGGTAGGTGTGCAGCACGGGCATGACGTGCTGGCGCAGCGCGAGGAAGAACTCCGGCTCGCGGAACATCTCCGTGAAGGGGATGGTCAGCATCTGCAGCAGCTGGGCAAAGGCAGCGGCGTCGCGCAGCACCAGGCCCTGCAGGGCCGAGACCGAATCGCACTTCAGCTGCGCCATGGCATGCAGCACGCGGCGCTTCTGCGAGGCCCCCGAATACTCGCGGAAGTCATGGCTGTAGCGCGTGTAGATGGCCTCCATCAGCAGGCGCACCTCCAGGTCGATGACGGCCTGCGGCATGGTTACGCGCCCCTCGTCCAGCGTCGCGCCGCTGAACGCGGGCGCCGCTGGCCGGGACCGCTCTGCGGCCGGCAGCCGCAGAGCTTCGGCAGGCACAGGCCGTCCACCGGACGCCCTGTGTCCGGCCTCAGCCCCCGAGGGGACGGCGATGCTTGCTGCAATGAGCCGCAAGCACATCGCCCAAGGCGGGCCGGCTTGGGAGCGGCCCGGCGCTCGGCCCGCAAAAGATAGGCCCTCATATCGAGGGCAGCCAGACGCGCAGCAGCGACATCAGCCGGTCCGGATCAAGCGGCTTGGCCAGGTAGTCGTTGGCACCGGCGCGGCGGCACTGCTCCTGGTCGTCGCGCATGGCCTTGGCGGTGATGGCGATGACGGGCAGCTTTTGCCAGCGCGCGTCGGCACGGATGCGGCGCGTGGCCTCCAGGCCGTCCATGACGGGCATCATGACGTCCATCAGCACGATGTCGATGTCGTCGTGAGCCGCCAGCTTTTCCAGCGCCTCGACGCCGTTGCGGGCCGGCTCCACCGTAAGGCCGCGCTGCTCCAGCACGCTGGTCAGCGCGAAGATGTTGCGCGCGTCGTCGTCCACCAGCAGCACCTTGCGGCCCTCGAACACCAGCTCGCGGTTGCGCGCCGTGCGCAGCATGTCACGGTGCTCGCCCGACATGCGCGACTCCACCTTGTGCAGGAACAGCGTCACCTCGTCCAGCAGCCGCTCGGGCGAGCGGGCGCCCTTGATGATGATGGAGCGCGAGTAGCGGTTCAGCTCGGCCTCCTCCTCGCGGCTGAGGTGGCGGCCGGTGTAGACGATGACGGGCGGCGGCGTCTTCTCGCCGCTGCGCGCGGCCATGCGCGACAGCAGCTCGGTGCCGTCCATGTCGGGCAGCTTGAGGTCGATGATCATGCAGTCGAAGTGCTGTTCGTCCAGCAGCTTCAGCGCCTGCTCGCCGCGCTCCACGGCCACCACTTCGACATCGTCGTCGGCGATCAGATGGGCGACGCTCTCGCGCTGGCGCTGGTCGTCCTCCACCAGCAGCAGGCGGCGCACCTGCTCGGCGCCGTGGCGCTCCAGCTTGTGGAAGATGTCGACCAGCTCCTGCCGCGTCATCGGCTTGATGGCGGTGCCGACGGCGCCCATGGGCAGGGCCACCTCGCGGAAGTCCTCGCCGGCAATGATGTGCACGGGGATGTGGCGGGTGCGCGGGTCTTCCTTCAGGCGCTGCAGCACCGACAGGCCCGAGCCGTCGGGCAGGCGCACGTCCAGCAGGATGGCCTGGGGCAGGTGGGTGGTGGCCAGCTCCAGCGCCTCGCGGCCGTGGGTGGCGACGAGGCAGCGGTACTGCATCTCGTGTGCCAGGTCGTAGAGGATGCCGGCGAAGTTGGTGTCGTCCTCCACCACCAGGGCCAGGCGGCGCGGTGCGGCGTCGCGCGTCAGCTCGGGGCGGTCGTCGGCAAAGGCGGGCGGCGCCGGTGTCGCGTCATCGGCGGGTGCCAGCCAGGCGGCGGGTGCCGGTGGGGCGGCCGGTGGCGGCTCGGTGGCGGCGCTGACGGGCAGTTGCGCGGGCAGGGTCAGCGTGAACTGGCTGCCCTGGCCTTCGACGCTGCTCAGGTGGAGGTCGCCGCCGAGCAGGCCCGCAAGCTGGCGCGAGATGGACAGGCCCAGGCCGGTGCCACCGAAGCGTCGGTTCAGCGCGCCGTCACCCTGGTGGAAGGCCTCGAAGACACGCTGCTGCTGGCCGGCCGGGATGCCGATGCCGGTGTCCGTGACGACGAAGCCGATACGGCCGCCCTCGCGAGCTTCGATGGCCAGCGTCACCGAACCCTTCTCGGTGAACTTGATGGCGTTGGACAGCAGGTTGCGCAGGATTTGCTCGACGCGCTGGCCGTCGCTGACGATGGCGGCGGGCAGGCCCGGCGCGAGGTGGATGTCGAAGCGCAGCTGCTTGTCCTGGGCCAGCGGCTGGAAGGTGCGCTGCATGGCTTCGGCCAGGGCGCGCAGGTCCAGCGCGCGTGGCGCGACCTCCAGCTTGCCGGCCTCGACCTTGGACAGGTCCAGGATGTCGTTGATCAGCGTCAGCAGGTCCTGGCCGGCCGAGTGGATGGTGGTGGCGAACTTGAGCTGCTCGGCGCTGAGGTTGCCTGGGCGGTTCTCCACCAGCAGCTTGGACAGGATCAGCGAGCTGTTCAGCGGCGTGCGCAGCTCGTGCGACATATTGGCCAGGAACTCGCTCTTGTAGCGGCTGGCGCGCTGCAGCTCCAGGGCGCGCTCCTTCAGCTCGGCCTGGGCCTGGCCCAGGGCCGCATTGCGGCGCGACAGCGTCTCGGCCTGCTCGCCCAGCTGCACATTGGTCTGCTCCAGCTCGGCGCGCTGCTCCTCCAGGTTCAGCTGCGATTCGCTGAGCACGCGGGCCTGCTCGCCGAGTTCCTCGTTGGCCGAGCGCAGCTCCTCCTGCTGCACCTGCAGCTCCTCGTTGAGCTGGCGGGTTTCCTCGATGGACAGCTGCAGCTTGTGGCGGAAATGGGCCGCCTCCAGCAGCGTGCCCAGCATGGGTTGGAGCTGCTCCAGCAGCTCCAGCGTGCGGCTGTCGGGGGCGTCCATGAAGCCCAGTTCGAAGACGCCGTTCACGGCCCCTTCGTTCAGGGCCGGCACCAGCACGACTTCCTGCGGCGTGGCCTCGCCCAGGGTGGTGGCCACCTTCAGGAAGTCGGCCTTCAGGCCGGGCAGGCGCAAGGGCCGCCCGTCGCGCCAGACCTGGGCCAGCAGGCCGCCCTCGGCGTCGACCGGCTCGGCGCGGTCCGACGCCAGGCCGTGTGTGGCCATGCGGTAGGGCCGGCCGTCCTCGCCGCGCACAAAGGCCGCCGACACGACGGCGCCGACGCGCTCCGCGAGGAAGGCCAGCGTGCGGTTGCCGATGCCGGCCATCGCGCGCTCGCCCACCAACTGCTGGCTCAACTCGGCCTGGGCCCCTTGCAGCCAGGCGCGTGCCTCGTTGTCACGCGCGGTCGCGCGCGCGGCGGACAGCGCCTCGCCGTATTCGCGCGACAGGGCCAGCACGTCGCGCCGGCCGGCCCATGCGATGGCAGCACTGGCCACCAGCAGCAGCGCGATATAGCCGCCTACGGCCGTCCACAAGCCGTTCTGCGCGTCCTCGTTGCGCTCGCGCAGCAGACGCAGTTCGTTCTCGCCAAAGGCCCGCAGTTCGCGGCGGATCTCGTCCATCAACTGCTTGCCGGTCTGCAGGCGGATGGAGTCTTCGATCGTCTCACCGCGACGGCGCATGTCGATGATCTTCTGCGCGAACTCGTTCCAGCGCTGCGCCAGCGCGCCGACGCGACGCAGCCGGTCGACCTGGGTCGGGTTGTCGGCGGCCAGCGCCTGGGCGCCCTGCAGTTCCGCGCCGAACTTGGACTGGCCCAGCACATAGGGCGCCAGAAAGCTCTCGTCGCCGGCGATCGCGAAGCCGCGCATGCCGCTTTCCTGATCGACGATCAGTGCCGCCAGTTCATGCCCCTTGGCGACCATGCGATGCGTGTGGTCCACCCAGTTGAGCAAGCCCGCGAGGTGCCACAGCAGGCCGACGAAAACGATGACGCTGCCCAGTCCCATCGCCAGCGGGATGGCGAGGTTGCGCGTCAGGATGCGATTGAATTGACTCGTGTCTTCAGCACCGGTGCCGGTCATCGCCTGCCTTTGAGTTGTCGCGAGTGCCTCATCGGCCTCATGCAAAGCCGGAACAAAACGCAAGACGCATGCCGCGAGCGAAGCGGGTGTCCGCCCATGGAGGCGTCGGCTCGAGCCGGGCCGGCTCAGCGCAGAGCAAACTGGCAATCGGCAAAATTTGCCGTCAACTCATCCGCGCGGGGGAAAGAAACGCCTCAGTCTTTCCACCGACAGCGGCTTGCTCAGCACGTGATCGATGCCGGCACGCATCGCTTCGTCGTGGGCCTTCACGCCCGTGCGGCCGGTCACGGCGATGAGGACGAGGTCGGGGCCATAGCTCGCCCGCAGGCGCTTGGACAGCTCGACGCCGTCGAGGTCGGGCAGGCCGAGGTCGACGAGGGCACAGACGGGCTGGTACTCCTGCACCGCGGTGACGGCGTCCTTGGCGTTGGTGGCGAAGCGCACGCTGTAGCCGTCTTCCCGCAACAGCTCGCTCAATGCCTCGCAGGCATCCAGGTCGTCGTCGACCAGCACGAGCCTGATGTCCTCCCTAGCCATGGCGCTTCTCCTCTGGATCTGTAACGCTTTGATATCCAGATTAAGCAATTGCGATGCCTGCTTGTTGGCCTACAGCCTCAGGCAGCTCAGTCCCGCGTCGACCACGGCCTGCACCGTCAGGCCGAAGTGCCGGGCCAGGGCGGCCGCCGGTGCCGACTCGCCAAAGCTGTCGATGCCGACGACGGCGCCTTCCAGGCCGACGTACTGCCGCCAACCCGCCGTGACACCCGCTTCGACGGCCACGCGCGGCACGCCCAGCGGCAGCACGGCGCGGCGCCAGGCGGCGTCCTGCTGCTCGAAGGCGAAGCAGGAGGGCATGGACACGACGCGTGCGTTGACGCCGCGTGCGGCCAGGGTCTTGTGCGCGTCGACGGCCAGGCCGAGTTCAGAGCCGGTGGCGATCAGCACGAGCTGCAGCGGCCGGTCGGGGGACTCCTTCACCAGCACATAGCCGCCACGCTCGATGGCGGCCAGCGTGTCCGCATCGCGCGGCTGGTGGGCCAGGTTCTGGCGCGACAGGATCAGGCAGGTGGGCGTGTGCAGATGGCGCACGGCGGTCTGCCAGGCCACCTCGGTCTCGACCGCGTCGCCAGGGCGCCAGACATCCAGGTTGGGCACGAGGCGCAGCGTGGCGAGCTGCTCCACGGGCTGGTGGGTGGGGCCGTCCTCACCCAGGCCGATGGAGTCGTGGGTGAAGACGTAGATGGGGTTGATGCGCATCAGCGCCGCCATGCGGATGGCGTTGCGGGCGTACTCCGAGAACATCAGGAAGGTGCCGGCAAACGGCCGCAGGCCGCCGTGCAGCGTGACACCGGTCTGGATGGCCACCATGGCGAACTCGCGCACGCCGTAGTGCAGATAGTTGCCGCCCCCGGCCGCTTGGGTCACCGAGCGGCAACCCTGCCACTGCGTCAGGTTGGACGGCGCGAGGTCGGCCGAGCCGCCCAGCAGTTCGGGCAGTAGCGCGGCCAGGGCGGTGAGGCTGTTCTGCGAGGCCTTGCGCGAGGCCAGCGTGTCGCCGCGCTGGGCGGTGGCGGCCAGCAGTTCACCGCAGCGGGCGTCGAAGTCGGCGGGTAGCTCACCACGCAGGCGGCGCTCCAGCTCGGCGGTGCTCGCGGGTTCGGCCTGGCGACGACGCTCCAGCGCGGCCTGCCATTGCGCCTGCAGCGCGGCGCCACGTTCGCGCGCATCCAGGGCCCGCCGCGCGCCCTCGGGCACGACGAAGGGTGCATGCGGCCAGTTGAGCGCTTCCCGCACGGCCTGCACTTCGGCGGGACCCAGCGGCGCGCCGTGCACGTCGTGGCCGCCGGCCTTGTTGGGCGAGCCGCGGCCGATCTGGGTGCGGGCGCAGATGAGCACCGGCTTGTCGGAGGAGGCCGTGGCGGTGCGCAGTGCGGCGTCGATGGCGGCGAAGTCATGCCCATCGACGTTGCGGATGACGCGCCAGCCATAGGCCTCGAAGCGGGCCGGTGTGTCGTCGCTGAACCAGCCCTGCACGTCACCGTCGATGGAGATGCCGTTGTCGTCGTAGATGACGACGAGCTTGTGCAGGCCCCAGGTGCCGGCCAGCGAACAGGCCTCGTGGGAGATGCCTTCCATCAGGCAGCCATCGCCGCAGAAGACGAAGGTGCGGTGATCGATGAGTGGGTGCTCGGCGGTGTTGAACTCGGCCGCGAGCAGCTGCTCGGCCAGGGCCATGCCGACGGCGTTGGCGATGCCCTGGCCGAGCGGGCCGGTCGTCGTCTCGACGCCGGGCGTCAGGCCCACCTCGGGATGGCCGGGCGTCTTGCTGTGAAGTTGGCGGAAGGCCTTGAGCTCTTCGATGGGCAGGTCGTAGCCACTCAGGTGCAGCAGGCCGTAGAGCAGCATGGAGCCATGGCCATTGGACAGCACGAAGCGGTCGCGATTCGGCCACGCCGGGTCGGCCGGGTTGTGGCGCAGATGCTGGCTCCACAGCACGGCGGCGATGTCGGCCATGCCCATGGGCATGCCGGGGTGGCCGGAGTTGGCCTGCTGCACGGCATCGACGGCGAGCATGCGCAGCGCATTGGCGGCGAGGGTGAGGTCGGTGCTCATGCTTGGGTGGCGCGGATCAGTTGTTCGAGGGTCTCGGTGTCGGCGATGAACTGCGCGATGCCCTCGGCGAGCTTGTCGCGGGCCATGGCATCGGCGGCCAGGGCGGCGTGGAACTCGGCCTCCGTCAATGCGGGCGGTGGTGCCTCGATGTGGCCCTCGTTCAGCGCGAGGCGGCGTTCGACGGGGGTGACTGCCTTGTCCAGTTCGGCCAGCAGCGCCGGGCTGATGGTCATCAGGTCGCAGCCGGCCAGCGCGACGATCTGGCCGGTGTTGCGAAAGCTCGCGGCCATCACTTCGGTGCGGATGCCGTGGCGCTTGTAGTGGCGGTAGATCTCTTCGACGGAGCGCACGCCGGGGTCGTTGGGGCCGGCCATGGCCGCCTCGTCCCAGCTCGAGCCCGCTGTCTTCTTGAACCAGTCGTAGATGCGACCGACGAAGGGCGAGATCAGCCGCACGCCGGCGTCGGAACAGGCCCTCGCCTGCGCGAGGCAGAACAGCAGCGTGAGGTTGGTGTGAATGCCCTGTTGCTCCAGCTGGCGCGCCGCCTGGATGCCTTCCCACGTCGAGGCCAGCTTGATCAGCACACGGGCGCGCGGCACACCGGCGGCGGCATAGAGAGAGATGAGGCGCTGCGCCGTCGCGACGGAAGCTGCGGTGTCATGACTCAGGCGTGGGTCGATCTCGGTCGACACGCGACCGGGCACGAGCTTGAGGATCTCGACGCCGAAGGCCACCAGCAGATGCTCGGCCACGGTCGTTGTCGAGGCGCCGGGGTGGGCAGCGACGGCTTGCTCCAGCAGCGGCCGGTAGCGCGGCTGCTGTACGGCCTTCAGCACCAGGGACGGGTTGGTCGTCGCATCTTGCGGTCGGAATTGCGCGAGCTGGTCGAAGTCGCCGGTGTCGGCGACGACGGTGGTGTGTTGGCGGAGCTGGTCGAGGCTGTTCATGGGCGTGACGGGGCCTGCCGCGCGAACGGCATGGCCTGGAGTGAGGAAGGTCAGGAGAACTCGGCGCGCAGCGCCTCGTACAGGCGCTTGAAGCGCTCAAAGCGCGGCCGCAGTTCGGCGGCCAGGGCGGCATCGGGTTCGGCCACGCGGGCGATCTCGGGCGTGCGGCAGACCTCGTCGACATTGCCGCCACAGGCCAGCCAGGCCAGGCGGGCCGCGCCGAGGGCACCACCGGCTTCGGCACCGACACCGTTGACGAGGCGCACGTTCAGCAGCGAGGCGAGCACCTTCGCCCACCATTCGCTGCGCGCGCCACCGCCCACCAGCCACAGCGACTCCGCCGTGCCGCCGCCGGCTTGCAAGGCCTGCCAGCCATCCAGCAGGCCAAAGCCCACGCCTTCGAGCACGGCATAGCCCAGGGCCGCCGCGTCATGCTCGTGCGTCAGGCCGAAGAACACGCCCTGCGCATTGGCGTTGTTGTGCGGCGTGCGTTCGCCGCTCAGATAGGGCAGGAAGATCGGTGCCTGCCGGCGCTGCGTGGCGCTCAGCGCGGCGACCTTGGCGATCAGTTCGGCCTCACCGGGCTCGCCCAGCAATTGCGTGACCCAACGCAGCGCACTGGCCGCACTGAGCATGACGCTCATCTGGTGCCAGGTGTCGGGCAGCGCGTGGCAGAAGGCGTGCACCGCCCTCGCTGGGTTGGGGCTGAAGGCCGGGTTGCACAGGAAGATGACGCCCGAGGTGCCGAGCGACAGAAAGCCCTGGCCCGGCTTGACGACGCCCATGCCGACGGCGCTGGCCGCGTTGTCGCCACCGCCACCCGCGATGGGGATGCCGGCCTTCAGGCCCCAGCGTTCGGCCAGCTCATGCTTGAGGCCGGCACTCGGGTCGCTGCCCTCGACGAGGCGCGGCATCTGGCTTTCATCGAGCCCCGTCAGCGCCAGCGCCTCGGGCGACCAGCGGCGCCTGGCCACGTCCAGCCACAGCGTGCCGGCGGCGTCGCTCATTTCGCTGACATAGGAGCCGCTCAAGCCAAGCCGCAGCCAGTCCTTGGGCAGCAGCACCTTGGCCACGCGGGCAAAGAGCTCGGGCTCGTGCTGGCGCATCCACGCCAGCTTGGGGGCGGTGAAGCCCGGCATCGCCAGGTTGCCGGTGATGGCCGGCAGCTCGGGGCAGGCGGCCATCATCTCGGCGCATTGGGCGGCGCTGCGGCCGTCGTTCCACAGGATGGCCGGCCGCAGCACGCGGTCTTCCGCATCCAGCGTCACGGCGCCATGCATCTGCCCCGACAGCCCGATGCCACGCACGCGGGCCAGGGCCGCCGCGTGGCTCTGGCCGAGCTTGGCCATGCCTTCGTCGAGCGCGGCCCACCAGGCGGCAGGGTCCTGCTCGCTCCAAAGCGGCTGCGGCCGCTGCACGGTCAGTGCCACGCCGGTGGTCGCGACGATGTGGTGCTGCTCGTCGAGCAGCAGCAGCTTCAGCTCGGAGGTGCCGAGGTCGATGCCCAGGAACATGCTCAGATGAAAGCGTTGACGACGTTTTCCAGGCGTTCCTGGCGACCCGAGCGGGCTTGCGGCGAGATGCCCTGGGCGTGCACGACGGCGGCCAGATCGTCGAGGCTTGCACCCGCGTGGATCTTCTGGCCCAGCTCGCCGTTCCAGCCCGCGTAGCGATCGCCAACGGCCTTCTCCAGCTGACCGCTTTCGTACAGCGCCGCCGCGCTCAGGAAGGCGCGGGCCATGGTGTCCATGCCGCCGATGTGGCCCTCGAGCTGGTCGGTCGGGTCGATGGACTGGCGGCGCACCTTGGCGTCGAAGTTGGTGCCACCGGTCGTGAAGCCACCCGCGCGGATGATCTCCAGCATGGCCGGCACCAGCGCCGCGTGGTTGTTGGGGAACTGGTCGGTGTCCCAGCCCAGCTGCTCGTCGCCGCGGTTGGCGTCGATGGAGCCGAAGATGCCCAGGGCGCAGGCGGTGGCCACTTCATGCTCGAAGCTGTGGCCGGCCAGCGTGGCGTGGTTCACCTCGAGGTTGACCTTGACCTCGTTCTCCAGGCCGTAGGTCTTCAGGAAACCATAGACCGTGGCGCTGTCGTAGTCGTACTGGTGCTTGGTGGGTTCCTGCGGCTTGGGCTCGATGAGGATGGCGCCCTTGAAGCCGATCTTGTGCTTGTGCTCGACGACGGCGGACAGGAAGCGGCCGTACTGCGCCAGCTCGCGCTTGAGGTCGGTGTTCAGCAGCGTCTCGTAGCCTTCGCGGCCGCCCCACAGCACATAGTTCTGGCCGCCCAGGCGGTTCGTCCACTCCAGCACATGCTTCACTTGCGCGGCGGCATAGGCGAAGACCTCGGGGTCGGGGTTGGTGGCAGCACCGCTCATGAAGCGCGGGTTGCTGAACAGGTTGGCCGTGCCCCAGAGCAGGCCGATCTTCTGATCCTGCATCTTCTTGGCGGCGGCTTCGAGCAGGCCGTCGAGGATGCGGTTGGACTCGGCGAGGCTGGCGCCTTCGGGGGCCACGTCGCGGTCATGGAAACACCAGTAAGGCAGGCCGAGCTTGCCGAACAGGTCGAAGGCGGCGTCCAGCTTGATCTTGGCCGCCGTGACGGCGTCTTGCTCGGCGAACCAGTTGCGCTGATGGGCGGTGGCGCCCAGGCCGAAGATGTCCTCGCCCTTCCAGCAGAAGTTGTGCCAGTAGCAGACGGCGGGGCGCAGGTGCTCGGCCAGGGTCTTGCCCATCACGACGCGCTTGGCGTCATACCAGCGGTAGGCCAGCGGGTTGGTGGACTGGGGGCCTTCGTATTGAACGGTGGGGAGGTCGGAATAGGCGGTGCTCATGGCGGGGTCCTTACTGCGGGATCAACAAAGATGGGTGTGGGAATGGAAGTCAGGCGGTGGCCGGTACGGCGTGGGTCGGGCCGCTGCCGTCGCCGGGATCGGCGCCGGCCTGGCGGCGGCGCTGGGCGAGTTCGTCGGACATGCGCAGCGTGGTCTGCTTGTCCAGCTTGTTGACGAGCAGGCACAGCGTGCAGGCGGCGAACAGCCCGCCGACGACGAAGCTGGACGCCACGCGGTAGCCCTCGATGGCGTTGGGCGCCGAGGGCAGCTGGGTGTCGTAGCCGAACAGGCCGGCGAGGATCCACAGGAAGCCGGCACCACCCAGGGCGAGGCCCACCTTCAGCGAGAAGCCGATGGTGGCGAACACCATGCCCGTGAAACGCCGGCCGGTCTGCCATTCGGAGTAGTCGGCGGCGTCGGCATACATGGACCACATGACGGCCACGCTGGGCGCGTAGACGATGGCGCCGAGCACGTGCAGAGCGAGCATGAGCCACACGGCGTCAGGCGGCAGGAAGTACAGCGCGCAGGCGGTCAGCGTCGACAGGCCGAAGCTGGCGATGCCGATGGCGCGGCGACCGTAGCGGGCCGACAGCCCCATGGACGCCATGATGACGATGATGGTCGTCGCGAAGCCGGCCATGTTGATGATGCTGTTGAACACGTCGGCGGCGTTGGAGCCGGCGATGTTGTCGCGCGTGCCGTGCACGATGTAGCCCAGGGTGTCGGCCAGGCTGCCGGTACCGGCTGCATCCGGCGTCGTCAGGCCGAGTGCTGCGACGAAGTCGAACATCGCCGCCTTGTCGGCGTAGTGGTGGTAGTAGTTGTAGTGGGCGCCGCCGCGCAGGGCCAGCATGCCGAACTGGAACAGCGTGTAGAGGACCAGCGTGATCCAAGGGCCGTTCTTCAGCAGGTCCGAGAAGTCCTGCCTGGGCGAGCTGTGCGTCTCGACGAGGGGCTTGACGCGCTCCCGCGTCGTGAAGAAGGTGACGAGGAAGAGCACCAGGCAGGCCACGGCCCAGATGGTCATGGTGACCTGCCAGCCGTGGGCGCGGTCATGCCCCTGCGCGAACTTGGCTACCAGCGGCAAGGTGAAGCCGCCGACGATGAACTGCGCCGCGTTGACCGACACGAAGCGGTAGGAGTTCAGCTTGGTGCGCTCGTTCAGGTCCGCCGTCATGACCCCGCTCATGGCCGAGTAGGGCATGTTGTTCATCGAGTACAGCGTCATCAGCAGCGTGTTGGTGATGCCCGCATACGCGACCACCATGCCGGTGCTCCAGCCCCAGCTCGGGTCGGGCGCCGTGTAGGCCAGCACCATGACGATGGCCCAGGGCACCGAGGTCCACAACACCCAGGGGCGGAACTTGCCCCAGCGCGTGTTGGTGCGATCGGCCAGCACGCCCATGATGGGATCGAAGAAGGCGTCCCACAGCTTGGGCCACAGCAGGATGGCCGCGGCCGTGCTGGCGCTCAGCCCGAACACGTCCGTGTAGAAGTTCAGCTGGAACAGGATCATGGACATGAAGACCAGGTTCGCTGCGGCATCGCCGCAGCTGTAACCGGCCTTCTCCACGAAGGACAGGGGCTGATGGGTGGTGGCCATGGATTTGTCTCGTTTGGTTTTCTAGGGCGCGATCTCAGGGCCGCGCTTCGTAGGAGAGGTAGTCAAAGTCAGCGGCAAGCCGCTGGCCCGACAGGTCCTGGCAGGCGATGCCGATGAAGTTGCCGGTGAAGCCGAAGCTGCGCGCGAAGCCGTTGACGAACTGGGTCGCAAACTCGTCGCTGAGCATGGCGGCGTCCAGGGCCGGGCCGATGTCCTGCCAGGCGCCGCCTTGAGCAAACTGGAACTGGTAGCGATCGTGCTTGAACTCGACGGCCAGGTCGACCGGGCCGTCCTTCAACTCGGCAGCCGTGGCCGGTTCGCTCAGGGCCGCGTCGCGGTTGACGGTCAGGCGCAGCACGCGCCGGCCCGAGTCGACATCGCGGCTGACATGCAGATAGGCGTGGTTGCTGGTGTTGTAGTAGGCCACCAGGCCGGCCATCTGCTGGAACAGTTCGGGCGCGAACTCCAGGCGCGTCTCGACGCGGCAGTTGAAGTGCTGCTGGCGGCGCGCGACCAGGCTCTGGTCGAACAGGCTCATCAGCGACTCGCGGCCCTTGAGGCGCAGGAAACCGGGGCGCTCGGCTAGCGAGATCCAGCTCTCGTCGAAGGGCACACGCAGCGAGTTCAGGTGAGGGTTGAGCGTTGTCGAATCGAAGTCGTCACGGGCTGCCTCGGCCGGGAAGACATGCTCGGGCAGGCCCGGTTCGGCCACCTGCAGGCGCGGCGCATTGCCGCCGCCTTCGATCTCGGGCCAGTCGTCGTCGCGCCAGTGGATGCGCTGGATGCCGGTCTCGCGGCCCAGCGGGCAGTGCAGGTTTTCATAAACGCCGTTCTGCTTGTCGGCATTCGGGCCGCTCCATTCCAGCGGCCGGCCGCAGAGGTGGGCGAGATACCAGTCGCCGTTCTGCGTCTGCACCAGGCTGGCATGGCCGCTGCGCTGCAGGCCGTCGGTGGGCTGCTTCCATGCAGTGAGCAACGGGTTGCCGGGCAGGGTCTCGTAGGGGCCGTCGAGCTTGCGCGAACGAGCCAGCGTGACGGCATGCTCGTAGAAGGTGCCGCCCTCGGCCGTCAGCAGGTAGTACCAGCCCTTGCGGCGGTAGAGGTGCGGGCCCTCGACGACCTGCAGCTCGGTGCCGGCATAGATGTTCTTCACCGGGCCGACCAGGCACCGGGCTTCGTGGTCGTATTCCTGCAGCAGGATGCCGTTGAAGTGGTGCTTGCCGGGCTGGTGTATCCATTGCTGGTTGACCAGCCAGTGGCGGCCGTCCTCGTCATGGAAGAGGCTGGGGTCGAAGCCCGAGCTGTTCAGGTAGATGGGTTCGCTCCAGGGGCCGTCGATGCTGGGCGCCGTGATGAGGTAGTTGTGCGTGTCCTTGAAGGCGCCGATGGTGGAGCGCACATCGGTGTAGATCAGCCAGAACTGGCCGGCAGCAAAACTCAGGCAGGGCGCCCAGACGCCGGCCGAGTCGGGGTGGCCGCTCAGGTCGAGCTGGCTCTTGCGCGTGCAGGCATAGCTGTGGTGGCGCCAGTTTTTCAGGTCGCGCGAATGGTGGATGCGCACGCCGGGCCACCATTCGAAGGTGGAGGTGGCGATGTAGTAATCGTCCCCGACGCGGCAGATCGAGGGGTCGGCGTGGAAGCCCGGCAGGATGGGATTGGTGATCATGGGATTCAAGCGGCCGCGGCCAGGCGGCTGGCGGCGATCAGGGGGCGGGTGAGTCGGTAGCGGGCCAGGGCGGCGGCACCGACCGGGACGGCGTCGGCGCCGAAGCGCGAGAGGGTGACCAGGGGCGGCGCCACGTTGGCGCAGGCGGCCTGGCTTTCGAGGGTGCGGAAGGCGGGCTCGAGAAAGGGCGCGCCGATCTCGACGGCGGGGCCGCCGAGCACGATGCGGCCGGGGTCATAGGCCGCGCAGAGATTGCCCAGCAGCAGGCCGAGATAGCGGCCGGCGCTGGCGACGGCTTCGATGCTGTCGGCCTGCTTGTGGCGCAGCAGGTCCTGGACCACGCCCAGGCCGCTGCTCGGATGCTCGGGGGCCATGGCACGAAAACCGATCAAGGCCTCGGCGCAGCCGCGGCGGCCGCAGCTGCAGCGCGGGCCGTCGAGTTCCAGCGTCATGTGGCCCACTTCGCCGGCCAGGCCATGGGCGCCCGTCAGCAGACGGTCTTCGACGACGATGCCGGCGCCCACGCCCAGCCCCAAGCTCAGGTAGATCAGCGGGTCTTGCCGGCTGTCGGTGGCGAACTCCAGCTCGCCGAGTGCTGCGACATCGGCCTCGTTCTGCACGAACAGCGGCACGCCCTGCAGGGCCGTCGTGCGCAGATGTTCGGCCAGCAGGTGCCCGACGGGCAGGTCGCGCCAGCCGAGGTTGTGGGCAAAGTGCAGATGGCCGCGCTGCTCGTCGACACCGCCGGGCAGGCCGATGCCGATGCCGATGACGCGCTGGGCCGGCGTGTCCAGGCGCGCATGCACCTGCATCAGCAGCTTGGCCGCGCGCACCAGGGCGAGGTGGGCATCGCGGCTGGCATCCAGCGGCGAGCGGGCGCGGGCCAGCACGTCGCCGGTCAGCGAGGTGGCGACGACATTGACGCCGTCCACGCCCAGTTCCGCGCCCAGCAGCACGAGGCGGCCGGGATCGACGAACAGCGGGGTGGGGCGGCGGCCGAGCTCGCCGGTGGCGACGACGTCGCGCTCCAGCAGCCAACCCTCGGCGATCAGCTCCTTGGTCAAGGTGCTGACGGTGGACTTGGTCAGCTGCAGCGACTCGGCCAGGGCCGCGCGCGACTGCCCCGGCCAGGCGCTCAGCTGCCGCACGATGGCCATGCGGTTGAGGTCCTTGAGCAGGTGCTGATCGGCGGTGAATTGCATGTCAGGCCACCTGGAGAACGGCACCGGTGCGGGGGCTGCCGGCATGCAGCAGGACCAGGCCGATCAGGGCCAGGCCGATGGCGGCGGTCAGGGCCTGCGCGGCGCCGGAGAACTTGGCAGCGGCGACACAGGCTTCCCAGTTCGCCGTGATGACCCATGCCAGCGTCGCGCCAACTGCCGTCAGCACACCGCCAGCGACCAGCAGCGCCCGGTGGGGCTGGTGGATGTCCATGCCGGCATCGACATCCACGCGCTCGAAGCGGCCGCGGAACCAGAGCCAGAAGATGCCGAGGCTGGTCAGGTGCATGAGCCCGGCGAACACGAAGACCCATTGCTGCGTGCCCGTCCACTGCACGGCCAGGGCCGCCAGCAGCGCGATGAACATGCCGCCGATGCCACCGGCCGTGGCGCCCAGGCCGACGACGGCGCCGGACACCTTGGTCGGGAAGAGGTCGGTGGCGGACGTCAGCAGATTGGCTGACCAGGCCTGGTGGCAGGCGGTGGCCAGCGTGATCAGCGCGATGCACAGCGCAAAGCTGTCGCTGGTGTAGGCCAGGATGGCGCCGGGCATGCAGGCGGCGGCCAGGCCCATGGCCGTCATGCGGGCGCGGCCGACCGGCCAGCCGCGCTTCACCAGGGTGCTCGACAGCCAGCCGCCGAAGATGGAGCCGACGCTGGAGCCGAGGTAGATTAGCGCGACGAGGCCGGCGCTCTTCAGCGGGTTCTGGCCGCGCTCGCGCTCCAGATAGGACGGCAGCCAGAACAGGAAGAACCACCAGACCGGGTCGGTCAGCAGTTTGGCCGTAAGGAAGGGCCAGATGGCCTTGAAGCGCAGCAGCGTCGTCCACGGCAGCTTGATCACCGTCTGCTGGGCGGGCTGGCCGGCCTGGATGAAGACCAGCTCGTCCGCTGATACCCGTGCATGTCTTTCGGGCGCCTGGAAGCCGCGCTCCCAGAACACCAGCCAGGCCAGGCCGACGCCGCCAATGGCGACAAAGGCGAACTGCCAGCCAAAAGTGACCGCCAGCCAGACCGTGATGGGCGAGGCGATGACGCCCAGCGCCGTGCCCGAGTTGAAGATGCCCGTGGCCAGGGCCCGCTCCTGCTGCGGGAACCACATCGCCACCGCCTTGATGGCCGCCGGGAAATGGGCCGCCTCGGCCATGCCGAGCAGGAAGCGCACGACGACCAGGCCGAGCACCGAAGCCACCACCCCATGGGCCGCGGCGGCGGCCGACCACAGCAGCAGGGCCGCGGCCAGGCTGCGCTTGACGCCGAAGCGGTCGATGCCAATGCCGATCAGCGGCGGAAAGGCGGCATAGGCGGCCGTGAAGGCGAAGGTGATCCAACCATAGTCGGCATCGGTCAGCGCCAGGCCGCCGGCCTCCATAGGCTGTTGCAGGCTGGTCTTGAGCACCGACAGCGCATTGCGGTCGATGTAGTTGATGGTCGTCGCGACGAAGAGCAGGGCGCAGATGACCCAGCGCTGGCGGCCCAGCGGCGCGGCGATCCCCCCGGCCATCACGCCCCCTTGAACTCAGCCGCCCCAGGCGCGGTGGCGCGGGCGGTGGTCGCGGGAGCCAGGATGGCGAGGTCAGGGTTCAACGTGGGGTCTCCAGGGGCGCGGCGCTCGGTGGCGCCTCTTTTCAGGCTTGCTATGGACTCAAATGTAGCGCTACCATTTTGCTTTGCGCAAGCGAGAAATCTCTAACATTCCCGCATTTCCGGGGTTGCCATGACCCGGTTGGGCCCGCGACAGGAGACCGAATGAAGATATGGGCCCGAGCCCTGGCCGGCTTGATGCTGGCCGCTTTGCTGCTGCCCGCCGGCAGCGCCCCGGTGGAGGACGGTCACGACCTGTGGCTGCGCTACCGCGGCCTGCCCAAGCCCACGCAGACGCTGGCCCATGCGCGCAGCATCGCGTATGCGGAGCCGGCATCGCCGACGCTGCAGGTCGCCGTCGCCGAACTGAAGCGCGGCGTGGCCGGGCTGACGGGGCGGGAGCCGGCGTCGTCGGCCAGGCCTGCGGACGCGGCGCTGATGCTGGTCACGCCGGCCCATGCGCCCGCCGGTGTCGATCTGCCCTGGGCCGAACTGGGCCGGGAGGGTTATGCGCTGCGCAGCCTGAAGCTGGGCGGCCGGGCGGTGACGCTGATCGCGGCCAACACCGATATCGGCCTGCTTTACGGCAGCTTCGCCTGGCTTCGCGCGGCCAGCACCGGCGCCGATCTGGCCACGCTGGACCAGCGCTCCGCGCCCAGGATCGGCCTGCGCCTGCTCAACCACTGGGACAACCTGGACCGCACGGTGGAGCGTGGCTATGCGGGCGCGTCGATCTGGGACTGGTGGAAGCTGCCCGACATCCGCGACGCCCGCTATGTGGACTATGCGCGGGCGAACGCGTCGCTGGGCATCAACGGCACGGTGCTGAACAACGTCAACGCCAAGGCCGATTCGCTGACCGCGCCCTTCCTCGCCAAGGCCGCGGCGCTGGCCGACGTGCTGCGGCCCTATGGCATCAAGGTCTACCTGTCCGCCCGCTTCTCGGCGCCCAAGGATCTGGGCGGGCTGAAGACCGCCGACCCGCTGGACCCGGCCGTGCGCGCCTGGTGGAAGGCCAAGGCCGACGAGATCTACAAGCTCATTCCCGACTTCGGCGGCTTCCTCGTCAAGGCCAATTCCGAGGGCCAGCCGGGGCCGCAGGACTATGGCCGCAACCATGCCGACGGCGCCAATATGTTGGCCGAAGCCCTGGCGCCGCACGGCGGCCTCGTCATGTGGCGGGCCTTTGTCTATGCGCCCGACGCCAGCGACCGCGCCAAACAGGCCTTCAGCGAGTTCCAGCCGCTGGACGGTCAGTTCGCCGCCAACGTCATCGTCCAGGTCAAGAACGGTGCCATCGACTTCCAGCCGCGCGAGCCTTTCCACCCGCTGTTCGGCGCGATGCCGAAGACGCCGCTGGCGCTGGAACTGCAGATCACCAAGGAGTACCTGGGCTTCTCGACCCACCTGGTCTATCTGGGCCCGCTGTTCGAGGAGGTGCTGCGCGCCCGGCCCGACGGCGCCACGGTGGCGCAGCACGTCAAGGCCATCGCCGGCGTTGCCAATATCGGCAGCGACCGCAACTGGAGCGGATCGCATTTCGACCAGGCCAACTGGTACGCCTTCGGCCGCCTGGCCTGGGACCCCGACCTGGCCGCAGGCCGCGTCGCCCGCGAGTGGGTGCAGCAGACCTTCACCACCGCACCGCGCGCCGTCGACCCCATCGTCGCGCTGATGCTGGCCTCGCGCGAGGCCGTCGTCGACTACATGACGCCGCTGGGGCTGCACCATCTGATGGGCACCGGCCATCACCACGGTCCGGCGCCCTGGGTCGACAACCTCGAGCGTGCCGACTGGAACCCGGTCTACTTCCACCGCGCCGGGCGCGACGGCATCGGCTTCGACCGCAGCCCGACCGGCAGCAATGCCGTGGCCCAATACGCGCCCGATTGGGCCGCCCGCCTGGCCAGGCCCGAGACGACGCCCGAGGACTGGCTGCTGTGGTTCCATCAGCTGCCCTGGGATTACCGCATGGCCTCGGGCCGCACGCTGTGGGCCGAGCTGGTTGCGCGCTACGACCGTGGCGTCGCCAGCGTCGTTGACACGCGCACGCGGTGGGCCGCGCTGAAAGCAGACATCGATCCCGCCCGCCATGCCGACGTCGCTGCCTATCTCGCCGTGCAGGAAGCCGAAGCGCGCTGGTGGCGCGACGCCTGCGTGGCTTACTTCCAGTCCGCCTCGGGCCTGCCGCTGCCCGCCGGCACGCGGGCGCCTGCACACCCCCTGGACGAGTACAAGGCCCGGCGTTTCAATTTCGCACCGGGCCGTGGGGGCTAGACCCTCACCAAATATGATTGCGCAAACAGCCCGACCATCATTCGAGGAAATAAACCTTTGAAGCCATCCGCACGTGCTGGACGCAGCACCAAGGTCGCCACCATCGCCGACGTGGCCCAGCTCGCCGGGGTGTCGCCGATGACGGTGTCGCGGGTCATCAACGGCGAGCAGAACGTGCGCCCCGGCACGCGCGAGAAGGTGCAGGCTGCCGTCGCCGAGCTGAACTACATGCCCAACCAGGCGGCCCGCCACCTGGCCGGCTCGGAGCCCATCCGCATCGGCATGCTCTACATCGACCCGACGGCGGGCTACCTCAACGAGTTCCTGATCGGCCTGTTGAACAAGTCCAGCCTGCGCCACGTGCAACTGGTCGTGCAGCGCTGCGAGGCCGCGCGCGAGGGCGAGGAAAAACCGGTCGCCGAGATGATCGCCAATGGCATCGATGGGCTGATCCTGCCGCCGCCCTTCTGCGATTCCCAGCCCTTGCTCAAGCTGGTGGCCGAGACCGACACACCGGCCGTCGTCGTCTCCGCCGGCCAGCCGCCCGAGGACGTCTGCGCCGTCGGCATCGATGACTACCAGGCCGCCTACGAGATGACGCGCCACCTGCTGAACCTGGGCCACCACCGCCTGGGCTTCATCATCGGCGACCCCTACCAGAGCAGCAGCTCGCGCCGCCTTGCCGGCTTTCATGCCGCGATGACCGACGCCGGCCTGAACATTGCCGAGGAAGAGGTCGTGGCCCAGGGCATGTTCACCTACCGCTCGGGCCTGGATGCGGCCGAGTTCCTGCTGTCGCAGGAGCAGCGGCCGACGGCCATCTTCGCCAGCAACGACGACATGGCCGCGGCCACCGTCGCCATTGCCCACCGCATGGGCCTGGACGTGCCCAGCGACCTGACAGTCGTCGGCTTCGACGATGCGCCGCTGGCCACCACCATCTGGCCCGAACTGACCACCGTGCGCCAGCCCATCATGGAGATGGCCGGCGCCGCTGTTGACCTGCTGGTGCGCCACATCCGTGCGCGCCGCAGTGGCGAGCCTCTGCCCTGCGAGCATGAGCTCAAGGATTTCGAACTGGTCCGACGCCAGTCCGACGCCGCCCCGCGTTTGCGCCCGCCGCTGCGCAAGGGTGCGTGAAGCCTGACTCCGGCCCGTCGAGGGCCTTTTTTTCATGACGCCACTTTCCGCCCCGCGCTTCAAGCGCCTGCTGCTGACCGGCGCCGCCGGCAACCTCGGCCGTGTGCTGCGACCGCGCATGAAGCACTACTGCGACGTGCTGCGCCTGTCCGACCTCGCGGGCATGGATCCGGCCGGCGACGGCGAGGAGGTCGTGCAGGCGCCGCTGGAAGACCTGGCCGCGATGCAGGCCCTGCTGAAGGACGTCGACGCCGTGCTGCACTTCGGCGGCGTGTCCATCGAGAAGCCCTTCGACGTCGTGCTGCCGGCCAATATCGTCGGCGCCTACAACGTCTACGAGGCGGCGCGCCAGCGTGGCGTGAAGCGCATCGTCTTCGCCAGCTCCAACCATGTGACCGGCTTCTACAGCCAGGGCGAGACGCTGACGCCCCAGGCCGCGCCGCGGCCGGACAGCTATTACGGCCTGTCCAAGGCCTTTGGCGAGAACCTGGCGCAGTTCTATTTCGACCGCTACGGCCTGGAGACGGTGTCGGTGCGCATCGGCTCGAGCTGGCCCGTGCCGACCGACCGCCGCATGTTGTCGAGCTGGCTCAGCTTCGACGACCTGGAGCGCCTGCTCGTCGCCGCCTTGAGCGCGCCCGTCGTCGGCCACAGCGTCATCTACGGCATGAGCGACAACCGCTCAACCTGGTGGGACAACAGCAAGTCCAACCACATCGGCTTCAAGCCCCAGGACAGTTCCGAGCCCTGGCGCGCCGAGGTCGAGGCGGCCCAGCCCTATGTCGACCCCAGCCGCCCCGAAGTGCGCTGCCAGGGCGGCCAGTTCGTCACCCTCGGGCCGTTCGAGAAGGCGCCCAAGGAATGAAGATCGCCTTCACGCCCAATGCGCGCCGGCCCGACCCGGCCATCGAGGTGCTGGACGAGGCCTTCCTGGCGCTGCGCCTGTTTGCCGCCGGCGTCGAGCAGCTCGCCACCGGCCTGGCCTGGGCCGAGGGGCCGGTGTGGTTCGGCGACGGCCGCTATCTGCTGGTCTCCGACATCCCCAACAACCGCATCCTGCGCTGGGACGAGACGACCGGCGCCGTTAGCGAGTTCCGCAACCCGAGCGACAACGCCAACGGTCATGTGCGGGACCGGCAGGGGCGACTCGTCAGCTGCGAGCACCTGACACGGCGCATCACGCGCACCGAGTACGACGGCCGCATCACCGTGCTGGCCGATGGTTTCAACGGCAAGCGCTTGAACTCGCCCAACGACATCACCTGTCATGCCGACGGCAGCCTGTGGTTCAGCGACCCGCTGTTCGGCATCCTCAGCGATTTCGAAGGCGAGAAGGCCGAGTCGGAGCTGACCCCGGCCGTCTACCGCATCGACGGCGCGACGGGCGAGCTGACGCTGCAGATCGACGACCTCAAGGGCCCCAACGGCCTGGCCTTCAGCCCGGATGGCAAAACCCTCTACGTCATCGAGAGCCGCGCCCAGCCGCACCGGCTGATCTGGGCCTATGACGTCAACGGCGCGTCCTTGAGCAACAAGCGCCTGCTCATCGACCCGGGCTGCCCGGGCGCCTTCGACGGCATGGCCGTCGACGTGCAGGGCAATCTCTGGTGCGGCTTCGGCAGCGATGGCAGCGCGGGCGCGGAGGCGTCGCGGCTCGACGGCGTCAAGGTCTATGACGCGACGGGCAAGCCCTTGGCCCATATCCACCTGCCCGAGCGCTGTGCCAACCTCTGCTTCGGCGGCGCCAAGGGCAATCGCCTCTTCATGGCGAGCACGCATTCGCTGTACGCGCTGTACGTCAACACGCGCGGCGCGGTGGCCTAGCGGCTCCCGCGGAGCGCGCAGCGCTGAGGACAAAAAAAGCCCCGGTGCTTGAAGCGCCGGGGCTTGGGGGCTTGAGCATCCGGGGCACCGCGAGGTGCGCCCGGATCAAGTTCGATTACAGATCGCGACGGCGGCGCGAAGCCACGAAACCGATGACGCCGAGGCCGGCGGCCAGCATGGCGTAGGTCTCGGGTTCCGGAACCGGCAGCGCGGTGGCCGACGCCGAAATCGCGTAGGCCGACGGCGCCTGGGTGGCCAGGGCGAACACGTTGAAGTAGTAGTTGCCGGCGCTCAGATTCGTGAAATGAGCGGTCGACGTGGACGTGAAGGCAAAGCCGGTGATGACGGTGTCATCAGTGCCGCCCACGACGTGATCGGCGCCGGTGCTGACGATGCTGTAGAACGCCGGCGTCAGGCCGCCGAAGAACGTGGTCACGTTGCTCTGCACGGCCGATGCCGATGCGAGCGAGAAGGTGAAGGTGTCGTTCACCAGGCCGGGCACGACGGCGACGTTGCCGCTATTGACGGTTGTAGCGCCCAGCGTGCCGGTGCCCAGCACGAAGGGGGTAGCCTGAGCCGCGAGGCTGCCCAAGGACAGCACGGAGGCCAAGGCAAGAGACTTCAACATATTTACTCCCAAAGAAAGACCGGCAGGTATGAGCAAGCATCGTGCCATCAGAGAAAACCCTGGTGCCACAGTGATTTGCTTGCGCTGGGCCTTCAGCGATGTAAGGAAGTCCGACATCCCTAAGTTGTCGGTATTGGCCCAAAACTGGCCAGCCCGCCGGGCCGACCGGCAGTCAGCTGCCGAACTGTTCGTTCCCGGCCACGCCCATCTTCTTGACGCTGTAGCGCTGCGCCGAGGCCATCACGGCGGCGACGGCGCTGTAGTCCACCAGCTTGTTCGGCTTGATATGCACTTCGGGCTGCTCGGCCTCGGCCAGGGCGCCCACTGCCTGCATCTTGGCGTCGACGGCGGCGCGGCCGTCCAAGGCCTGGCCATCCCAATAGACACTGCCGTCGAAGTCGATGGCCACGGTATGCACGACCGAGGCCGGCGTCTGCTGCTTGCTCAGCCCGATGTCCAGCTTGATGGCGTGAAACTGGGTCGGGATGGTGATGATGAGCATCACCAGCAGCACCAGCATCACGTCGATCAGCGGCGTCGTGTTGACGTCCATCAGGGCTTCGGGTTCTGCGCTGCCTTGCAGCGTTGCGACATGCATTCCCATGGAGACCTCCCGGCATTGGTGGCTGCACTCGCCAGCGAGCGACGAGCGCTGCTGCCTGATGATGCCCAGCAGGGGGCGCAAAGACAATGGGACTGGGCGCTTTGCAGCGATGGCGGGTTTGTCCTTGTCTTTTCCTGTCGATTCCAGGCGGGTCGGATCGTCGCAGGTGGGGTCACATAACTGACTGGACGAAAAGGAACTCGCGCGATGAAGCTGCTTCTCACTTCAGGGGGCGTCAGGAACCCCAGCATTCGCAAGGCGCTGGTGGACTTGCTGGGCAAGCCCATCGCCGACTGCAGCGCTCTGATCATCCCCACCGCGCTGTACGGGCACCCGCAGGGCACCCCCGCTGGCGCGTGGCGCTTCATCACGGGACAGTCCGGCTGCCCGATGGCGGAACTGGGATGGAAGTCGCTGGGCGTGCTGGAGCTCACCGCGCTGCCCACCATCGGTGAAGCGCGCTGGTTGCCCTGGGTGCGGGAGGCGGACGCCTTGCTGGTGGAGGGCGGCGATGCCCTGTACCTGTGCCACTGGATGCGGCAGTCGGGGCTCGCGGCCGTGCTGCCGTCGCTGGAGCGCACCGTGTGGGTGGGGCTGAGCGCCGGCAGCATGGTGATGACGCCGCGCGTGGGCGACGCCTTCGTGGAAACCAGGCCGCCGATCACCGGTGACGACAAGGCGCTCGGCCTCGTCGACTTCTCCATCTTTCCGCACCTGGACCACCCGGGTTTCGACGAGAACACCATGGCCTGTGCGCAGCGTTGGGCCGCCGACATCGGCGGCCCGTCCTACGCCATCGACGACCAGACCGCCATCCAGGTGGTGGACGGCAAGGCCGAAGTCGTGTCGGAGGGCAACTGGCGGTACTTTGGCGGGTGACGGGGCAAAGCTGGCGGGGGCGGCTTTGCAGCGAAACCAGCCCCTCACCCGTAGACTTTCGCGATCTGTCCGCACCGCCTGACGCGTCCCATCTTGAACACACTGGACGAAGACCTGACCGCTGCACTTAGCAACGATGCGCCGGCACTCCATCTGCGGCAGGCTGTTGCGCGGCGTGTCACTGGTGGTGTCGATCGAAAAGCTCTGCATGAGGAGTTGGAGAGACTTCGGCAACTTCGACCGGGCCGCGCAGAAGACGTGATCTTGGAAGTGATGGACTTCCTGAACGGCTGGTGCGCTCCCCACATGAAGATTTGAGCGCAGCCAAGTCCGATGAGACGACCACGTCGAGCCCGATGCGGGCACTGGCCTGCGGCCGACCGCTTTGCAGCGGTTGCCGTCATCTGCGATCAGCCGCCGAATTCGCGCTCTCTGGTATGAAGCAGACGTCGGCGCACCTGGCCGGCTGACGGGTTCAACGACCGGTGTCGAGGGTGCTGCGGTCGTTTAGCCTGGCTGTCCGCGGCAGTCGTCGTCGAACGTCTGCTGCTTGAAGCGCTGATTTGGCACATCCCTCCCGAAGATGAGTAAGCGTCGCCTGACGGGTGACACCAAGCTACCTTCAGAAGGCTGGCCTCCGCAGCCCGGATGTACGGCTTACGATGCTGCGCGAACGTGCTCCTCGATCCGCTGCATCAAGGGCGCGGCATGGGTTCCGATCATGAAGTGGCTCGCATCCTCCAATGCCACGACCCGTGCCTGAGGCAGGTAGCCAGCCAGCAGTTGGTTGCAACGCTGCATTGCCATATGGCTCGTGCCGCCGTAGATCACTAGAACCGGTACCTGGACAGCGCGGAAGTCGGCCGGCGTGGGATGCACCGAGTCGCCAGTTTCCCAGTCGAGGATGTTGGTGTACGTCTGGGCGATAAGCTTTTCCTTGACCGCAGGCGGGTAGGCATCAAATGTCCCGTCCCCACCGTAGAAATCGATCACGTGCCGGACAGCCTCTTGATCCCCGCCTTGCCAGTCGGCCACATAGCGCGAGGTCATGGCCTGCACCTGCTGCCTCAACGGCGTCTCACCGCCTAGCGAGAGCAGGTTGAAGACGGTGGGCTCCAACAGCGTCATGCTGAGCAGCCTGGGGCTGCGATTCATGGCCAGCGCCAAGGCCACCCAGGCGCCGAAGGAGTGGGCCACGAGATGCACCGGCATGCCCACCTGCGCCAGAACGGCTTCGAGCACATCCATCTGATCCTTCAGGTGGTCACTTTCCGGTCTGCGCCGCTCCTGCGTCTTTCCGTAGCCCGACAAGCTGGTCGTGATGGTGCGGTAGCGCTCGGAGAGCGGCGTGCTGATGCCGCGCCACGACGCGCCCGTGGAAAATGACCCGGGCACGAACACCAGGGGCGTCCCGTCGCCGCTCTCCTGGTATTCAACCGATCCTTGAGGCAGGGTGATCATGACCGTGAGTCCTTCTTCGTCGAAAGATGGGTGGTGAGGCGAACCGGTCGCGGCGGCCCCGCAGGGCCAGCGTCGGCACCGGCTGAGATGAGCGACTCGCCCTATACGGCGGGCTTCAACAGGCCTTCCATCGTGGCCCGGTGGACCGCCTCGGTGCGGTTGCTGCAGTTGAGGGCGCGCAGCGCCAAAGCCATGTGCATTTCCACGGTGCGAGGACTCAGGCCCAAATTGCGCGCGGCCTGCTTGTCCGTCATTCCTTGCGCAGCCAACTGAAGAATTTCCGACTGCCGACGGCTCAGGCGGGGCTTGTTCGAACGGCCCCCACCCAGGAAGGCCAGGGTCTCTTCGATGAACGTTCGTCTGGCGTCGTTGCCGAGGGGCAGGATGTGGCTGTCGCCGTCCAGCGGTATGAAGCGCGCGCCCGGTATCCATGCGGCCAGCTTGTGGCCCTGGTCCAGGGTCACCATCTGATCGTCTCGGGCATGGAAGATAAGCGTCGGGCACTGCACCATCGCGCACTGCGCCTTGACATCCATGCTGTAGTTGATGCGCATGTGCCGCTCCGCGATGTCCGGCGTCATCGATAGGCGCATGCGCTCGCTGATGAGCTCGCGCGCGGCCGGGTCGGCCGCGGCATCCCCCAGCAGTTGCGCGATGAAGATCTGCCGGAACGGCGATCTCTCATGCGCCCAGCCCTGGCGCGCGGATGCCAGCAACAGGTTCGCCTCTTCCAGCAGGTGCGGCGGCGTGTTGCGCGCGCTGAAGTAGGTCCGCCCGAAGCCGTTGATGATCACCAGGGCGCTGACGCGCTCGGGATGCCGCGCGGCATAGGCGATGGCGACCGGCGCGCCGCAGGACAGGGCCATCACTGCCGCGGGTTCGGGTGCGAGCGCATCCATCACCACCTCGAAGTCAGCCACCAGTGTGTCGAAGTCCAGGCGCTCTACCTGGCGGGTCGACAAGCCGCAGCCGCGCGGGTCGTAGCGCACCAGGGTGTGGTGTTGGCTCAGCGCCTCCAGCGTGGGCCAGCCGTGCGGCTCGCGCAGGTCGCATTCCAGATGGCTCATCCAGGTTCCCGCCCTCACGAGCTTGGGGCCGCTGCCTGTCGTTGCACAAGCAAGCGTGACGTGGTCCGGGGTCATGCAGAAGTGCAAGTCCTGGTGAGGGTTCATGAGAAGGTGATCCCCGGCGCACGTGCAGCACGGCGTCAGCCATTCTGTTCGCCAGCATGCCACCCCGCAAGCACTAGGTCCGCATCCCGGAGTGCATGCACCAGGACCGGAGCACCCGTCTGCTGCATGAACACCTGACCGGCTTCCAGTACCCAGTCGGTCGCACAGCCGTCGCGGGTGACCCAAACGCAGCCGCTGATGACCTGAAGCACCGATTCGTGATTTGGCAGCCGCAGCGTTGCATGGCGAGCCAGGCGCTGCTGCTGCGGTACGCGCCGTGAGGCCAGCTGCGCGTTCGGGCTGCGCGTGAACATGAGTGCAAACGGGCCTGGTGTCGTCCAGCGACGGAGCGCGGTGGCAATCTCCATGTGACCTCCGTTTAAAGTGAGGTCAGTTTGCTGGCCTTAGCCGCCGTGGCCCAATCGGTGTCCTACGGTACTGGCCCGTGCCGACTACGGTACGACCACCGTAGCGCGACGTGGCGGGTCCCGTCCCTGAACCCTGGTCCGCGATGCTCGCTCTTGCCGGGTTGGCGCTGGTTGCTCATCGTGCTTCACGCCGTACCGGAAGGGCCTAGTCGCGTCAGCGCAACCATCGCACCGTGAAGGGCCAGAGCTTCCGTTGAACGGCGTCGGGCGTTGGACTTCAGCCGACGCAGGAACGAGTTCCGCCGAGCGTTAGTTCCTGGATGAGCAGCGGCCACTCTGTCCGCAGCGTCCGAATGACCGGTCCCGGCGGCAGCGGCCATCTAACCACCAAACGTGGGTGACAGCAGCCAGCCTGGAGCGGACATGCCCCATTCTGGTCTTCGCTCAGATCGCAGCGACTCCGCTCGGTTGGCGCGCCAATGGTTGTGCCTTGGTGGCGTGTCCACCACGTCGCGGCAAGCCACCGCCAGCTCAAGGAAGTCGAGAGGGTCAGGCGAGTGGCGCGGCGCCCAGTTCGCGGCGCAGCCAGGCGCGGGCCAGCGTCCAGTCGCGCTTGACGGTGGCGAGCGACAGGTCCAGCGCCTGCGCGATCTCGTCGTTTTCGAGCCCGCCGAAGAATTTCAGCTCCACCACCCGGGCCGCCCGCGGGTCGACGGCTTCGAGGGCCAGGATGGCCTCATGCACGGCCACCACGTCGGGTTCGGCCTGAACGCCGATTTCCGGTGCATCGGTGATCGACAGAGACACCAGCTGCGCCTCGCGCTTCTCGGTGCGCTTGGCCATCGCGTGGTTCACCAGGATGCGCCGCATCATGGTCGACGCCACCGACAGGAAATGCGCTCGGTTGGCCCACTGCGTGCGCGTCTGCTCGGCCATGCGGAACCAGGCCTCGTGCGTGAGCACCGTCGGGCTCAAGGTGTGGGCGTTCGCCTCGCGGCCCATGTGGGCGCGCGCTATGCGGTGCAGCTCGCCGTACAGCAGCTCGAAGAGCTGGTTCGATGCGCCGGCCGCGTCCGTGTCGAGCCGGCGCAGCCACTCGGTGACGTCGGCAGCGGCGGGATTCGAAGCGGGAGCGGCAGTCATGGCGAGCGCATTTTGCGCGCGGCGCCGCGACACGCCTGCGAGGGATTGCTCGGTTGAGGCGTGCCTGTTTTCACGCCCGATGAGCCTTTTGGCCGCGCCGCACGGCGTACCCCGGCATGCCTCTCGAATCGGCGAGGGGCGCGACCCCCTCACACCGGACTCCACCATGACATCGACCCCTTGCCCAACTCCCCACGGCCTGCGCGGCCTCGTGATCGCGGCGGCCACCGTGGCCGTTGCCACCTTGGCCGGCTGCGGAGGGGGTGGCAGCACGGCGCCCGCAGCACCGGCCCCTGCACCGGTCCCCACGGCGCCTGCGCCCACCCCCGCGCCCGCACCAGCGCCGGCGCCTGTCCCAGCGCCCGCTCCAGCGGTCATCAAGGCCACATTGACCGGCGTGGCCGCGCGCGGCGCGCCCGTGGTCGGCGGCACGGTCACGGCCACCTGCACCAGCGGGCCGGCCACGGTCTCGCTGCCGACCAGCGCCACCGGCACCTGGACCGTCGACGTGCCGGCCAACACGCTGCCCTGCGCCTTGCAGGTGTCGGGCGGCACGGTGGGTGGCGCGCCGAATGCGCTCTCGCTGCACAGCATTGCCGTGGCCGCCGGGCGCGTGAACATCACCACGCTCACCGACCTGACGATTGCGCGCGCTGCCGGCATGCCGCCCGCGACCTGGTTCGCGGGCCTGGCCGCCGCACCGGTGGGCACCCGGCTCGACACCGCCGGAGCGCTCACCCAGTTGATTGCCGCCCTCACCGCCGGCAGCTACGTGCTGCCCACCGGGCCGTTCGACCCCTTCACCGTCGTGTTCGACGCCAGGGCCGGCGACGCTACGGACGCGCTGCTGGACAGCGTCATGGCCGCTGCGCTCGCCAGCCACAAGACCTACATCGACCTGATCGCCGACTTCAGCGCCGCCACCGGCGGCATCTACCGCTTGCCGCCCGCGCTGACGGGCAACGATCCCACGCCACCGGCGCCGCATGCCATCGTGCTCACGCCCAAGGGGCAGGCGGTGGCTGCAGACGTCGCGCCGGCCATCGGCACGTGGCAGGGGCAGCTGGGCCGCGTCTTCACGCCGGGCCAGGCGACGCAGGAGACCACCTCCTGCAGCATCGCCGTGGCCAAGGACGGCATGCTGACCGTCTCGGCCGGTGGACGCAGCCTGCAGGCCGCCGTCAACGGCGACGTGGGCGACCTCATCCTCAACGTCGTCAGCCTCACGCGGGTCCAGGCCAGCGACGTACCGAACGACCGCTACGCCCAGCTCACCCTCGTCAAGGGCGTGATGGCGCAGGGCGTGGCGCGCCAGGGTGGCTTCGGCTTCAGCGACGCCACGGACCGGGTGGAGTGCTGGCTGACCAACCCCAACCCGACCAGCGCAGGCAGCGCCAACGTCGCGACGCTGAACGGCGCCACCGCGGCCAATATGTCGGCGGCACTCGTCGGCCACTACACGAGCAGCAGCTGCACGCTGGACGTGTCGAGCAGCGGCGTCTTCCACCTGGTGAGCGGCAATGTCGACGTGACGACGCGCCTCGCCGGCGACGAGGACGACGTCATCGTCACTTTTGGCGAGAGCGTGGCGGTGCAGGCGCAGGACTACTTCACCGCTGGTGAACAGACCTGGGTGACGCTGGCCTACCAGCCGGCCAACGCGGCGCTGAACGTGCCGGCCTCGTACAGCGCCGACGCCAGCCACCGCGCGCCGCGACCGGTCAAGTCGCTCGCGCAGTGCAACAGCCTCGTCAAGCAGTGATGGCACGGGGGCGGTTCCCCCGCTCCCGGACCTGCCACCCCGTCACTACAGTCGCGTCGCCACCGCCCACCCGAGCCCGCCGATGACCACCCCCACTCCCACGCCAGCCGACTGGGCCGCCCTGCGAAGCCTCTTCGACGAGGCTTTGGCACTGCCCGCGGCCGAGCGTGCGGCGCATGTCGACGGGCTGGCCGTGAGTGCCGCGCTGAAGGCCGAGCTGCACTCGCTGCTGGCCCACCACGCCGATGACACCGACGGCGAGCCCTTGCTGTCGCGGCCCATCGCCGAGAGCGTGGCCGCCAGCCTGTCCCGCGACGGCGAGCGCTTCGGCGCGTGGGCGGTGGTGCGCTGCATCGGCAGCGGCGGCATGGGCGAGGTCTACGAGGCACGCCGCGCCGACGGCAGCTTCGAGGGCCGCGCGGCCATCAAGGTGATCAAGCGCGGCATGGACAGCGACGCCGTGCTGCAGCGCTTCGCGCAGGAGCGCCAGGCGCTGGCACGGCTGCATCACCCGCACATCGCCCAGCTCTTCGACGCTGGTCTCAGCGCCGACGGGCTGCCCTATTTCGTCATGGAGTTCATCGATGGCCTGCCCATCGACGAAGCCGCGCGCCCACGCCGCATCGAGGAGCGCCTCGCGCTCTTCCTGCAACTGGCCGACGCCGTCGCGCATGCTCACCGCAACCTGCTCGTGCACCGCGACCTCAAGCCCGGCAACGTGCTCGTCACGCGCGACGGGCAGGTCAAGCTGCTCGACTTCGGCATCGCCAAGGCCCTCGACCCGGCCGAGGCCGAAAGCAGCCATGGCAACGACAGCACCCTGGGCGCGGCCCGCCCCTTCACGCCCAACTACGCCAGCCCCGAGCAGGTGCGCGCCGAGCCGGTGGGCACGGCTACCGATGTCTACTCGCTGGGCGTGCTGCTCTACCAATTGCTGACCGGCCAGCGCCCCTACGGCCGCAGCGCGCGCAGCCCCGCCGAGGCCGCGCGCGCGGTGCTGGACGAAGCACCGACCCGCCCCTCGCAACTCAGCAGTCCCGACGCTGCGGCGCCCGATGCCCAGGCCTGGCTGGCCACGCGGCAGCGCCTCAAGGGCGACCTGGACAACATCCTGCTCAAGGCGCTGGAGAAGGATGTGGACCGCCGCTACGCCAGCGTCGACCAGTTCGCCGCCGACGTGCGCGCCACGCTGGCGGGCTACCCGGTCAGCGCCCGCGCGCCCAGCCGCGGCTATCTGCTCGCCAAGTTCGTGGGGCGCAATCGCCTGCCGGTGAGTTTGGGCCTGGGCGTCGTGCTGGCCCTGGCCGGGGGCCTGGCGGCGGCATCCTGGCAGGCGCACGTGGCCAAGCAGGCTCGCGCGGCGGCCGAGCTGCGGCTGGCGGCCGTCAAGGGCATCACGGCCGACCTGGTGTTCCGCTTCGGCGATGCGATCACCTACCTGCCTGGCGGCCGCAAGGCCCAGGATGCGCTGCTGGCGCAGACCCTCGCCGCGCTCGACCCGCTGGTGCAGGGCGAACAGCCCGATGGCGACCTGCAGGCGCTGAGCGCCTCCATCCTCGCGCGCCGCGCCGATCTGCTGGGCAACGACACCAACGGCACGGCCGAACTCGGTCCCCAGACCGATGCGATGGCGCAGCGCGCCATCGAGCTGGGCGAACGCCTGTGGGCCAGCCAGCATCGCGACTGGCGCTTTGCGCAGTGGCATTCCAGGGTGCTCCAGGTGCAGTCGGTCCGGCTGCGCAACGCCGGCCAGAGCGAGCGTGCGGTGGCCAACATCCGGCTCGCCATCCAGCGCCTTGAAGAGGCCCGCCCGTTCGCCAGCGGTGACGTGCTGGGCCGCGCCGCCCTGGGCGTGGAGCTGGCCAACACCACCCTCAGCCTCGGCCAGACGCTGAGCGCGGCCGGCCAGCTGGATGAAGCCCTGGCCCTGTACGCCAAGGCCGAACCGGTCTACCGCGAGCTGCTGGCCGACACCGCCATGCAGGCCGAGAGCGACGCCCGCGCTGCACCCGGCGAGATGAAGACCGAGGTCTACCTGCGCCACCAGCTCGGCGTCGCGCTGGCTTCCCGCGCGAAGACCTTGCTGCGCCTGGACCGGCTCGACGACGCCCTGGCCCAACTGCAGGCCGCCATGCCCTTGCGCCGCGCCAATGTCGAGGCCGAGCCCGCCAACATCGCCTGGCACGATGGCCTGCTGCAGGAGGCCAACAACCTGTCGCTGGTGCAGCTGCGCCGCGGCGAATGGGCCGCGGCGCTCGAGGCCTCGACGCTGGCCTGGACCGAGAACGAGCGCCTGGCCCGGCAGGAGGGCCCCAAGAGCAAGTGGGCCCAGATGCCGCGGACGCTGGCCACCCAGCATGGGCTCGCGCTGTGGCGCAATGGCCAGCCTGTCCAGGCGCTGGCGGTGGTCGAACAGGGCCTGGCCGCACACAAGGCAGCGCCCGGCGCGGCGCCCAGTCCCGCGGCCGACCTGCGCTTGAGTGCCCTGCAAGCCGTGCACGGCGCCCTGCTGGCCGAGCTTCACAAGCCTGGCGCGCAAGCGGAATTGCGTGAGGTGCTGGCCCGGCTGCAGCCGCTGTTCGACGACCCCAACCTGGGCCGCCCGGCGCGGCTGGCCTGGGCCGAGGCGGCCGCCTGGCTGGTGGCGCTGAAGCCGGCCGATGGCGAGGCGCTGCGCCAGCAGGCGCTGGGCGCACTGGCGGCTGCGGCCCGGGTGCTGCCGCTGGCCGCCGACCACGCCGCGCTGAAGGGCCGGCTGGAGACCTGACCGCGCGGTGGCTAGTGGTTGTGCCGCGGCGGCGTGTCCACCACGCCGCGATAGGGCACGGCCAACTCTAGACAGGCGCCTGTCGACAGCGGCCCCACCGTCGAACGGTAGATCTGCTGCCACGGCGTCTGGCTGGCCGGCATCGCTGGCAGGCCCTCGGAGCGGCGGCGTGACAGTTCCTCGTCGCTGAGCAGCACGTCGCAGCGGCCCGCGTCCAGGTCGACGCGGATGACATCGCCCGTGCGCAGCCAGGCCAGCCCGCCGCCAATGGCGCTCTCGGGCGAGGCGTGCACGATGGACGGGCTGTCGGACGTGCCGGACTGGCGACCGTCGCCCAGCGTCGGCAGGCTCATCACGCCGCGGCGGATCAGTGCGTCGGGGGGCTGCATGTTGACGACCTCGGCCGAGCCCGGCCAGCCCACCGGGCCGGCGCCGCGCATGACCAGCATGCAACCCTCGTCAATCTCCAGCGTGGCGTCGTTGATGCGCGCGTGGTAGTCGTCGGCGCCGTCGAAGACGATGGCTCGGCACTCAAACGCGCCGTCCTTCAGATAGCGCAAGCGGAAGGCCGGCGAGATGACGCTGGCCTTCAGGATGGCGAAGTCGAAGAGGTTGCCGTGCAGCACGACAAAACCGGCCTCGGCCTTCAGTGGCGCGCTGACCGGGAAGATGACTTCGCGGTCCTGCGTCTCGCGGCCCTCGAGATTGGCGGCCATCGTGCGCCCGGTCACCGTCGGCCGCGCGGTGCGCAGCAGGCCGGCCTGCTGCAGCTCCCACATGATGGCCGGCACGCCGCCGGCGCGGTGGAAGCGTTCGCCGAGGAATTGGCCGGCGGGCTGCATGTTCAGCAGCAGTGGTACGCGCTGGCCAACCTCGGTCCAGTCGGCCGCCGTCAGCTCGACGCCGGCGTGGCGCGCCATGGCCATCAGATGGGGCTGGGCATTCGTCGAGCCGCCGATGGCCGCGTTGACGACGATGGCGTCGAGGAAGGCGTCGCGGCTGAGGATCTTCGACGGTCGCAGGTCCTCGCGCGCCATCGCGACGATGCGCCGCCCGGTCTCGTAGGCCATCTGGCCGCGCTCGCGGTAGGGCGCGGGGATGGCCGAGCAGCCGGTCAGCGACAGGCCCAGGGCCTCGGCCAGCGCGTTCATCGTCGACGCCGTGCCCATGGTGTTGCAGTGGCCGGCGGAGGGCGCCGAGGCGGCGGCGATCGCTATGAAGGTCTCTTCGTCGATCTCTCCGGCCGCGAGGCGCCGGCGGCCCGCCCAGATGGCGGCACCCGAGCCAACGAGCTGGCCCTCGAACCAGCCGTCCAGCATCGGCCCGCCGGACAGCACGATGGCGGGGATGTCGACCGTGGAGGCCGCCATGACCTGGGCCGGCGTCGTCTTGTCGCAGCCCGTCGTCAGCACGACGGCGTCGAGCGGGTAGCCGTGCAGGATCTCGACCAGGCCGAGGTAGGCGAGGTTGCGGTCCAGCGCCGCGGTGGGGCGGCGGCAGTTCTCGAAGATGGGATGCAGCGGGAACTCCATCGCGATGCCACCGGCGTCGCGGATGCCGTCGCGCACGCGCTTGGCGAGTTCCAGATGGATGCGGTTGCAGGGGCTCAGGTCGCTGCCGCTTTGCGCGATGCCGATGATGGGCCGGCCCGAGCGCAGCTCCTGCGCCGTCAGGCCGTAGTTCATGAAGCGCTCCAGATAGAGGGCCGTCATGTCGACGTGGTCGGGGTTGTCGAACCAGTCCTGGGAGCGCAGCCGCTTCATCGAGCGCGGCTCCGCAGATGCTTCATCAGCGCGCCGACGCCGTAGGTCCACGGTGGCAGCGCATCGCTGCGCTGCACGGTGTTGACGAGGGCGCCGAGGGCAGGGCTGGCAATCGTCACGCGGTCGCCGAGGCGGTGCGTGAAGCCGGCGCCCGGCGCGCCGCGGTCCTGGATGGGCGAGAACATCGTGCCGAGGAAGAGCATGAAGCCGTCGGGATATTGGTGATGCGGCCCGCAGGCATGGCCCACCAATTCCAGCGGGTCGCGGCTGATCTCCTGCATGCGGCTGACGCCGTCGAGCACGAAGCCGTCGTCCGCGCCCTCGATGCGCAGGCTGACCTCGGCCTGTCGCACCGTGTCCAGCGTGAAGTGTTCGTCGAACAGGCGGATGAAGGGGCCGATGGCGCAGGAGGCGTTGTTGTCCTTGGCCTTGCCGAGCAGCAGGGCGCTGCGGCCCTCGATGTCGCGCAGGTTGACGTCGTTGCCCAGCGTCGCGCCGACGACCTCGGCGCGGCCGTTGACGGCGAGCACGACCTCGGGTTCGGGGTTGTTCCACTGCGAGTCCGGGTGCAGGCCGACCGCCGCGCCGAAGCCGACGGACGACATGGGCTGGGCCTTGGTGAAGACCTCGGCATCCGGCCCCAGCCCCACCTCCAGATAGGGCGACCAGGCACCGCGGGCGACGAACTCGGCCTTCAGCTTCTGCGCGGCTTGCGAGCCCGGGCGGATGGCAGACAGGTCGCCGCCCAGCGTCGCCTTCAGCTGCTCGCGCAGCGCGTGGGCGCGGGCCGCGTCGCCACCGGCCTGGGCTTCGATGACGCGCTCCAGCAGGCTGACGGCGAAGGTCACGCCGCAGGCCTTGACGGCTTGCAGGTCGCAGGGGGCGAGCAGTTGAGGGCTGGCCGGGTCGGCCAGCGCTGCTTGCATCAGGGCTTGAACGGGGCCGAGCACCTGGCCGGGCGCGTTGCGGGCGATGTGCAGCAGTTCGGGGTGGTCCAGCAGCTCGGCCATCGTCGCCGCGTGGGCCGACAGGTCGACGAACTCGCCGTGGCGCACGGCCACCAGGGCCGGACCGTTGGTTTCGGTGCGCCAGACGCGGCCGAGCAGCAGCGCACGGTCGGCGTCGGCGGGAAGGAAGGTGTCGTGTATCTGGGTCATGCGGCGGGGGCGGCCTGGGCGGGTGTCGGTCCCAAATTGTGAGCGCTACCTAACACGCTGCCAAGCCGGGCGGCCCCCGCAGCACCTTCCTGATCAGGAAAGGATGAGGTACTCCGGATAGCGCTGCTGGATCTCGTCCACCGAGGCCAGGGTTCCCGACAGGTGTTCGCGAACGGCTTGCTGGGCCACCTCGGCATCGCCCGATTCGATGGCCTCCAGGATGGCCTTGTGGCCGGCCAGGATGGACTCAACCTTCCCCTGCGCCGGCGCGTGCAGCAGGCGCAGCCGGTCGATGTGGCCCGACATGCGCGTCACCACCGACCACAGCCGCGGCAACCCGGCGGCCGCATACATCAGCCGGTGGAACTCCTTGTCGGCGGCGATGAAGGCGGGATAGTCCTTGCTGGCGGCGAGCCCCGCTTGGCGCGACAACTGCGTGTGCAGGTCGGCGATCACCGCCTGGTCATGGGAGAGAGCCAGCAGGCGCGCGATTTCGATTTCGATGGATCGGCGCAAGAAATGCGCTTCGCGGGCCGCCGGCACGTCGATCCGGCTGACCTGCGTCGTGTACTGCGCGCGGATGAGCACCAGGCCTTCTTCGCTGAGGCGCATGAGCGCGTCGCGCACCGGCGTCTGGCTGACGCCGAAGCGTTGCGCCAGTTCACCGCGGTCAAGGGCGCTCCCGGGCGCCAACTCCAGGGAAATGATGGCCGCTCTAAGTGCTTCGACGACCTGGGGTGCCGCGTGGCGGGTGGGATCTAGCGTGAAGTTCATCTCAGGTTGAAGGCCAAATCTGCCGCTGTTGCGCGGGTGCAGGGGGCATTGTCATCGCGGGCTGGAAGCGTCCGGCGCATGGGGTTCGAGCCAACCGTGCCGCGCCGAATAGGCCTGGCCCTCTCGGCGGGCATGGCTGATCTGCTGCATATGACAAAGGTGCTCCGGCCGCCAGGCTGCCGCCGTACTGCCATCGATGGATTGACAGCCGGCCGCCGCCCTTGAGAGCGCTATCCGGTTTTCGATTGGACGGCAATTTCCAAGCGGACTTTCCGTGCGACGAGTCACTAATACATTAGTACACACCCTCGTTGACTGGGGTTTCCTGCGGGCGTAAATTGAAAATGTGCGCGCTACCATTTTGATGGTGGAGGCGTCATAGAACCAATCAGGAGACAAAGACAAGATGAGCAAGACCACTTCGACGCCGCGCCGCCGCGCCCGTCTGGATCGACAGCTGGCCCTGGGCACCACGCTGCTGGCCAGCCTGATCACGCAGGCCTATGCGCAGACCGCGCCGGCGGCAACGAGCCAACAACTGGAGACGGTCGTCGTGACCGGCATCCGCAGCTCGTTGGCTGCCTCGGCGCTTTCGAAGCGCGAGAACATCGGCCTGTCGGACTCGATCCACGCCGAAGACATCGGCAAGTTCCCGGACAACAACCTGGCCGAGTCGATCTCGCGCATCCCCGGCGTCCAGGTGAACCGCGACGTGACGGGCGAAGGCCTGAACATCCAGGTCCGCGGCCTGGGTTCCAACTTCACGCGCATCCTGATGAACGGAAACCCCGTCGCATCGGCCTCCACGAGCTTCAGCAGCGCCGGTAGCGCCAACCGCGAAGTCGACCTGGACTTCATGCCGGGTGACCTGTTCTCGCGCATCACCGTGTCCAAGAGCCCCACGGCCGCGATGCTGGAAGGCGGTGTTGCAGGCGTCGTGAACATGCGCAACGCCCGCCCGTTCGACAAGCCCGGCACGCGCGGCACCGTCAAGCTGCAACTGGCCAAGAACGATCCTGCGCCCGATCCCAGCACGCGCGGCACGGCGCTCTACAGCACGACCTTCGGCGGCACCTTTGGCGTGCTGGCCGGCGTGTCCTTCGCCCGCAACAAGATCACGACGCGCGGCTTCGAAGACGGTACCGACTGGGTCACGCCCCGTCTGACCAACCCTTTGCAGACCGGCGCGGGTACCTCAACCACCAATGGTGCCTGGGGCATCCCGACGGCCGTGCCTGCTGCGGCTGCAGGCACCTATGGTTCGACGACGTTGACGGCCGGCCAGCCCGTCGACAGGGCCCTGCTGCAGCAACTGAACCCGGGCACCACGATCCAGCAACTGGACAACGGCTATCTGCCGCGCCTGCCGCGCCCGGTGAACTTCACGGGTGAGCGCAACCGCAACAATGGCCTGCTGAGCTTCGAGTTCCGCCCGACCGACGATTTCGATGCCTACCTTGATTTGCTGACTGGCAGCAAGACCAGCAAGCAGGAGCGGGTCGACTTCGACATCAACGTTCGCAACAGCGCCGTCATCCCTACGGCAATGACCTATGACCGCAGCGACTGCGCGGTCTACTGCTTCGTGACGGGCGGCACTCTCCTCAACGGCACCGGCTTCCTTGAATACCGCCGGATGGACGAGAGGAGCAGCTTCACGTCCCTGAACCCGGGCTTCGAATGGCGCATCTCGGACAAGTGGACGCTGGACGCTCAGGCCAATCAGGCCAGCAGCAGATTCAGCCGCCTCGCACCCACTCTCCTGGTCCCGACTGACGCGGCCAAGCCGTTCACGGTGAGCATCGGCTCCAACGCCAACTTCCCGGTCTACACGCCCAACGGCTTCGACCCCAACAGCCCGGCCGGCTACACCTGGGACCACCACGGCAACGCGACGGGCGCCCAGATCAGCATCAATCGCGAAGACCGCTTGATCAAGACGAGGGGGGCACGCTGGAACCTGGCCTGGGGTGACGACAGCCTGACCGTCAAGGGCGGCATGGCCTATGACACCTACCACCGCCTGATCACGCCGTACACCGACGATGGCCGTCTGCAGAACGTCGTCTGCGGCGGCAACCTGAACGTCCGCATGTTCTCGCCCAACACCACCAACCCGAATGGCTGCGCGATCATTCCGATCACGGCCAACCCGGCGACGCAATACCCTGGCTACGGCCAGGGCGCGACGGCCGGTGGCCCCCCGCTGGCCTATCAGGGCTCGGCCGTGCCGGACATTTCCAAGTACCTGGTACCCGGCCCCAACGGCTTCGTGGTGATTGACTGGAACCGCTTCGCCGGGGCCACCGGCTACGAAAGCATCACCGCCAGCATGGCCCAGAGCGCGGGCAGCAACGGCCTCAGCGGTGCGTCCCCGCAGGACTTCAGTGAAGAGGTCTTCGGCAGCTACATCGAGGTGGCCGGCCAGACGCGCATCTTCGATCGCCTGCTGCGCTATGACCTGGGCCTGCGTCGCGCGCACACGATGCAGACCGTCGGCGCGTACACCGGCAACATCGTCGATCCGCGCAGTGCAGGCCAGACCAACGGTGGCCTGTACCCCTACCTCGTCACGGAGACGACGGGCCGGACTTCATACAGCAACAACCTGCCCAGCGGCACGCTGGCCTACAACCTGGCTGACGACATGATTGTCCGCGCGGCGGCTTCGAAGGCCATCACCCGTGCTGATCCCAAGGCGCTGCAGCCGCTGAGGGCTTCGTCGAATGACGTGGCCCTGTCGAATGCCAACGCCACCAACCCCGGGCTGAAGCCCTTCGAGTCCAAGAACATGGACCTGGGCTGGGAGTGGTACACGGACAAGAAGGGCAGCTATGTCGCGGCGGCCTATTTCGAGAAGAAGATCAAGAACTTCCCGCGCACGGTCGTGCGCCAGATGACGCTGACGCAGATCCGCCAAGAGTTCGGTGCCGACTCGTTGCAGTACACGGCAGGCAGCGCGATCGACCTGGCGGTGACGGCGGCCGGCGGCCCCGACAAGTTCAACATTCCGCTGTCGCAGCCGGTCAACACGGCTGACGTCATGAAGTTGAAGGGCTGGGAGTTGAGCTGGGCGCAGTCCTTGGACCGCTTCCTGCCGATCAACGGCTTCGGCTTCTACGCCAACTACACCCGCAGCAAGCAGGACGCCGGCACCAGTGGCCAGGTGCCGGTTGGCGCTGCGCCGTATACCGCCAACCTGACCGTGTACTTCGAAAACAGCCGCGGTTCCATCCGCCTGAGCAACAGTTATCAGGCCCGGACTCCGTTTGAGTCGAAGAACACGGATTCCATCCCGGCAGGCACCATGTTCAAGTACAACAAGGCCTACTACCAGGCGGACCTCTCGACCCGCCTGGAAATCGGCGACTGGGTAGGTTGGAAGCAGGGCGTGTCGCTCAACTTTGACGTTGCCAACCTGAACAAGGCCACGCAGAAGTCCTACATCCAGGAAGAGCTCGCCGTGCGTGGCTACTGGGATCCGGGCCGTACCTACCAGCTGACCGCTCAGATGAAGTTCTGACCAGAGGCAGGCCATGTTCGACGTCTTCCGCCTGACGCGTGCCTCGCAGCGCACCAACTTCCAGTTCGCCAACGCGCCCTATGCGATCTACGAGCTGGGTCGCACCTACCAGGTGGGTCTGCGCGCCAGCTTCTGATTCATCGTGTGTGTCTCCGCCAGCGGTCCGGGTGTGGCCCGCTGGGGGTTCGATGAGGGTCTTCGCCGGCCGAGGCGCAGCCCTCATCTTTTTATTTGGGCCTGCCGGAGTTCCGTGACGGTGCGGCCGGCGACGCCCCAGTTGTCGGTATCGACCTCGTCGATGACGACAAAGGTGGCCGCCGGGTCCTTGTCCAGCACGCGGATCATCATCTCCGTGGCCTCGGCGATCAATTGCTTCTTCTGCGCCAGCGTCACGCCTTCGCGCGTGACCTCGATGCGGATATAGGGCATGGTCAGTTCTCCAGATGGGTGTAGAGCTTGGCGACGATGGACCAGCGGCCGTCGTGCTTGAGCAGGCTGAGCTGGTCGAGGTAGTTGAAGCCCAGCATGTCGCAGCGCGCCGTGGCCAGCGCGACGGCGCCGTCGATGCGCAGCGCCACCAACTCCATGCGCTGCGCCTCGCCCCTGCTTTGCGGGCTGGCCCGGGTCGCCACCACCTGCAGATAGGGCTCGACGTCGCGCAGCAGCACCTGGCCGCCGACCTCGCCATACAGCCTTGCCTGCGGGTGGAAGACCTGCGCGAGCAGGTCCACGTCGCCGCGGTAGAGGCCGTCGAAATAGCGCTGCAACAGCGCCAGCAACTCCTCGCGGTCGTTCATGTCGGCCACCTCACCACTTGCCCGCGCTCATGCCACCGTCCACCGGCAGCACGACGCCGGTCGTGAAGGCAGCGCCGGCCAGATACAGCACCGCGTCGGCAATCTCCTGCACGGTGGCGATGCGGCCGGCCGGCTGCAGCGTGTTCAGGAAGCCATGCATGTCGGCCGTGTACATCGGCGTGTCGACGATGCCGGGGGCGACGGCGGCGACCTGCACGTTGTGCGGCGCCAGTTCCAGGGCGAGGGCGCGGGTGGCCTGGTTGATGCCGCCCTTGATCAGCACCGGCAACACCGCCGGCACGCCCTGGATGGGCTGCGATGCGATGGCGGCCGTGATGTTGATGATGTGACCGGCCTTGCGCTCCACCATGTGACGAGCGGCGGCCTGGGACGGGTAGACGAAGCCCTTGAGGTTGGTGTCGACGAGGGCATCCAGCTCGGCCGGCGTGTAGTCGACAAAGGGCTTGGCGTTGAAGATGCCGGCGTTGTTGACGAGCACGTCGACGCGGCCGAAGCGTTCGATGGCGTGCTGCACGAGGGCCGTGCCGGTGGCCGGGTCGGCCACGTCGCCGGCGACGGTGAGTAGGTTGTCGGGCTTGCCGAGTTCGTCGGCGGCCTGCTGCAGGCGCTCGGCGCTGCGGCCGTTGGCGACGACCTTGTCACCCTGCTTCAGGAAGGCGGCGGCGATGGCCAGGCCAATGCCGCTGGAAGCGCCGGTGACGATGACGGTACGGGGAGAGTGGTTCATGGAGGACTCCGTTGGGTTGCGATGGACTCAAATCTATTGGCGACGTCGAAATCAATAAATAAGATCCAGACCACTTCAGTATTTACGTCATGTAATCCATGAATCGGCAGTTCGACGACCTGATGCTGGGCAGCCTGGAACTCTTTTGCACGGCGGCGGAGCTCGGTGGCTTCACGGCCGCAGCCACCGCGGCGGGCGTGACGCCGGCGGCCGTCAGCCGCACGGTGGCGCGGCTGGAGGAGAGATTGGGGGTGCGCCTGTTCGTGCGCACGACGCGCCAGATCCGCCTCACCGACGCGGGCCAGGCCTACTACGAGCAATGCCGGCAGGTGCTGAACCAGTTGGTGGAGGCCGAGCGCGAGGTCAGCGGCCGTCAGGCGGCGCCGAGCGGCCTGCTGCGCATCAGCGTGCCGACAACCTACGGCCACCATCGCCTGCTGCCGCGCCTGCCCGCCTTCCGCGAGCGCTACCCGGACATCCGTGTGGACGTGCACGTCAGCAACCGCAACATCGACTTCGCGGCCGAGGGCTATGACCTGGCCGTGCGCGTGCGTGCGCCGGCCGACTCGACGCTGATTGCGCGGCACCTGGAAGACGCGGAGCTGGTGCTCGTCGCCGCGCCTGACTACCTGCGCCGTCGCGGCGAACCGCAGTCACCCGATGACCTGGCCCGGCACGACTGCATCCAGTTCGAACTGCCCAGCAGCGGCCGCACCATCCCCTGGCTGTTCCGTGACGGCGACCAGGATTTCGAGCGCCAGACCACCGGCGGCAGCAGCTGCTCCGACGATGTGCTGGCCGGCGTGACGCTGGCGCGCCATGGCGCCGGCATCTTCCAGGCCTATCGCTTCACGGTGGAGGAAGAGCTGCGCCAGGGCCGCCTTGTCGAGCTGCTGAAGCCCTTCGGCGGCCGCTCGCGGCCCTTCAACCTGCTCTACCCGCACCAGCGGCATGTGCCGCTGCGGGTCAGGTGTTTCGTCGACTTCCTGCTCGGCGCCTAGAGGATCTCGAAGCGCACGTCGATATTGCCCCGCGTCGCGTGCGAATAGGGGCAGATCTGATGGGCGCCGTCGACGAGCTGCTTCTTTTGCTCGGCGTCGAGGCCCGGCAGGTTGATGGTCAGCTTGACCGCCAACGCAAAGCCCTGGTCGGCCGTCGTGCCGAGGGACACATCGGCATCGACGCTGACCTCGTCCGGCACCCGGATGCCCAGCGGCGCGCCGGCGCGTCGCATCGCGCCCATGAAGCAGGCCGAGTAGCCGATGCCGAAGAGCTGCTCGGGGTTGGTGCCGGGCTTGTTGGAGCCGGGCGGGCTGAGCTTGACGTCGAGGGCGCCATCGCTGGACTTGCCCCAGCCGTCGCGGCCTCCGGCGGTGTGGGTGTGGGCGGTGTAGACGACTTTGTCGATGGTGCGCATGGTGATCAGGCCTCGGGTTGGAAATGGCGCAGGGCCGACAGGGCCATGCGCACGACATTGCGGGTTTCGTTGACGCTCGCCCCGGCCTTGGCGCTCAGGCGCAGGCCGCGCATGACGGTCAGCACGAAGTCGGCGGCAGCGGCCTCGTCCAGCGTGGCCGGCAGTTCGCCCAGCGCCTTGGCCTGGGCGAGCGTGGCGGCCAGATCCGCCTTGGACCTTTGCGCGCCCTGGCGCAGGATGGCGGCGACCTCTTCGTCGCGGGTGCCGATCTCGGCCGCGGTGTTGACCGACATGCAGCCGCGCGTGCGCGCCACGCCGCTGGAGGTCGCGATCGAGGTCAGCAGCGTCTCGACGCCGGCGAGTGGCGACGGCGCGGAAGCCAGCACCTTCTGCAGCGACTTGGACCGCTCGGCCTGGTAGAGGCGCAGCGCCTCCAGGAAGAGGCCGCGCTTGCTCTCGAAGGCGTTGTAGAGGCTCTGGCGGCCGATGCCCATGGCCTCGACGAGATGGGGCATCCCCGTCGCCTCGAAGCCCTGGCACCAGAAAACCTCCATCGCACGATGAAGGACTTCGTCTCTGTCGAATTCGGAAGGTCTTGCCATGAATCGAATTGGACTTGTTTTTGAACGATCAGTCAAGAATAATGGCTTCCATCGAATTCGCCACCCGCAGTCCACGCCCATGCATCTCCACCGCCGTTCCTTCCTTGCCGCCGCAGCTGCCGTGGCCGGCTCGACTTCCCTGCCGACGTTCGCCTCCGCCCCGCGCGGTTTCGGCGCGCTGCGCCAGATCGATGCCGGCGTGCTCAACGTCGGCCATGCCGACCTCGGCCCGCGCAACGGCCCGCCGGTGCTGCTGCTGCACGGCTGGCCCTATGACATCCACACCTATGAAGAAGTGGCGCCGCTGCTGGCGGCCCAGGGCTATCGCGTCGTCGTGCCGTATCTGCGCGGCTATGGCTCGACGCGCTTCCTGTCGGACGCGACGCCCCGCAACGCGCAGCAGACGGCCATCGCCGCCGATGCCATCGCGCTGCTGGATGCACTGGGCATCCAGCAAGCCGTCGTTGCCGGTTGCGACTGGGGCGCCCGCACCGCCTGCGTGATGGCGGCGCTGTGGCCGCAGCGCGTGAAGGCGCTGGTGTCGGTCAGCGGCTATCTGGTCACCAATGTCAAGGCCGGCCCGCAGCCGCTGGCGCCTGGCGACGAACTGGCCTGGTGGTACCAGTTCTATCTGGCCACCGACCGCGGCCGTGCCGGCTACGAGAAGAACCATCGCGACTTCGCCCGCCTGATCTGGCGCCAGGCCTCGCCCGACTGGCGCTTCGACGACGCCACCTTCGAACGCTCGGCGCCGGCTTTCGACAACCCAGATCACGTTGCCATCACCGTGCACAACTACCGGTGGCGGCTGGGCCTGGCCGAAGGCGAGGCGCGCTATGACGCGCTCGAAGCGCGGCTCGCGGCGGTGCAGGGCGTCGCCATGCCGGCCATCACGCTGGAAGGCGACGCGAATGGCGCGCCGCACCCGCCCGCTGCTGCGTACGCGAAGCGCTTCACCGGCAAGTACGAGCACCGCGAGCTGAAAGGCGGCATCGGCCACAACCTGCCGCAGGAGGCGCCGGCCGCCTTTGCGCAGGCCGTCATCGACGTCGGTCGGGCCTGAGCATGAAGCGCTTCCTCGCCACCCTGTTGGCCCTGCTCCTCACGGGCTCCATCGCCGCCCAGCCCAGCCTGCAGGGCGGCGGCGAATGGATCAACTCGCCGCCGCTGACGCTGGCAGACCTGCGCGGCAAGGTCGTGCTGGTCGACTTCTGGACCTATTCCTGCATCAACTGCCAGCGCACCCTGCCGTACTTGCGTGCCTGGGCCCAGAAATACGGCCCCCAGGGCCTGGTCGTCGTCGGCGTGCATGCGCCGGAGTTCGGCTTCGAGCGTGATGTGAAGCGCGTGCGCCAAGCGGCGATGGACGGCAGGCTCGACTACCCCATCGTGCTGGACAACGACTTCGCCATATGGCGGGCCTTTCGCAACCAGGCCTGGCCGGCCCTCTACTTCCTCGACGCCCAGGGCCGTGTGCGCCACCAGCAGTTCGGCGAGGGCGACTACGAGCGCGCCGAGCAGCTCATCCGCGAACTGCTGCGTGAAAGCGGCAAGCCGCCGGAAGCCGGCATGGCCCAGGTCGCGCTCCAGGGCATAGGCGCCGCCCCCGATCTGGCCAATGTGCGCTCACCCGAGACCTATCTGGGCCATGCGCATGGCGCGGGCCCTGGCGTCCTGCCCGACCGCCTCAAGCGCTATGGCGGGGGCGCCCCGCGGCTCAACGAATGGCGCCTCGCCGGCGACTGGACCGTGCGGCCCGAGTACGCCGAGTTGTCGGGTGAAGCGGGCAGCGTGACGCTGCGCTTTCACGCGCGCGACCTGCACCTCGTGCTGGGGCCGGCGGCCGATGGCCGGCCGCTGCCGTTTCGCATCACGCTGGACGGCAGGCCGCCCGGCCCCGACGCGGGCCTGGACGTCGATGCCGATGGCCGCGGCATGGCCAGCGGCGAACGCCTCTATCAGCTGGTGCGCCAGCGCGGGCCGGTGCGCGAGCGGACCTTCGAGATCCGCTTCGAGGCGCCCGGTGCGCGGGCCTATGCCTTCACTTTCGGTTGACCTCTGAGAGGACTTCGGATGAACACCTCACCCCAACCGCCTCAGCCGCCCCAGGCCCTGCAGCCGGCGCCACGGCCGGCCGTCTCCTTCGGCCGCATGCTGGTGCTGGCGCAGCGGCGCTTTCGCGCCCAGCAGCAGCAGGGCCTCGCGGCGCCCGCCTAGCGGCGCGCCCGCGCCGAGGCGAGCGCGCTGTCCAGCGCCTCCAGCAGCCGGCGTGGCTCCAGGGGCTTGGTCAGGTAGCGGAAGAAGCCCGCCGCCAGCCCGGCCGCCGCGGCGTCCGGCATGGCATTGGCGGTCAGTGCAATGATGGGGATATGGGCCGTGCGCGGGTCCATGTGCAGGATGGACTGGGCCTCGCGGCCGGTCATGCGCGGCATGTTGTTGTCCATCAGGATGACATCGGGCAGGTGCTGGCGGGCCATCTCGACGCCGAGCTGGCCGTCGTGGGCCGTCAGCAGCCGGATGTCACCACGCGCCGCCAGCAGCTCCTCGACAAGCTGGCGGCTGGCGGGGTTGTCCTCCACATAGAGCACGGTCGCCGGCGCCTCGCCCGCACGCGGCGCAGCCGTCAGGCTCGCGAGGTCGCCCCAGTCGGTCTCGGCGTGCGGCACCGCGGGGAGTTCGCTGGCGCGCAGGTCGACCCAGAATACGCTGCCCTTGCCGGGCACGCTGCGCACGCCGATATGGCCGCCCATCAGCTCGACGAGGCGCTGGGTGACGACCAGGCCGATGCCCGTGCCCTGTTCGGGCCCGCCCTCCTGGCCGAGGCGGTTGAAGGGCTGGAACAGCGCCTTGACCTGCTCGGGCTCGAGGCCGGCGCCGGTGTCCCTCACCGAGATGCGCACATGCCGGGCATCGGGCCGGTCGCAGTCGACGTGCACGGACCCGCCCGGGCGGTTGTATTTGATTGCGTTGCTGACGAGGTTGAGCACCACCTGCTTGAGCCGCATGCGGTCGGCCAGCGCGACGCAGCCGCTGCTGCTGGCGAAGGCCGCGGCGATGCCGCGCTGGTTGGCCAGGGGCTCGATCATCTTGCGGCATTCGGCCAGCACATCGTCCAGCGGCACCGGCTCGACCGACAACTCCACATGGCCGCTCTCGATGCGGGCGAGGTTGAGGATCTCGTTGATCAGCGTCAGCAGATGCTTGCCCGCGCCGACGATGTGGTCGACGAACTCCTGGCGCCGCTCGGGCTTGGCATCGGCGATGTTGGTGCCCAGCAGCTGGCCGAAGCCGATGATGGCATTCAGCGGCGTGCGCAGTTCGTGGCTCATGCTGGACAGGAACTCGGACTTCGCGAGGTTGGCCTTCTCGGCCACGGCGGTGGCGAGCTGGAGCTCCTCGTTGGAGGACTGCAACTGGGCCGTGCGTTCACGCACCCGCGCCTCCAACTGCTCGTTGAGCCGCATGACTTCCTGGGCGTGCCTCTCGATCTCGCCCAGCATGCCGTTGAAGGAATCGGCCAGCACGCCGACCTCGTCGTCGGTCAGCTTGGGCGCGCGGCGCGAGTAGTCCTGGCGCTGCATGACATCGCGTGCCACGTCGCTGATGGCCAGGATGGGCCGCACGACGGCACGCTGCAGCCGCATGGACAGCAGGAAGGCGATGCCCAGGGCGACCAGCGCGACGACGGCGGCGATGCCCAGATAGGTCAGCACGCGGTCGTAGAGCGCGTACTCGGCCCGCAGATAGACGCTGCCGATGGAGCGCCCATCCTGCACGATGGGCAGGGCGACGGCGATGTCGCGGTCGGCACGGTGCACGCCGTTCTTGCCGGCACGGACGGGCAGCGGAGCATCGGCGCCTGGGGCCGTGTAAGACGCGAAAGGTTCGCCCTGCGCACCGTAGATGGCGGCGGCCCGCACACGCGGCTGCAAGCGCAGCAGTGCGAGGTTCTCGCTGGCGACCTTGACGTCGTCGAACTCCAGCGCCGGTGCCGTCGAATGGCCGAGCAACTCGGCCTGAGCCTTGAGATCGGCCACCCAGCCTTCGTGATAGGCCCGCAGGTCATAGACCACCATCGCGCCCAGCGCGACGAGCAAAGCGACCAGGGCCGTCAACATCGTGACGCCGAGCAGTCTTCGCTGGAGTGAGAGCCTGAACATCTATGACCTGCCTTCAACCCGACGCGCGACGCCAAGCAGGCGCACGCTGATCTTGAGGCCACTTTGCGTCGCCAGGGGCAACAGGATGTCAAAACGCACCTTGTCGTCGACGAGCACGAAATTGATCATGCCTGTTGCTGCGCCGGGGTCAAGCTCCGTGACAGTTAGCACCGGCCGGCCCAGCAGGGCCGTGAGCAGGCCGGGGGCATGCGAGGCCATGCCGCGTGACACGAAAAGCGCGTGGACGCCCTCAGGCACCTCGCCGCGCGCGAGCCGGCGCACTTCAACGGGCCGCCCGGCCACAGAAGTCGCCACGGCGGTGCGGCGGAACTCCTCGACGACCGCCTCGCTGGCCAGCACGCCGATGCGAAACGGCTCGCCGGCCGCGCCCAGCGTCTGCGGCGGCCAGTCGATGTAGTTGCCAAACTTGCAGACGAAGGCGGCCTTGACCTGGTATTCGACCAGGCCGTCGTCCTCGCCCGCATGCGCCGCACCGGCGGCAGCCAGCGCCGCGAGCAGCAGCGTTCGGCGAGCGAGTACGGAGGCCGTCATCAGAAGCGCGTTCGCATCTGCAGCAGCACGTTGCGGCGGAACTCGGTGCGTGTCTGCACGGCGGTGAATTCGCCGTGGCTGCCGAACAGGTTCTGCGCCGTCAGCGCGATGTCGACGTCGGGGCCAAAGCGCCCGCCCAGCCGCAGGTCCAGGGCCGTGTAGGCCGGCACATCGGGTGCGCGCAGCGCAGCAACATGGCGCAGCATCAGGTCCAGCTCGGCGTCGCGCGGCAGGTTGAAGGCAGCGCGCAGCCGCCACAGCTGGCGCGGCATGGCGCCCTCAGCGGCGGCCACGGAGTTGGCCGTGTCGATGCTGTCGGGCTTGAGCCGCAGGTGCGGCTCCAGCAGCGTGAGGCCGCCATGCAGGCGCAGCCAGGGCGCGGCCTGCACGCTGGCCCAGGCCTCCAGCCCGCTGACGCGGCCCCGCATGCCATTGCCGAAGTACACGGAGGTCTGGCTGGGCGCCAACTCCTGGGTGCGCAGATGGTCGTAGTCGCCATGAAAGGCCGTGGCCGACAGCGTCAGTGCGGGCAGTGGCTGGCCGCGGTAGCCGAGCTCCAGCACATTGGCCGTCTCGGCGCGAAAGCCCGCGCCGCCGTTGAGCAGGAAGGGCGGCTGCGCAGGGATGTAGATGTCGCGGTCCAGCCGCGACGGTGCACGCACGGTGTGTGCGGCTGAAGCCCACCACAGTTGGCCGGGCGAAGGCTTCCATGCCAGGCGCAGATTGGGCAGGAACTCGTTGCCCGTGTAGTCATTGCGTTCGATACGCGCACCGAGCGTCACGCGCAGGCCTTCGGCAACCGCGACCTCGTCCTGAACGAACAGGCTGGTCCAGGCCTGGTTCAGTCGCTCGGGCAGGAAGGCGAACTCAGGTGCGCCGTGGCCGACGCGGTCCTGCGAGCGGCGATGGTTGGCGCCCAGCACGACGGTGTGGTCGGGCGTGGGCCGCAATGTGTACTGCACTTCGAAATCGGCGATCTGCAGCGTCTCGTCGAAGGTGGGCGGGTTGACGCGCGCGGTGCGGTCCAGATAGCCCTGCATGGTGAGCTCGCCGCCGCCGACCGGCCGTTCCCAGCGCGCCAGCAGGTTGGCACCGGAGAGCCGGATGGTGTCCAGCGCGAAGTTCACGCCCGTGACGTCGATGCTGCCCGGCAGCGGCTGGCCGTGGTTGCCGCGGTAGGCATTGCCTTGCAGCGTGACGCGGTCGTTGCTGCGGCCCCAGTCGGCGCGAAAGCCGCCCCTGAGCATGTGGCCCGCGTCCTCCACGGGCGCGCCGGCCGCCGTTTCGGTGCGATCCTGGCTGGTGTGCTTGACGTACAGCCGCATGTCGCCGTCATTGCCGAGCGACCAGCCATGGCGCAGCACCGCGGCGCGTTCCTTGCTGCCGGCGGCCAGGGATGCCAGCGTGCCGCGCGTGGCCGCGGCGCTGCGCGTGATGATGTTGATGACGCCGTTGACCGCGTTGACGCCCCACAGCGTGCTGCCCGGGCCGCTGCTGACCTCGATGCGATCGATATCCTCCAGTGCGACGTCCTGCACGTCCCAGAACACGCCGGCAAACAGCGGTGTGTAGACCGAGCGCCCGTCGATGAGGACGAGCAACTTGTTGGCCGAGCTGGCATTGAAGCCGCGTGCACTGATCGCATAGTCGCCGCTGGAGGTCTCGGCGACGTGCAGATTGGGCGCCAGGCGAAGGGCCTCGGGCAGGCGGGTGACGCCGGAGCGGCGGATGTCGTCGGCCGTGATGACGAAGAGGGAGGCCGCCGCGTCGCCCAGGCGCTGCTCACGCTTGGCGGTGGAGGTGATGGTGACGTTGCCCAGTTCCTCCAGGCTCAGGTCCACCAGGGCCGCCTGCGTTGCCCGGGCCCCCACTGGCCCCGCCCATAGCGCGGCTGCTGCAATGCAACATGCCCGGCCCGGCGACAGTCCCATGCACCCTCCCAACGGTGTCCTGGTCGCTCGACGATAACGCAGCGACCGGGCGGGGGCAACGCAAGCCCGGGTGAGGTGTGGTGCCGGACGAGAACCCGTGACGAACGACTCATTTCACCGGTACAGCTAGCCTGGGCGCTCTGCCCTCAGTTGCTTCGTCATGACCCGAAAACTCACCCTCGGCCTGGCGGCCTGCTTGCTTGCCATGGCTGGCATTGCCCGTGCTGCCGATGGCCCCACGCCGCCCAAGGCCGGCGAGCTGAGCCTGAGCTGGCCCTATGCCGCGGCCGCGCTGCGCAGCGGCGCCGCCACGCCCGAACTGCGAGCCCTGGTCTGGTATCCGGCGCGGGCCGATGCCAAGGAGGCCGATGTCATGGCCGGGCCGGCCTTCAGTGCCGGCCGCGTTGCGGCGCGGGCCCCCTGGGTCGACGAGGCCAGCCACCCGCTGGTGCTGCTGTCCCATGGTTTTGGCGGCGCGGCGCGCCAGCTGACTTGGCTGGGCGAGGCGCTGGCGCGCGCGGGTTATGTGGCGGTGGCTGTCGACCATCCCGGCACGAACGGCATCGACGGCGTGACGCCGGCCGGCGCCTACGCACCGTGGGAGCGCGCCGCCGACCTGCGCCTCGCCCTGGACCGCCTGTTGAGCGACGCCGCCCTCAGCCCGCGCATCGACCGCGAGCACATCGGGGTGGCGGGCTTTTCCATCGGTGGCTGGACGGCCTCACTGTTGCTTGGCGCCAAGGCCGACTTCGCGCGTTTTCGCAGTTTCTGCAGCAGCCCGCAGCGCGACAGCATCTGCGACCCGCAGGTCGAGTTCGACCTGAACTACCTGCGCCAGCACGAGGAGCTCAGGCGCGTTGGCGCCGAGCGCCTGCTGCTGGGGGAGCCCGGCGACTATCGCGATGCGCGCATCAAGGCCGGCGTGCTGCTGGCGCCGGCCCTGGCCCAAGCCTTGGCGCCGGACAGCCTCGCGCGCATCACGGTGCCGGTGCTGCAGATCGCGGGCGACGCCGACGTCGTCGTGCCGACGCCGACCAATGCGGCCTGGCTGCAGCCGCAGATCAAGGGGTCGCGGCTGCAGGTACTGCCCGGTGTCGGGCACTACGACTTCCTGTCGCTGTGCACGCCGGCCGGGCGCGGCATGTTGCCGCTACTCTGCGCTGAGGCCGGCCCGCCGCGGCGGGCCACGCACGAGCGGACCGTCGAGGCTGTGCTGGGCTTCTTCGCGCAGACGCTGCGGCCGGCGCCGCCTTGATGCGGCCACGTCGGCCAGCAGCAGTTGCAGGGCCAGCGTGGCGAGCAGGGCAGGTGCCAGCTCGGCCTCCAGTCCGGTGACGAGCTGCACGGCCGTGCTGCCGGCCTGGGCGCCCTCGGTGATCCAGACGCCGGGTGTGCCGGGGCTTGGCGTCGCGGCGCTGCCCAGGGCCAGACAGACGGCGGGCGTGGCCGGCGGCAGCTCACCCGGCAGCAGCGGCCGCGCCGGGATGCCGGCCCGCCACAGCGCCTGCAGGGCCAAGTCGCGCAACGGCGCATGGGCCGTGTCGGCCAGCACGTCGATCTGGTGGGCGCTGGCCAAGGTCGCGGTGGCCAGCATCAGGGTGGCGGGGTTCAGCCCGCGCAGGGCCTGGGTGCTGCGCGCGAGCAACGGGTGACCGACGGGCACTTCGTCACCACCGGCGGCCAGGCTCTCGGCCAGCGCGCGTTTGAGGCTCTTCACGCCGTCGTAGCCCAGGGCGCGGCAGAAGCGTATGACTTGGGGCTGGCTGACCTCAGCCGCCTCGGCCAGGCGTGCCGTGGCCGTTTCCAGGGCGACCCGGGGGTTGGCGAGCACGACGTCGGCGACGCGGCGCTCGCAGCGCGTCAGCCGCGCATAGGCGGCGCGGATCTGCGCACACACGGCGCCGGTGGTGGCGGGTGTGTGCAGGGCCAGGTCCAGGGCACGGGCGGCGCCCGTCCAGCCGGAACTGTCTTCCGGCGCCAGGCGCAGGGCGCGTGCCCAAGGTACTGTGCACAGCGTGGCCAGCCCGAGTCGCTTGCCCAGCGCATCGGCCGCCAGTTCGGTGTCCGTCATCAGCACCGCGTGGTGCACCGGCCGGTGCAGCGCGGCGAGGGCATCGGCGAGGGCGGGTGCCAGTTGGGCACCGTCCTGCACGGGCTCGTCGCGCACATGGGCGCGGCGGCCGTCGGCGTGCAGCAGCAGCGTGTGCAGCCGCCCGTCGCGCCAGCAGGCAAGCAGCCGCGGCCAGGGTTGGGTGTCCATCAGCTCTTGAACAGACCGGCGAAGCGCCAGCCATAGAAGGCGATGCCGGCGTAGCACAGTGCCGGCACGCCAAACGACGCCTGCAGGCCGATGACATCGGCCGCGTGGCCCTGCAGCAGCGGCAGCAGCGCGCCGCCGACGATGGCCATGCACAGCAGGCCCGAACCTTGGGGCCCCTGCGCGCCCAGGCGGTGCACGGCCATGCTGAAGATGGTCGGGAACATGATGGAGTTGCACAGGCCCACGGCCAGCAGCGCCCACATCGCGAGGGTACCGTGGGCCGTCATGCCCACGGCGATCAGCGCGACGGCCAGCAGCGCATGCACGGCGAGCAGGCGGCCCGGCGCCATGAAGCGCATCAGGCCCGCGCCGACGAAGCGGCCGACCATCGAGCCGCCCCAGTAGAGGCTCAGGTAGGGGAAAGCCTGCGCGGCGCTGAGGCCGGCGGTCTCTTGCATGAAGTTGATGAGCAGGCTGCCGATGCTGACTTCGGCGCCGACGTACAGGAAGATCGCAACGACGCCCCAGAACAGGTGCGCGTGGGCGCGCGCCACGGCGACGGCCGACTCGGTCGTCGGTGCGCTTTCGTCGGCGATGCGCGGCAGGCGGGCGATGGCAAACAGGCCGGCGAGCACCAGCAGCGTGGCGGCCAATGCGAGGTAGGGGCCTTTGACGTCACCGCCGGCATCTGTGGCAGCCGCGGGCAGGATCAGCACGCCGAGCGAGGGGGCCACGGTCGTGCCGAGAGAGTTGAAGGCCTGCGTCAACGTGAGCCGGGCCGACGCCGTGCGCGGGTCACCCAGCGCCGTGACATAGGGGTTGGCCGCGACCTGCAGCACCGTGATGCCGGCGGCGAGCACGAAGAAGGCGAACAGGAAGAGGGCGTAGCCGGCGCTCACAGCCGGCAGGAAGAGCAGGCAGCCGATGGCCGCGACGACGAGCCCGGCGACGGCGCTGCGTTGGTAGCCCAGGTGCTTGATCAATCGCCCGGCCGGCAGCGAGACAAGGAAGTAGGCGCCGAAGAAGCAGAACTGCACCAGCATGGCCTGCAGATAGCTCAGCGTGTAGAGGGCCTTCAGGTGCGGGATCAGCACGTCGTTGAGCGCCGTCAGCAGGCCCCACATGAAGAACAGCAGCGTGACGATGGCGAGCGGTGCGCGGCTCTGGGCGGGCAGTGGCAGGGCGGAGGAGGGGACGGACATGGGCTCAGGGGGCTAGGGCAACGAATCGGATGGCCTGACCGCCGCCGGGCGCGAGGCGCAGCGGCAGCGTGTCGGTGGACTGCACGGTGACCTGCTCGGTGACGAGATCGAAACGGTGCTGCGCGTCGCGGTAGTCGGCGTTGTCGCCGTCACGATAGATCTCGGCGCGGTAGCGGCGGCCGGGCGTGAGGAAGCCCAGCGGCAGCGTCAGCCGACGGCCGTCGCCATTGGTGATGGCGCCGACATACCAGTCCTCGCTGCGTCTGTCCTTGCGGGCGATGGTCGCGACCTCGCCGAGCTCGCCGTGGATCACCTTCGTCGTCTCCCAGTCGGTCGGCACATCCTTGATGAACTTGAAGGCGGCCGGCCAGCGCTCGTAGTGCTCGAGCAGGTCGGGCGCCATGACGACGGGTGAGTACAGCGCGACATAGAGGGCCAACTGCTTGGCTTGCGTGGAGTTCAGCCTGCGGTCGCCGGCGCCGTTGAGGCTGACGATGCCCGGCGTGTAGTCCATCGGGCCGCTGAGCATGCGCGTGAAGACGAGGTTGACCTCGTGGTCCACCGCGTTGATGGGGTCGCCCCAGGCGTTGAACTCCTGGCCGCGCGCGCCCTCGCGCGACACCCAGTTCGGGTAGGTGCGGCGCAGGCCCGTGTCCTTGACGGGCTCGTGCGTGTCGATGGCGATGCGATGCTTGGCCGCCTCCTGCACCGCCTTGACGAAATGGCGCACGCCTTCCTGCGACTCGGTGAAGCCGAAGTGGGTGCCGCCACCGCTGGCATTGGCGAACTGGGCCGTGCCGGCGTCGGTCACATAGCCGGACTTGACGACGTCGACACCCAGCTTGGCGTACAGGGCATAGGCCGCGTCCATCTGCGCCTCGTAGCGAGCGATATTGCCGCCGGTCTCGTGGTGGCCGACCAGGTGCACGCCCTTGGACCTGGCGTAGGCCGTGACGGCTTCGAGGTCGAAGTCGGGCATGGACTTGACGTAGTCGAAGGCCGAGCCGCTGCCGACCCAGTTGCCGTCCCAGCCGAGGTTCCAGCCCTCCACCAGCACGCCGCGGAAACCGTGCTTGGCTGCGAAGTCGATGTGGCGCTTGGTGTTGGCTGTCGTCGCACCATGCGTGGCGCCGCTGGACCAGCTCGACTTGTTCAGGTGCATCTCCCACCAGACACCGACGAATTTGCCGGGCTGGAACCAGCTCACGTCGCCGAGCTTGTTGGGCTCGTTGAGGTTGAGTTCGAGATTGGATTCGTAGAGAGCGCCGGCTGAAGCCGCCACGCGCAGCGTGCGCCAGGGCGTGGCGAAGGCGCCGTGCTTGAAGACCGATGCACCGCTGGCGCTGGGCGCCAGTTGCGCACGCAGCTTCTGGCCGCCCACCTTGCGCACCCACATCGAGGCGTAGTCCACCAGCGCCGCCTCGTGCAGCGCGAGATGCAGGCCGCTGCGGGTGCGCATCGTCAGCGGCGTGTTGGCCAGGCCCACCTCGGCCAGCGGCGTGCGCTGCACCGGGTACTCCAGCACCAGCGCCTCGCCCGCCGGGATCCACCAGGCCGTGGCGGGCTCGGCGATGTCGAACTCGGTCAGCTCGTCGCTGATGCGGGCAATGGGCAGCTGCGCCTGCTCGGGCAGCTCGTAGCGAAAGCCGAAGCCGTCGTCGAAGACGCGAAAGCGCAGGCCCATGCCGCGCCCGCCTTGGGCCGGCTGCGACAGCTCCACCATCAGCTCGCGGTAGTGGTTGCGTACGCGGCGGCTCTCGCCCCAGGGCTGCTCCCAGGTGTCGTCGTGATCGGTCGTCTTCTGGCCGACCAGCCTGAAGCCGCCGTCGAGCTGGTGGGCATTGGTCAGCAGCAGGCCCAGGCGGGACGTGTTGATCAGTGGCTTGCCAGCGCGGTCCACGCGGTAGGCCAGGCGCCCCTCGCCGGTCAGCTGCAGCGTGACGACGAGCTGCTTGTCGGGCGAGGTGACGGTGGCCAGCGTTTCGTCGGCGTGGGCGCCGGCGCAGAGGACGAGGGAAAGGAGGGCAAACAGGCAGCGGGTCAGCATGTCTCGGTTTCCTGGACAGCGGCGCAATGGGCCGCGATGTATTCGGCATGACCCGGCATCTGCGCGACGCAGCGCTGGATGACGGCCTGGGTGTCGTCCAGATAGTCGCTGATCTCGCTCTCGGAAAGCGCTTCGGCCAGCGGGTGATGGCCCTGGGATTTGATGCCCTGGCCATGCAGCACCTGCAGCCAGCCCACCTCGGAGAACAGCTCGTCGCCGTGGCGCACGATGCGGCCGCTGGCGCGCCAGAGGTCGAGCTTGTCCTGCAGCGTGCCGGGCAGGTCCATCGTTCGGCAGTGGTTCCAGAAGGCGCTGTCGCTGCGGGTGGTGGCGTGGTAATGCAGGATCAGGAAGTCGCGGATGCGCTCGGTCTCGAAGTTGCTCTGCCGGTTGAACTCGGCGATGTGTGCCGCGTTGAAGCCTTGGTCCGGGAAGAACTGGATCAGGCGCGAGATGGCGGACTGCACGAGGTGGATGGACGTCGACTCCAGCGGCTCCATGAAGCCCGACGACAGGCCGATGGCGATGACGTTGCGGTTCCAGACCTTGCGGCGGCGGCCGCTCTCGAAACGCAGCACGCGCGGCTCGGCCAGCGCCTCGCCGTCGAGGTTGCGCAGCAGCAGCGCCGCGGCCTCGTCGTCGCTCATGGCCTGGCTGGCATAGACATGGCCGTTGCCCACGCGGTGCTGCAGGCCGATGCGCCATTGCCAGCCCGCGGGGCGCGCGGTGGCGCGGGTGAAGGGCAGCAGGTCGGGACCGCAAGCGCTCGGCGCGACGACGGCGCGGTCACAGGGCAGCCAATGGTTCCAGTGCTCGTAGCCGGTCTTCAGCGTCTGCTCGATGAGCAGGCCGCGAAAGCCCGAGCAGTCGATGAAGAGCTCGCCTTCCAGCGTCGCGCCGCTGGCCAGGCGAACGCTGCGCACATGGCCGTTCTCCTGCAGTTGCGCATCCAGCACGCGGCCTTCGGTGCGCTGCACGCCGAGCTTTTCGGCATGGCGGCGCAGGCTGCGGGCGTAGAGGCCGGCGTCGATGTGGAAGGAATGGACGATCTCGGCCAGCGGCGAATGGCCGAGGCTGGCGTCCGCGCGCATGAAGCGGTGGGCGCGCGCTGCCGAGCCGTTGATGGAATAGGCCCACAGGTCTGGCGCGCGGCCGGCCTGGTGCATGCGCAGCCAGTAATGGTGGAAGGGCAGGATGCTGGAGCGGTGGCCGATCTGGCCGAAGGCGTGCAGATAGCGGTCGCCGATGGCGCCCCAGTCGCGGAACTCGATGCCGAGCTTGAACGTGGCCTGCGTCTCGCGCATGAATTCGTTCTCGTCCAAGCCCAGCAGCTGGTTGAACTGCCGGATCAGCGGGATCGTCGACTCGCCAACGCCGACGGTGGCTATCTCCTCCGACTCGACCAGCTTGATCGTCACGCGGCCGTTCGTCACCTTGGCGAGTGCGGCCGCCGTCATCCAGCCGGCCGTGCCGCCGCCGACGATGACGACGGTGTTCAGGTTCTGCTGCTGCATGGAGCCTCCCTACTGCACGAGGACGCGCCAGCCCCAGGCGGGCAGGCTCAGCGTGGCGCCGTCTTCCAGCCTGACCTCGGCGCCGCCGTTGAAGTCGACATAGCGGCCAGCGTGGCGTGCACCCTTGAGCGCGACGTCGACGGGTTTTGCGGACAGATTGAAGACCGCCAGCACCTTGTCCTTGCCATTGCCGCGCACGAAGCTGAAGACCTGCTTGGCTGCGCTGTTGGCGACCGGCTCCATGACGGCGCCATCCGCGCCATTCCACAGCGCCGTGTTGCGCTTCTTCAGCGCGATGAGGCGCTTCAGCAGCTCACCTTCAGGTGCGTCCTTCCAGTGAATCGGGTCGCGCTCGAAGAAGGCCAGGCGCCGCCGGTTGCCGGCCTCCTGGCCGTTGTAGATCAGCGGCAGGCCTTCGCTGATGAAGCTCAGCACGGTCGCCGCGTCCACGGCGGCGCCGAAGATCTCGTGCTCGGTGCCCTCCCAGGCGTTCTTGTCGTGGTTGGTCGTGTAGAGCAGGCGATAGGCCTCGCGTGGGTAGAACTTGCGGTTCCACGCGTAGTAGGGGTAGAGCGAGGTCGCGTCGGCACGGCCTTCGGCGATCAGCTTCATCGCGTCCCACCAGCTCCAGGCATAGGTGGCGTCGAAGGCCTTGGCGTGCAGGTCGCGGCTTTCCCATTCGGCGAGCAGGAAGACGGGCTTGATGGCGCGCAGTTCCCTGGCGGCCTGCTCCCAGAAGTCCAGCGGCGACAGGCCGGCCGCATCGACGCGGTAGCCGTCGACACCGGCCTCGCGCACCCAGTAAGTCAGCGCCTGCGTCATGTAGCGACGCAAGGCGGGCTGGTCGTAGTCGAGGTCGATGATGTCGTCCCAGTCGTACCAGGGCGTGGGGGTGAATTCACCACGCTCGTTGCGGGCATACCAGTCGGGGTGGCTCTTCACGAGCACGTTGTCCCAGGCGGTGTGGTTGCCGACCCAGTCGAGGATGACCTTCAGCCCGAGCGCATGGGCGGTGGCGACGAAGCGCTTCAGGTCGGCCAGTGTGCCGAGCTCGGGGCTGACGGCCAGATAGTCGCTCACGGCATAGGGGCTGCCGAGGCTGCCCTTGCGCTGCTTTTCGCCGATGGGGTGGATGGGCATCAGCCACAGGATGTCCACGCCGAGGTCTTTGAGCCGCGGCAGCTGGGCTTCGGCGGCGCGCAGCGTGCCCTCGGGCGTGAACTGGCGCGTGTTGATCTGGTAGAGCGTCGCGTTGCGTGCCCAGGCAGGGTGCTGGACGTGAACGTATGACTTGGGCTGATACGTGGTGAGCGGTGCCGCGAAGGCCGGAGCGCAGGCGAGCGCGAGCAGGAGGTGCGCGAGTGCGCGGAGTGAGGAGGTCACGATGAGGCGGGTCGAAGCAAAGAAGGCCACGCCCAGCCGGTGACGGCGGGCGCGGCGCGGGCGCTATCAGTAGCGGTAGTTCAAGCCCAGTCGATACGTCTTCCCGTAGACCACCTTGTTGGTGATGATGTTGCGGTCCGTCGTGTACTCCTGGAAGGGCGTGTTGGTCATGTTGTGCCCCTGCAGCAGCACCGACAGGCCCTTGAGCCAACCCTCCTGGAACTCATAGCCCACCTGCGCATCGACGATGGTCTCGCCCTTGATGAAGGTGAACTGCGAGTCGCTGCGGTAGTCCAGGATCTGGCCGATGAAGTCCGAGCGCTTGTGCGCGGCCCAGGCGAGCTGGAAGCCGTGCTTCTCGTAGTACAGGCGCAGCGTCGTGACGTTCTTGGACAGGCCGGGCAGGCCGATCTCGCTGACCGAGTCCTTGAACACCGGGCCGTTCTGCGGCGACACGAAGCCGCTGGTGGGCAGGCGGATGGAGCTCGCGGTGTGCGAGTGGTTGAGCTGGGTGCCGAAGCCGTCCAGCCAGCTGGACAGCATGCTGGCCGGCAGGTTCACCGACAGCTCGAAGCCATGCATATTGCCGCCCTGGCCGTTGACGGGCTGGGTCAGGAAGCCGACGGTCGAGCCCTTGTAGGGGCCCTTGTCCGGCAGCGGCGTCGTGGCGCTGGTGTAGGGCTTGAAGTCGAACTCGCGCGGCGCGTTGATGACGTAGTTGTCCAGCTTCTTGAAGAAGCCGGCCAGGCTGACGTAGCCATGCTTGCCGAAGTACTTCTCATAGGACACGTCCAGCGCCTTGGCCGCATAGGGCTTGAGCTGGGGGTTGCCCGAGAAGCCCGTCAAGGCCGGCGACACCGCGGTGGCGTTCTGCACGCCGAAGTCCAGGCTGGCCTTCATGTTGTCGAGGTTGGCGCGCGCCACCTGCTTGCCGGCGCCCAGGCGCAGCAGCTGCTGGTCGCCCAGGTCGAAAGTCAGGTTCAGCGAAGGCAGCAGATGGTTGTAGCTGGTGCCGTCGGTGCGCACGACATAGGGGCAGGTGTCCACCGTGATGCCCGTGCACTTGGCCAGGTCGACCTGGTTGCCGGTGGCGTTCTGGTCGGTGTGCACCAGCTGCAGGCCGATGTTGCCGCTGTAGGGAATGCCGCCGAGGTCGCCGCTCAGGTCAGCCTGCGCAAAGGCGGTGGCGACCTTCTCGCCGACGGTCCAGTTGCGCGACAGCACGGTCGCGTCCACCCAGCGGTTGATGGCGTAGATGCTGCCGAGCGAACCGGTCGGGTCCCAGGACGCGACCTCGATGCCCGAGGCGCCGGCCAGCGCCGTGGCCGTGCCGGGGATCTTGGCGCTGGCATAGCCGTCGCTGCCGTTGAGGATGGACAAGCGGCCCTCGTCGCCCAGGCGGGCCTTGTCGCGCTTGTTGAGGTTGATGCCGACCTTGCCGCCGACGATGGGGCCCCACTCCAGGTCGTGGTGGGCCGTCAGGCGCAGGCTGGTCAGCTTGTCGTCGATGGTGGGCAATGCCGCATAGCCGGCCTGCGGCGTGGCGGGGCCACCGCCCCAGCCGTCGACGTCGGTCAGCAGCGCGAAGTTGCGATCGGCGAAGTTGCCGCTGGTCTTGTACTTCACGTCGGCGAAGTTGCTGCCGTTGAAGCCTGTCCAGCTGATGGTGGCCAACTGGGCCTGCGGCGTGTTGCCCGGCTGGCCGGCCGTCGTCTCGAAGTTGCTGATGTTCTTGACGCCATGGGAGCGCGACAGGTCGGCCTCCCAGCGCCAGTCGCCGGTCTTCAGCTCGCTGTTCACGCCCAGGGCCAGCAGACGGTCCTTGTTCGAGAACATGTGGTTGCGCACCACACCCTTGTAGTTGTTGAGGGTGCCGCTGGTGGCGACGCCATTGGCGATGGTGGCGTTGCTGAGCTGGCCGTTGGGGTCGTAGACGCCTGCGCCGAAGGCGATGGCGCCTTCCAGGCCGGTCTGCTTGGTCTTTTCGGTGCCGGCGCCGTAGAAGACGTCGGCCGTGGTCTTGAACTCGCTGCTCGGCTTGTATTGCAGCGTCAGCGTCGCGCCATCACGCGTGCTCTGGCGGCGCTGCGTCTCGTACTTGAAGCCGCCCGGCACGGTGATCTGCTGGCCGTTGACGTCGATCTGCGGCGCCCAGCCGCCCCAGCTGTCGAAGCGCTGCTCGCCGCCGTTGTCCTCGCGTGAGCGGCTCAGGGCCACGGCCACGCCCAGGGTCTTGTTGGCAAACTGGTCGACATAGACCAGGCTGGTGCGATTGCCCGAGCCGACCTCCACGCCGGAGTCCTCGCCGATGCGCTCCTTGCGCGCGCTGACGGCGATGGTGCGCTTGCCGTAGTCCAGCGGGCGGATGGTGCGCAGGTCGACGGTGGCCGACAGGCCCTGGCCCACCAGGCCGGCGTCAGGCGTCTTGTAGATCAGGATGCTGCTCAGCAGCTCGGCCGGGAAGAGGTCGAACTCGGGGCTGCGCGCATCGCTGGTGGAGGCCAGCTCGCGGCCATTGAACAGCGAGCCGCCGAAGGCCGGCGCCATGCCGCGCACGCTGACGCCGGCGGCCTTGCCGTTGACCTTGCTGCGCTGCACGGCGATGCCGCTGATGCGGCCGAGCGACTCGGCCACCGTCACGTCGGGCAGCTTGCCGATGTCTTCGGCCGAGATGGCCTCGACGATGGAGCTGTTGTTGCGCTTGGTGGCGATGGAGTCTTCGACGCTCTTGCGGATGCCGGTGACGACGACGGTTTCCAGCGTCTGCGGCGCAGCCTCCTGGGCTTGCGCGACCTGGGCGCCGAGCAGCAGCAGAGTGCAGGCCTGCGTGATCGGCAGAAGACGGGGGAGGGTGGTGTGGAGCCCGCGTGCTCGCGGCTGGCGCGGTGCTCGTGCGGCTGTCGGATGAGCCATGGGTTTGCCTCTCGAATGTTGTAGTGGTCGGTTCCGGTTCTGCTGCGCCGACGGGGTCTCAAGCCCGGTTCGGTGAGCGAACGGCCGCGATGCTCCGTTTTGACGAGAGGCCGCGCAATCCGGAGCGTGAGCCGCTGAAGGATCTCTATAGACAACTTTCAAACGGCGCTGAAGAAATCCTGAAGATTTCAGGTTTGGCCTTTATCCATCGGCACTCCCGGCCGATTCCGTGACGGCGTGCGCGTTTCGCCCAAGCCACAGTCAGGGCATGCGCCGCTAGACTTCTCCGCGTGAAGATCTATCTGATCGAAGACGACCTGAACATCGGCCAGGCCCTGCTGACGGTGTTCAAGGATGAAGGCCATGAGGTCGTCTGGGTGCGCATGGCGAACGACGCCGTCGAGCGGCTGCAGGCCGAGGATTTCGACGCGGTGCTGCTCGACCTCGGCCTGCCCGATGGCGACGGCAACGAGCTGCTCAAGCGCCTGCGTGCCGCCGGCCTGACGGTGCCCGTCCTCATCATCACCGCCCGCGACGGCCTGCAGGACCGCCTCAAGGGCTTCGACAACGGCGCCGACGACTACCTCATCAAGCCCTTCGAGATCCCCGAGCTGCTGGTGCGGCTGCGCGCCATCCTGCGCCGCAGCGGCGCCCATGGCGAGGCCGAGGCGCTGTGGAACTTCGGCAACCTGGCGCTCGAGGAAAAGCGCATGCGCGTGACGCTGGATGGTTCGGCCATCACGCTGTCCAAGACCGAGTACGCGCTGCTGCTGACGCTGATGAAGCAGAGCGACCGCGTGCTGACGCGGGCCGAGCTGGAGCGGCGCGTGCTGCCCTTCAGCGACGGTGCGACGCTGGACGTGCACATCTCCAACCTGCGCAAGAAGATCGGCGACGGCCACATCCGCACCGTGCGCGGCGTCGGCTACATGATGCAGAGCGGCCGTGCAGGCTGAACAGCAGTCATCGCTGTTCCGGCGTCTGATGCTGGGCTTCAGCGCCGTCATCCTGGTGGTGGCCCTGGGCGGCTTTCTCTACGTCGCGCTGGAGGCCAAGATCACCCAGCGCTCGCGCACCGCCAGCGAGAACGGCGCGCACGCGCGCGAGTTGCTGCTGCACCTGACCGAGATCGCCGCGCAGCCCGAGCGCGTCGCCCAGGCCGCGAAGGAGCTGGAGGCCGTGCGTGCGGAGATGTTCCGCCAGCTGGACTACCACTCGCATGTGCGGGTGAGGGTCTGGCAGCGCGGCAGCCTGCTCTACAACTCCATGCCCGCGTTGCCCGACGCCCTGCCCATGCCGGACAGCGCCGAGGCGCGTGATGCCAACGCCTGGGTACGGGCCATCGAGAAGGACGAGGCCACCGGCCTGGTCGTCGAGCGCAGCCATGAGGTGGACGACCGCTGGATGCAGAGCTTCTCGGGCGTCAGCTTCCTGCTGCGCTCCAGCATCTTCAGCCTGCCGCTGCTGTTGCTGCCGGCCTGGCTCATCGTCGGCATCGGCCTGAAGCCGCTGCGCTCCATCGCCGCGGTCATCGAGAGCCGCTCCGACCAGGACCTGACGCCGCTGCCCGTGTCCACCTACCGCGAACTGTCGCCGCTGGTCGCGTCCATCAACCACCTGATGGCGCGCTTGAGGCGGCGCATCGAGCACGAGCACGAGTTCCTGTCCGACGCGGCCCATGAGCTGAAGACGCCGCTTGCCGCCATCCAGATCAACGCCCATCTGCTGCAGACGCCCAATGGCGACGCACAGCGCCACGCCGAGGTCAGCGCCGGGCTGCGCGATGGCGTGGCGCGCGCCAACCATCTCGTGCAGCAGCTGCTGACGCTGGAGCGTGCGCGCTCGGATGCGGGCGATGACGCGGTGCTGCCCCTGCTGTCTTTGGAGACCCTGGTGCGCGACCGCCTCGCCGCCGCCGCGCCGCTGGCGGTGCAACGCGGCATCGAGATCGACTTCCATGCCGAGGGCGGCTGCGACCGGCCCCTGCACCAGGAGACCGTGTGGGCGCTGGTCGACAACCTCATCAGCAATGCGATCAAGTACTCGCCTGAGCACGGCCGCATTGCCGTGCTGTTGAAGCCGGGCGTCGATGGCGGCTGCTCCTTGAGCTTCAGCGACCAGGGGCCCGGCATCCCCGAGGCGCTGCGCCAGCGGGTCTTCGAACGTTTCTACCGCATCCCCGGCCAGGCCCAGAGCGGCAGCGGCCTGGGCCTGGCCATCGCGGAACGGGCGGCGGCGCGCAATGGCGCCAGCCTGCGCCTGGATGCCGGGCCCGATGGCCGCGGCCTGCTGGTCACCGTGCAGTTTTCCTAGGCGCATCCTTCTGCAGCTGCCACAGCAGCACGCAGACGATCAAGGTCGTGCCGATGAGCACGTTGCCCACCCAGGGGAAGTGCTGCAGCTTGCCGTCGGCGGCAATGGTCACGATGTGGCCGGACACCAGGGCGGCGAGGCCGCCGGCCAGCTGCTGCAGGGCCGCATTGATGGCGGTGAAGGCGCCGCGCTGCTCCGGCGCCGGGATGCCGGCCACGACGACCTGCCAGGGCACCATGCGCGAGAAGATGCCGGCGAACAGCACCACGTTGACGACGACCAGCGTCGTCAGCGACGAGGGGCCCAGCCGCGTGTAAAGCGCCACCATCGCGATGGTGATGGCGCTGCCCGTGAAGAACACCGGCAGCGGACCGAGGCGGTCCGTGAGGCGCCCCACCAGCGGCGCGACGAACATCGTGCTGATGCCGGTGACGAGGTAGACGACGGGCAGATGGGCCAGGTCGATGCCGACGTTGTTCACCGAGAAGGCGCTGGCGAAGGGCATGATCATGAAACCACCCGTCGTCAGCAGCGCCGTGATGGCGAAGGCGTGCAGATGGCGGGCCTTGGCCACGGTGTGCCACAGGTGGGCGAAGGCGCTGCGGTCGTTCTGCAGCTTCAGGTGGGCATCCACCGGCTGCATCTTCCAGGCGATCAGCAGGCCGCCGACGGCACCGAAGGCCACCAGCACCATGAAGGGCGCGTGCCAGTCCCAATGCGTGGCGAGATACAGGCCGAAGGGCAGACCCAGCACCTGGCTGGCTGCGAAGCCGCCCTGCAGCAGGCCCATGACGCGGCCGCGCAGCGCGGGCTCGAAAAGGTCGGCCGCGATGGCCATGACGATGGAGCCGATGACGCCGCCGAACAGGCCGGTCACGATGCGCGCCATCAGCAGCGACTCGAAGCTGGTGGCCAGGCCGCACCACAGCGTGCCCAGCAGGAAGCCGCCGTAGAAGAACAGCAGCAGCTTCTTGCGGTCGAAGCGGTCGGCGAAGCCGGCCGTCAGCAGGCCCGAGATGCCGGCGCTGAAGGCATAGGCCGACACGACGAGGCCGAACTGCTGGGCCGTCATGGCCATCGCCGGCATGATCATGGCGCCCAGCGGCGACATGATCATGAAGTCCAGGATGACGGCGAACTGCAGCAGGGTCAGCAGCCCCGTCGCGAAGCGCTGATAGGGCGTGAAGGCGGGTGGCGGGGCGGTGGCGGTGGTGGCTTCGGGCATGGAGGGCTCGGTTGGCAGGCGGGGCAGGGGAATGGGCGGGGGGCCGGCGCGGCAGCAGTGTCGTCAGGCGGGTGTCCAGGGATGGCAGCAGGCGCGACGAATTGAATAGGCTCCTATTCATATTAAGATAGGAGCCTATGTAAAGTCAATGCCTGTTCGTCGACGATTCCTGAGCGTTCATTGCGAGACAGCCATGTCCGAACCCCGCCCGTCCATGCCCCCGCTGAAGTTGATAGGCCATGTGCACCGCGCCTTCCAGCGCGTGGCCGACCAGTTGCTGCGCGACCAGGGCTTCGCCCTCGGGCAGCTGCCGGTGCTGATGGCACTCAAGGACGGCCGGCCGCGCTCGCAGGCTGAGCTGGCGCGCCTGGCGAACGTCGAGCAGCCCAGCATGGCGCAACTGCTCAACCGCATGGAAAGGGACGGCCTCGTCGAGCGCCTGCCCGACCCCGAGGACGGCCGCAGCCGCCTCATCTCGTTGACCGCCGCCTGTCGCGATCGCATGCCCAAGGCCCGCGCTGTCATGCAGGCGCTCGGCGCCGAGGCCCTGGAGGGCTTCAGCGACGCGGAGGTGGAGGTCCTGGCCGGCCTGCTGGCACGGCTGGCCGACAACGTCGACGACATGGTGGTGCGGCGACTGGAGCCCTAGGCGGTGTCCTACACGGGGTTGCGCCGCAGGCTCACGACGTGGCCGGCATGGCGGCGCCAGAGTTGCAGCATCCTCAACCGCGGAGCTGCATCATGAATGCGACGACGGACTGCCCGCCCGAACTTCAGGAAACCGCACCTCGGGCCCCCGAGGTCATGATCTGCGTCGTCGGCACGGCCGAGGTGATGCAGGCGAGCGAGGATGATCTGTCGGTGCTGGGCGGAGATGCCCGCGTCAGCCGCGTGGACTGGCGGCTGGACGATGAGTTCGGCGAGCCGCCCGTGGAGGCCGATTGGGCCGACGGCCTCATCGTGCTGAATTCCGACGCCTGGGCCGCACCCACCGGCTGCGCCCGGCTGCAGGCCCTGCTGAAGATGGCCTGGCGCTGCGGCCGCACCGTTGCCCTGTGTGGGGACGCGATGAACTCCCTGGGCACGCTGGGCTTCCCGGCCGATGTGCCGGCCGAGGCCGAAGGGCTGTTCCTGTGCCCGCAGGGCCCCTGCGTCGGCACCCTGCGCGAGTTCCTCGACGCGGTCCATGAGCAACCCCACCGTGGCCGCTGACTGAAAAGTACGGACGAAAAAAAACGGCGCGGCCCTGAAGCCGCGCCGTTTTCACATCTACCTTCGGATCAGGCCCACCACCAGGCTGATGATGGCCAGGATGATGAAGCCGTAGAACAGCAGTTGGGCAATGCCTGCGGCACTGGCGGCAATGCCGCCAAAGCCGAACAGGGCCGCCACGAGGGCGACGACGAAGAAGATGATCGCGTAACGCAGCATGAGGTTTCTCCTTGGACTGTTGGCATCGCTAATCTAGGGCGTGGCCTGTTGCCGGGGTGCCGGCCCCGGCCGCGCTGCCGGGTAGGAAGGCGCCGACGCCGTTACAGCTGGCCTCGCCGCATCGGCACGCGTTGCCGGAGCGGGGCCGTCGCAGCTCACGGGCGGCAGGTCTTCGCCGGGGTCGATGAAGGCCAGCAGGGCGGCTGGTGGCGCCAGCGCGCCCAGGGCGATGGCGGCAATGGCCTTGCCACCCAGGGCCTTGCCCTCCAGCGCGACTCGCGGGTCGCCCAGCGTGCCCTGCACGCGCACCGGCGAGCGCAAGGTCAGCAGCGAAAAGTCCTTGGGTCGGGCCACCAGGCGCAGGTCCAGGGTTTCGTCGGCCAGGCTGACGCGGCCGTCGATGTCGATGCGGCTGTCGCGGTTGTCCACCACGGCCGAGCGCGGCCTCAGTACACCGGCCTTGAAGTTGCCATCCACGCGCGCGCAGTTCAGCGCCAGGTTCTTGTCGCCGCGCAGCAGCAGCCCCAGGCCCTGGGCCAGGTCCAGGCCGGTGGCTTCAGTCAGCAGATGGGAGATGCTGCCCTTGTCGAGCTGCAGCCGCAGCGGCCCGTTCAGGCTGCCCAGCAGTTCGGCCGTGCTGCGCCCGTGGCCCTGTACATCGACGTCGCCGCGCATGCGGCCGGTGATGGGATGGTCGCTCAGACTCTTGGCCTGGAACTTGAACCACTGCTCGATGGCCACGCCGCGCACGTTGGCGTGCACTTGCCACGCCGGCGGGCTGGGGTGGGTGTCCAACCGCAGGGAGCCGGCCAGCTCGCCGCCGGCCACGCCGGCGTTGAAGTTCTCCAGCGTCAGCACGCCGCCTTCCAGCACCACGCTGGTGTTCACCGGCGCCAGCGGCGCGAGCTTGGCTGTGCCCAGGTCGAGCTGGCTCAGCGAGATGGCGACGCGCGCGTCCATCGTGTTCAGCGATGGCAGGTCCAGCTGTCGGTCCGGCAGCACGCGGCCCGGGCGGCTGGGCGGCGCGTCCGTGCCGACGGCCGGCCCGAGGTCGGCCAGGCGCAGCGGCCCGCCGCGCAGCATGCCGCTGAGCAGGGGGCGCTTCTGGCGCATGTCGTAGCTGAAGTCGCCGGCCAGCTGGCTGCGGCCCACGCGGGCCTTGGCGTTGCCCAGCTGCCAGACCCCCGAGGCGTGCTGCAGCCGCCCCGACAGCTCCAGGGGCGGTGTGCTGGGCAGGGCGATGCCGAAGGGCCGGCCGACGTCGGCCAGTGAATTGCCGCGCACCTGCAGCTGGCCGTCCAGCGCGCGGGCGTCCAGCAGCGAGGCGGCGGTGCCGTCGAAAGCGATGCGGCCGTCGCGCTGGGTCAGCTCGGCGCGCAGCTTCACGGGCGGCAGGCCGGCGTCGGCCGGGGCCAGCAGGGCCAGCCCGGCGCCGGCCTCGGCCTTGAGCGCCAGCTGCTGGCCGCGCAGCTTGCCCTTCAGGTCGGCCGTCCAGTGGCCGTCGGCCTGGGTTGCGAAGTTGGCGTCGCCCTGCAGCAGCAGCGGGGCATCGTCGAGATGGGCGCTGCCGTGGCGGACGACGAGGTGATCGATCTGCGGCATCTCGGCCGGTTCGTCGCGGGCCCCCGAGGGCTGCACCGGCCAGGCCGTGTGGCCGGCAGCGTCGCGCTGCCAGTTCAGCGACAGCGATTCGGCCTGCACCAGCCGCAGCCGCAAAGGCGCGCCGCGGCGCCAGGCCCAGATGTCGCCCCATTGCCAGTTCAGCAGCACGTCCTGGGCATCGGCCAAAGCCTCGCCGTGCGTGCCGCTGACGCGCAACCGGGGCGCCTCGAGCCGGGGTTTCCAAAGCAGGTGGAGGCGGGCGCCGTCGTCCATGTCGAGGCCACGCTCGGCCTGAGCGGCAAGGCGGGGTGCCAGCCCGGGCCAACCGGCCAGGTCCATGCCCACGACGGCAACGACGACCAGCACGACGGCGCCGGCAATGGTGACGGCGACTCTCATGCGGCCATGCTCGGGGTCGCAGGCCTCCGCGAGCGTGGGACGAGGGGTCCCGAGCCTGTAGGACGCGGGCTGACACCGGCCTTGTCGGCTCGGTCCGACAGGCGATTGGCGCCTGCACCGAAGGCCGCTGCGCCCACCAGCGCCCAGAGTAGGGGGACCGGCCTTCATGGCCTTGCACCGGAAAGGACCTCCCGATGAAACAGCCGCACACCACCGCCCGACTGCCCCTGCTGGCCGCGCTTGCCCTGGCCGCCGCCCTCGGCGCCTGCAGCCGCCAGCAACCCGACGATGAACTGAGCGCCGGCCAGCGCGTCGACAAGGCCGCGGCCGACACCAAGCGCGAGAGCCGCGAGCTGATGGCCGACGCCCGCATGTCCGCCCGCGACGCCGCCGACAAGACGGCCCAGGTGACGGCGGACATGGGCATCACGGCCAAGGTCAACGCCGCCCTGGTGGCCGATGACCAGCTCAAGGCGACGCAGATCAACGTCGACACCCGCGACGGCCAGGTGACGCTGTCCGGCCAGGCGCCCGACGCGAAGTCGCGCGAACGCGCCACGACGCTGGCGTCCGCCGTCGACGGCGTGAAGCAGGTCAACAACCAGCTGGTCGTCACGCGCAACGGCTGATCGCCGCCGCTCCATCGCAAGGCGCCCTCACGAGGGCGCCTTTGCTTTGCGCCCCACGAGGGCGCCTTTGCTTTGCCCGCTCGGCATGCCGTCCGACAGGCTGGCCATGCCGCCCTCGCTAGCCTTGATTACATAACTCACACCTTCTCTCATGGCCGCCGCTCCCGTGTCCGCGTTGCAACGTTTCCTGACCGTGGCCAAGCCCTATTGGGTGGGCGACCGGCGCGTCTGGGCCTGGACCTTCCTGGTCGGCCTCATCGTGCTGATGCTGGCGGACACGCAGTTCGCCGTCATGCTGAACAACCAGACCGGCGAGCTCACGTCGGCACTGGCCGCCCGCGACGAGCCGCGCTTCTGGGCCGCGGTGCGCGCCATGCTGTGGATCATGGCCTTCGCGGTGCCGGTGTTTGCCATCTACTACTACGCCCGCGACGCCTATGCCAACGACTGGCGCCGCTGGCTGACCAACCGCTTCCTGGACGGCTATCTGCGCGAGCGGCGCTACTTCCACATCGCTGGCGACGAGATCGACAACCCCGACCAGCGCATCGCCGAGGACATCAACACCTTCACCGGCCGCTCCCTGCACTTCCTGCTGATCCTGCTGGGCTCGCTGATGCAGCTGGTGGCCTTCAGCACGGTGCTGTGGTCGCTGTCGCACACGCTGGTGGGCTTTCTGGTGGCCTATGCGCTGGCCGGTACGCTGCTGTCGCTGGGCCTGTTCGGCCGCCCGCTGATCCGCCTGAACTATTGGCAGCTCAAGCGCGAGGCGGACCTGCGCTTTCGGCTGATGCGGGTGCGCGAGAACGCCGAGTCCATCGCCTTCTACGGCGGCGAGGACCAGGAGCGCCACCAACTGCAGCAGCGCCTGCGCGCGACGCTGCTGAACACGCGCAGGCTCATCCGCGCGCAGTTCGGTCTCAACCTCTTCCAGCGCGGCTTCAGCCAGATCAGCCTGCTGGTGCCCGCCGTCGTGCTGGCCGCCGATGTGCTGGGCGGCCGGCTGGAAGTGGGCCAGGCCGTGCAGGCCGGCGGCGCCTTCGCGGCGGTGCTGGGCGCGGTGTCGCTGATCATCGACAACTTCGAGAGCCTTTCGCGCTTCGTTGCCGGCATCGACCGCCTGCATGTGATGGCGGTGGTGCTGGACGCCGCGCCGCCCGAGCCTGGCATTGACCGCCAGGAAGGGCACGAGCTGGACATCAAGGACCTCACCGTGAACGCGCCGGGCAGCGACCGCGTGCTGGTCGAGAAGCTGTCGCTGCGCGTGCCCGAGGGCGGCTCGCTGCTCATCACCGGCGCCAGCGGCTGCGGCAAGAGCTCGCTGCTGCGCGCCATCGCCGGGCTGTGGACGCAAGGCAGCGGCCAGGTCTCGCATCCGCCGCGCGAGGACGTCTTCTTCCTGCCGCAGCGGCCCTATCTGCAGGTCGGCACGCTGCGCAGCCAGCTGATCTACCCCAGCACCCAGACCAAGCTCGACGACGACGCGCTGCTGAAGGTGCTGGACGAGGTGCAGCTGCGCCATCTGGCCGAAGGCGAGGGCAGCCTGGACCGCAGCGAGGACTGGGAGAAGCTGCTCAGCGGCGGCGAGCAGCAGCGCCTGGCCTTCGCGCGACTGCTGGTGCATGCGCCGCGCCTGGCCATCCTGGACGAGGCCACCAGCGCGCTGGACGACGCCAATCAGAAGCGCCTCTACGAGCGCCTGCGCGAACGCGGCACGACGCTGATCAGCATCGCCCACCGCGCCGCCGTGGCGGGCTTCCACCGCCATGTGTTGAAGCTGACCGGCGGCGGCCGCTGGACGCTGGCCAAGACGCCGCAAGAGGGCAAGGACAAGCCGGAGGGAGCTAACAACAAAGTTTCGAACTCGGCGCTCTATGACGACTGAGTCGGCGCCTCGATACGGCAGGCGCGCAAAGTGTCGAAGTCTCTGCGCGGGTGCGCGCAACAGTGGGCCGCGTTGAATGTCAAAGTTTGGAAGTGGACCCGAGGTCCAAGCTGCTTGCGATGCGAGGCGCCCTTGTATGGTCGGTCGCGCCGGCAGGCCGTACAGCGCCAGCGCTACCGTCTGATCCTATTTGGCCCAGACCAAGCTGCAGGTTGCTGTTTGGAAGCGACCGTGGGTCTGTACAGCTTCAAGACCGAGACTGGCCGTAAGTGGGGTGGAAGGCCTCCTGCAGCGCGCAGGCTGCGTCAGCCCGAGCGGCGAAGGTGACGAGAGGCCCGGCCCGCTCACGTTCCGCCTCAATGGGAAGCCATGGACGCGAACCAGGCGCCGTGGTGCTTGGAGTACCAGGCGTCGGTGTGCGGCTTCGCTTCGGCCAGCGGCAGGCTCAACACGACGCTCAATGCGTCGGAGCCGGACTCCTGCGTGCCGCCCACGATGTGAAAGCCATTCGCGAGGTAGAAGTCAGCGCCACTCGCCGGCATGGAGGGAACCACCACGTCCAGCGCGGCGTACTCGTTGGCTCGGGCCCATTGCTGAGCCACGTCGAGCAGGGCTTCACTGCAGCCCAGCTCCTGGTGCGTGGGCTCCACCTCCAGACGCTGCAGCGTTGCCACCTCGGGGCGCCAGCGGCTGTCGCCTGTGGCCGGCAGCTCGGGCTTTTGCAGGGTGATGGACCCGACCATCCGCCTGTCTGCAATCGCTTCGAAGCTGATGCTGCGCTGCTGCTGCTGTTGCCGCACCTCCGGGTTCCCGCCGAAAACACTCCGGAGCATCGACCTGAGGTCGATCACGGGATCGGCGTCTTCGACGCGTTGTATTCGATAGCCTTTCATCGCAACACCTCCTGCAAGCGCTTTGGCGATGGAGGCATTGCAGCGCCGCGCGCGTCAAAGTCGGATCAAGACTTTGGCTTGCCGCATCAAGTTCGCATCAAGCACGCTGAGGCATGGGCACGGCGTGCCCGACCGCGTGTGGTCGTGCGCGACTGTCCTCTTGAGGCTCTCGGCCCGATTTCTGCTCTGACGGACAGGGTTGCCGGCGGCTTCTTGATGCGATCTTGATATGGACGGCGCTGATCTATTCAGCGTTTTGACGTCCTATTTCCCAGAATTCCTCCCATCAATAGGAGGTGTCATGGACATCGTTTTTCTGGGTCTGGGCGTCGCCCTCGCCCTCGTGACGGCGCTGGCGGCTTGGGGCTGCGAGCGTCTTCGCGGTCAACGCAACGGAGGCCGCGCATGAGCGTTTTTGAATGGGTTTCGGCTGGACTGGTGATCGTGCTCGTGATCTACCTGTTCTGGGCCCTGCTGTTTCCGGAGGATCTGACATGAACACCTCCGCCTGGATTCAACTGATCGCCTTCCTCGTCGTGCTGCTGGCCTTGGCCTGGCCGCTCGCGCGCTGGATTCATGCGGCCATGGAAGGCCGCATAGAGTGGCTGCGCCGCGCCGAACGCGGCCTGCTGAGGCTGGCCGGCGTGAATGCCGACGCCGAGCAGGGCTGGCTGCGTTACACGCTGGGCCTGTTGATCTTCAACGGGCTGGGTGTTGTGGCCGTCTATGCGCTGCAGCGCCTGCAGCAGTATCTGCCGCTGAACCCGCAGGCCATGGGCGCGGTCACGCCGGACTCGGCCTTCAACACCGCCGTCAGCTTCGTGACCAACACGAACTGGCAGGGCTATGGCGGCGAGACGACGATGAGTTATCTGACGCAGATGCTCGCGCTGACGGTGCAGAACTTCTTCTCCGCAGCCACCGGCATCGCCGTCGTCATCGCACTGCTGCGGGGCTTTGCCCGTCACAGCGGCAAGGCCATCGGCAACATCTGGACCGACCTCACCCGCGCGACGCTGTGGGTGCTGCTGCCGCTGTCCCTCGTCTTCGCTCTCGTGCTGGCCGGCATGGGCGTCGTGCAGACGTTCAAGCCCTACCAGGACGTGACGACCGTCGAGGCGCAGAGCTGGCAGGAGCCGAAGCTCGACGAGGCCGGCCAACCGCTCAAGGGCGCCGACGGCCAACCCGTCATGGAGGACAAGTCCGGCCAGAGCCAGAGCATCGCCGTCGGCCCCGTCGCCTCCCAGCTCGCCATCAAGATGCTGGGTACCAACGGTGGCGGCTTCTTCAACGCCAACTCGGCTCATCCCTTCGAGAACCCGAGCGCGGCGACGAATGCGCTGCAGATGCTGTCGATCTTCCTGATTCCGGCCGCGCTGTGCTTCGTCATGGGCCGCCAGGTGGGCGACATGCGCCAAGGGTGGGCGCTGCTGGGCGCGATGACGGCGATTTTCGTCGTCGCGGTCGTCATCGCGACGGCAGCTGAGCAGGCCGGGAACCCGCAATTCACGAAGCTGGGCGTCGATGCCGTGGCCAGTGCCGGCCAGTCGGGCGGCAACATGGAAGGCAAGGAAGTGCGCTTCGGCATCGAGGCCTCGTCGCTCTTTGCCGTCATCACGACGTCGGCGAGCTGCGGCGCCATCAACGCCTGGCACGACAGCTTCACGCCGCTGGGCGGCGCCGTCCCCATGGTCATGATGCAGCTCGGCGAAGTGGTCTTCGGCGGCGTCGGCGCGGGCCTGTACGGCATGCTGGTGTTCGCCATCCTGTCCGTCTTCGTCGCGGGGCTGATGATCGGCCGCACGCCGGAATACATGGGCAAGAAGATCGAAGCCCATGAGATGAAGATGGTGTCGCTGGCCATCCTGCTGACGCCGCTGGCGGTGCTGATCGGCACGGCCCTGGCCGTCATCATGGAACCCGGCAAGGCCGGCATCGCGGCGCCTGGCGCGCACGGCTTCAGCGAGGTGCTGTACGCGCTCTCGTCCGCCGGCAACAACAACGGCAGCGCCTTTGGAGGCCTGTCGACGAACACGCCCTTCTACAACCTGCTGCTGGGCTTCGTCATGTGGATCGGCCGCTTCGGCGTCATCGTGCCGGTACTGGCCATGGCCGGCTCGCTGGTGGGCAAGAAGCGCCTGGCGCCCGGCGAGGGCACCTTGCCCACGCATGGCCCGCTGTTCATCGCGCTGCTGATCGGCGTCGTGCTGCTGGTCGGCCTTCTGAACTACGTGCCGGCGCTGGCCCTGGGGCCCGTCGTCGATCACCTGATCCTTTGGAGCAAGTCATGAGTGCCCCCAAACCTGTCGCTGCGCGCCAGGCCCCCCAAGGGGGTCAAGAGAGCTCGGGAGCGGCCCGTCGCTCTCTTGAGAGTCGCGCTGGTTTTTCCCTGTTCGATTCCAAGCTGGCTCGCCAGGCCTTGGGCGAATCCTTTGCCAAGCTGGACCCGCGCACGCAGCTGCGCAACCCAGTCATGTTCGTGGTCTACCTGGGTAGCCTGCTGACGACGGCACTGTCTATCGCGCAACCGAACGGCTTCGTCATCGCCGTGACGGTGTGGCTGTGGTTCACCGTGCTGTTTGCCAACTTCGCCGAAGCGCTGGCTGAGGGGCGCAGCAAGGCCCAGGCCGCGTCGCTGCGCGGCCTGAAGAAGGAGACCTGGGCCAAGGTCATCGACGGCTGGAAGCCCGGCACGGCCCGCGAAGGCCTGAAATGGCATCCCCGCGAGGCCAGCACGCTGCGCAAGGGCGAGTGGGTGATCATCGAGACCGGTGACGTCGTGCCGGCCGATGCCGAGGTCGTGGACGGCGTGGCGTCAGTGGACGAAAGCGCCATCACCGGTGAATCCGCCCCCGTCATCCGCGAGAGCGGCGGCGACTTCTCGGCGCTGACCGGCGGCACCCGCGTGCTGTCGGACTGGGTCGTTGCCCGCGTCGCCGTCAACCCGGGCGAGACCTTCGTCGACCGCATGATCGCCATGGTCGAAGGCGCGCAGCGCAAGCGCACGCCCAACGAGATCGCGCTGACCATCCTGCTGGTCGCGCTGACCCTGGTGTTCCTGGGCGTCTGCGCCACGCTGCTGCCGTTCTCGCAGTTCAGCGTGGCCGTGGCGGGTGCGGGCCAGCCGGTCAGCCTCGTCGTGCTGGTCGCGCTGCTGGTCTGCCTGATCCCGACGACCATTGCCGGCCTGCTGTCGGCCGTGGGTGTGGCGGGCATGAGCCGCATGCTGCAGGCCAATGTCATCGCGACCTCGGGCCGCGCCGTCGAGGCTGCCGGTGACGTGGATGTGCTCCTGCTGGACAAGACCGGCACCATCACGCTCGGCAACCGTCAGGCCGATGCCTTCTGGCCCGTGGACGGCGCCAGTGAAGCCCAACTGGCCGAGGTGGCTCGGCTGGCCTCGCTCGCCGATGAAACGCCCGAGGGCCGCAGCATCGTGGCGCTCGCCGAGCGCAAGTTCGGTGCCAAGGCCGCAGCTGCAGAGCACAGCGTCTTCGTGCCCTTCACGGCCCAGACGCGCATGAGCGGCGTGGACCTCGGCGCCCGGCAGATCCGCAAGGGCGCCGGCAGCGCGGTTCGTGCCCACGTCGAGGCCCTGGGCGGCCGCTGGCCCACCAGCGTGCAGTCCGCGGTCGACGAGGCCGCACGCCGCGGCAGCACGCCGCTGGTCGTCGCCGACGATGCTCAGGTGCTTGGCGTCGTCGAGCTGAAGGACATCGTCAAGCCCGGCATCAAGGAGCGCTTTGCGCAACTGCGCCGCATGGGCATCAAGACCGTCATGATCACGGGTGACAACCGGCTGACGGCCGCGGCAATAGCCGCCGAGGCCGGCGTGGACGACTTCCTCGCCGAAGCCACACCCGAAGCCAAGCTGACACTGATCCGCGAGTACCAGGCCCAGGGCCGCCTCGTGGCCATGACGGGCGACGGCACCAACGACGCGCCGGCCCTGGCCCAGGCCGACGTGGCCGTGGCGATGAATACCGGCACACAGGCTGCCAAGGAGGCCGGCAACATGGTCGACCTCGACAGCAATCCGACCAAGCTCATCGAGGTTGTCGAGACCGGCAAGCAGATGCTGATGACGCGCGGCTCGCTGACGACGTTCTCCATCGCCAACGACCTGGCCAAGTACTTCGCCGTGCTGCCGGCGGCCTTCGTGTCGACCTACCCGCAACTGGCGGCGCTCAACGTGATGCGCCTGGCCAGCCCCAACTCGGCCATCTTGAGCGCGGTCATCTTCAACGCGTTGATCATCGTCGTGCTGATCCCGCTGGCCCTCAAGGGCGTGCGCTATCGCGCCATCGGCGCCGCTGCGCTGCTGCGCCGCAACTTGCTGGTCTACGGCCTGGGCGGCGTCATCGTGCCCTTCATCGGCATCAAAGCCATCGACCTCATCCTTGTTGCGCTCGGCCTTGCCTGAGCGTCGCTATCTCTCTCCCCCCATCATGAAAACTCTCGTTTCCCTGCTCGTCCTCGCCGCCGCCGGTCCCGCCTTTGCCGAGGAGGCCGCGGCGCCGGCTGACCCGCTGTCGTTCAACGTCGGCGCCGTCAGCGAATACCGCTACCGCGGCATTTCCCAGACCCGCCTGAAGCCTGCTCTGCAGGGCGGCATCGACTACGCGGCCCCGAGTGGTTTCTACGTCGGCACCTGGGCGTCGACCATCAAGTGGATCAAGGACATCCCCGGCGGCGGCGGCGATGTCGAGATTGACCTCTACGGCGGCTACAAGACCGAGGTGGCCAAGGGCCTGACGCTGGACGTCGGTGGCCTGTATTACCTCTACCCGAGCAACAAGCTCAAGAACGTGCCCGGCTTCGCCAATGCCAACACCTTCGAGGTCTACGGTGCGCTGACCTACGGCCCCGTCACGGCCAAGTACTCGCACAGCACGACCAACCTGTTCGGCAACGTCAATAGCAAGAACAGCGGCTACTTCGACGTGACGGCCAACTTCGACCTCGCGGACGTGGGCATTCAGGGCATCACGCTGTCGCCCCACGTCGGCCATCAAACCATCAAGCATCTGGCGGTGGGCTCGTACACGGACTACTCGCTGACGCTGGCCAAGGACTTCTCTGGTCTGGTGCTGAGCGGTGCCGTCGTCGGCACCGATGCCGACAAGACCTTCTACGCCAGCCCGGCCAACGGCAAGTTCTTGGGCAAGACCACGCTGGTGGTCGGCCTGAAGAAGACCTTCTGAACAGGAGTTTCGTCATGACCACGACTCTTTCCACTCCCGCCACCACGGCCGCCACGACGGAAGTGCCGCTGTGGCGCCCCGCGTTGACGCTGTTCGTCGTGCTGAGCCTGGTGACCGGCCTGGCCTACCCGCTGGTTGTCACCGGCGTGGCCCAGTCGATCTTCCCGAGTCAAGCGAACGGCAGCCTCATCGTCCATGACGGCAAGACCGTCGGCTCAGCGCTGATCGGCCAGACCTTCGCCGACCCCGGCCACTTCTGGAGCCGCCCGTCGGCCACCGGCCCCATGCCCTACAACGCCGGCAACTCGGGCGGGTCCAACCTTTCGCCGACCGCACCGGCCCTGGTGGACGCCGTCAAGGCGCGCGTGGAAGCGCTGCGCGCCGCCGACCCGGGCAACACCAAGCCCGTGCCGGTGGACCTGGTGACGACGTCGGCCAGCGGCCTGGACCCGCACGTCAGCCGCGCCGCAGCGGACTATCAAGTCGCCCGCGTGGCCCGTGTGCGCGGTCTGCCGGTCGAGAAGGTGCAGGCACTCGTGGAACTGCACACCGAGGGCCGCTGGCTGGGCTTCGTTGGCGAACCGCGCGTCCACGTGCTGCGACTCAACCTCGCACTGGATGCGTTGGCTGCACCGGCGGCCGCTCGCTGAGGCGCGACGGTGGACTACCTGTACGCGCTGCTGGCGATGGGCGTCGTTGCCCTCCCGCTCGCAGCGGTCTGGGGGGTGATGGAATGGATGGCACGACGCGACGTTCGTGCCAGGAAGAAGCGCGTTTCACGCGCGTCATGAACAACGATTTCCCGGGGCTTCGAGCGCCCCGAGCCGCCAAAAAGGCTGTGACCCTGCCGTGACCGATACGCGCCCCGACCCTGATGCCTTGCTGGCCAAAGTGCAGCTCGATGAAGCCGCCGCGAAGCGTGGCCGGCTGAAGATCTTCTTCGGGGCGAATGCGGGCGTCGGCAAGACGTTTGCCATGCTGGCAGCGGCCCACGCGGCCAAGCTGCAGGGCCGGCCGGTGCGGGTGGGCGTCGTGGAGACGCATGGCCGTGCCGACACCGAGGCCATCGCGCGGGATCTGCAGCGCCTGGCGCTGAAGGAGATTGAACACCGCGGCCAGACGCTGCGCGAGTTCGACCTCGACGCCGCTCTGGCCTGGGGGCACGAGGAGCCCGGTGGCGTGCTGCTGCTGGACGAACTCGCGCACAGCAATGCACCCGGCTCTCGCCATGCCAAGCGCTGGCAGGACGCGCTGGAGCTGCGCGAGGCGGGTGTCGAGGTCTGGACCACCCTGAACGTCCAGCACCTCGAGAGCCTGAACGACGTCGTGGGCGGCATCACCGGCATCCGCGTCTGGGAGACCTTGCCGGACAAGGTGTTCGACGAAGCCGATGAGGTGGTCGTCGTCGACCTGCCGCCTGACGAGCTGTTGCAGCGGCTGAAGGAGGGCAAGGTCTATCTGCCGGCCCAGGCCGAGCGCGCGTCGAGGAACTTCTTCCGCAAGGGCAACCTGCTCGCGCTGCGAGAGCTGGCCTTGCGCCGCACGGCCGACCGCGTGGACGACCAGATGCAGGCCTACCGGCGCGAGCACAGCGCTGCTGCGGTCTGGCCCAATCGCGAATCGCTGTTGGCCTGTGTCGGCCCCGGCGCCGCGAGCGACAAGGTCGTGCGCAGTGCCGCGCGGCTGGCCCAGCAGCTCGGGCTGGATTGGCACGCCGTGCATGTGGAGACGGCACGTGCGCTGGGCGACGCGGCGCGGCTCAGGGTGCAGCGGACGCTCGAATTGGCCAAATCTCTCGGTGCCCGCACGGCCGTGCTTTCGGCGCCCGAGGTCGCGGCGGCCCTCGTCGGCTATGCGCGCGAGCACAACCTGTCGCGCCTGGTCGTCGGGCGCCGCGAGAACGCCTGGCGCTGGCCCGGCCGGCCTTCGTTGGCCGAGGCTTTGAATCGGCAAGCGCAAGAGATGGACGTGCTGCAGGTGGCGCTGCCTACCGCGACGCGCGAGCGTGAAGCACCCGTACAGCAGGCGCGTGGGTGGTTGGCACCGCACGCGCTGCGGGGCTATGCGGCGTCCTTCGTCGGTGTTGGTTTGACCACGCTGATCGTGCAGGTGTTGCTGGAGTTCATCGCGCCGACCAACATCGCGATGCTGTATCTGCTCAACGTCGTTGGCGTTGCTCTGAGGTTCGGTAGAGCGCCGGCCGCGCTGTCGGCGCTTCTCGGCGTGGCGGCCTTCGACTTTGTCTTCGTCGAGCCCCGCTGGTCTTTCGCCGTGACCGATGCACAGTACCTGGTCACCTTCGCAGTGCTGCTGCTCGTCGGCCTGGTCATCGGTCAACTGGCGGCTGGACTGCAGGCCCAGGCCAAGGCGGCCCAGGAGCGCGAGCGCCGTGTGCGCGGGCTGTACGCCATGTCGCGGGACCTGGGCGCCGCCCTCGTCCCCGAACAGGTGGCGGAGATCGCGGCGCGATTCCTGCGCGCGGAGTTTGGCATCGCCTCAGCGGTGCTGGCGCCGCCGCTGGTGGCATCGACCGGGCGCGAGGTGCTGGCCGTGCTGCCTGGCGCCAGCGCCCAGCCGGATCTGGGCGTTGCCCAGTGGGCCTTTGATCATGGCCAGCCCGCGGGACAGGGCACGGACACCTTGCCCGCCAGCGCCTGCCTGATGCTGCCGTTGACGGCCCCGATGCGGCTGCGTGGCGTGCTTGCCGTGGAAAGCACGGGCCGGCGCTGGTTGCCGGATGAGCGAGAGTTGTTGGATACCTGCGCCTCGCTGTTGGCCATTTCGTTGGAGCGCATCCACTACATCGAGGTGGCTCAGCACAGCACGCTGCAGATCGAATCCGAGCGGCTGCGCAATTCGCTGCTGACTGCCATTTCCCACGACCTGCGCACACCACTGGCCGCCCTGGTGGGCCTCGCGGACGCGCTCAAGCTCGCTCCGCCCACCCTGAGCCCAGCCCAGGCCGAGGTGGCCGAGGCCATGCGCCGTTCATCCTTGCGCATGAGTGCGCTGGTCAGCAACCTGCTCGACATGGCCAGGCTCCAGTCCGGCAGCGTGCAGTTGAATCGCCAGTGGATGCCACTGCAGGAAGTCGTCGGCACGACGTTGGCGAGCTTGGACGAAGTGCTTGCGGGTCGTGAGGTTGCAGTTGATCTGCCGACGGATCTTCCGTTGGTCCAGTTGGATGCGGTGCTGATCGAGCGCGTCCTGGTCAACCTGCTGGAGAACGCGGCCAAGTACACACCGCCGGGCAGCCCCATCCGTATTGGCGCTCGCGTCGCGGGCCGACAACTGGAAATCGACGTGGCGGACTCCGGTCCGGGCTTCCCTGCCGGCCGCGAGACTCAGCTCTTCGACAAGTTCGAGCGTGGCGACCGCGAGAGCGCGACGCCCGGCGTGGGCCTGGGGCTGGCCATCTGCAAAGCCATTGTCGAAGCACACGGCGGGCGTATCACTGCCCACAATGTCGCCCGTGGCGGCGCCTGCGTGCGGGTCGAGCTTCCTCTCGGCCAGCCTCCGGCATCAGTGAAGGAGGCATGAATGGCTGCGGCACGCGTGTTGATGATCGAAGACGAGCCGGAGATCCGGCGTTTCGTTCGCATGGCGCTGGAAAGCGAAGGCCTGGAGGTCTTCGAGGCGGGGACGCTGCAACGCGGGCTCATCGACTCGGCTACTCGCCGGCCCGAGCTGGTTGTGCTGGACCTGGGCCTTCCCGACGGGGACGGCCTGGACTTCATCCGTGAGTTCCGTGGTTGGTCGAGCGCGCCCATCCTCGTGCTCTCGGCCCGCGAGGGCGAGGAGCGCAAGGTCCAGGCTTTGGACGCTGGCGCCGACGACTATCTCGTGAAGCCTTTCGGTGTGGCCGAGCTGCTCGCGCGCGTGAGGGTGCAACTGCGCCGGCACGGTGGCGCGGGCAACGATGGAGACCCGGTGTTCAGCTTCGGGGACATCGTGGTGGATCGGAGCCTTCGACACGTGAGCCGCGATGGACAACGCCTGCATCTCACGCCCATCGAGTACCGGCTGCTGCAGGAGTTCTGTGCGGCACCCGGCCGCGTGCTGACCTACCAGCACCTGCTGAAGGCAGTCTGGGGGCCGGACCACATGGAGGATTTGCACTATGTGCGCGTCCACATGGCCAATCTGCGCAAGAAGGTCGAGGCGGACCCCAACCGGCCCCGCTGGCTGATCACCGAAGCAGGCGTGGGCTACCGGTTGAATCCCAAGGCCTGACCCGGCGAGTCCGCGGCTGAGCGGTCGCCATCGGCCTTGAGGCGTTCTTTCTATCCTGGCTTCGAATCTTTATAAGAACCTAATACCGGAAGTCCTAGATTGGCGTCTCCATCCACAGATGGCACACCCGCACGTGAGCCAGCTTCATGAGACCGGTACTCATCCTTCAGCACGACAGCACCCAACGCCCCGGGCAGCTCCTCGATCATTTGACGCAGTCTGGCATCGACACCCGAATCGTCATGCCCGACCACGGTGACTTCGTGCCCCATCAGGCCAGCGACTACAGCGGCATCGTCCTGCTGGGCAGCAACCGCAGCGTGAATGAGCCGCTCGGCTGGATCGAGGCCGAGCTGGACCTGGTGCGGCGTGCGCTTGACGCCGATGTACCGATGCTGGGCCATTGCTTCGGCGGCCAGATGCTGGCTCGCGCGATGGGAGCCCGCGTGAGCCGCACCGGCTTTGCCAACATCGGCTGGAGCCGCCTGCAGGTGACTCCGGCCGGCCGGCCGCTGCTGCAGGCCCAGGAGGTCACTGCCTTCAACTGGCACTACGAAACGTTTCAGATTCCTGCTCGAGCGCGGCGCCTGCTCTATGGGCCGCACTGCCTCAACAAGGGATTCGAGATCGGACCCCACCTGGCCTTCCAATGCCACTTTGAGGTGGACGAGGGCATCGTCCGTGACTGGTGCAGCCAGAGCGCCGATGAGTTGTCGCGCGTCCAGGGTCCGGCCGTGCAGTCGCCGGCCCTCATCCTCAAGGATCTGCCGCAACGCGTGGCCGAACTGCATCGCATCGCGAGGCGGGTCTACAGCGAGTGGACGTCGAGGCTGCTCGGACCTTCTTCGCGGCGAGCACTGGCCGTCAACTGGCACTGAACCCGCATGGCATCCCGCACTAGCGACGTGTTCGGCCTGTTGATGCGTGTCCTACTCGCCGTGCTGTGCATGGGCGCGCTGCTCTTCATTGCCGGTCGCGAGCTGGCGCCGAGAATGCCCGCGGCGACATGGCTGCTTTGGTGTGTTGCCGCCGGCGCGGGCCTTGTTGCTGCCTTGCTCGTCGGGCTGGTGGTCAGCCTGCAGATCCGGCAGCTCGTGCTGCGCAGGGGTGGCACTGACGTGCAATGGCTTGCCTTCAGTTCAGAGCCAGAAGGGTTGGTGTCGCTGCGCCGGCAGACTCGCCCAGTGATGGCGTAAGGAATCCACTCACCAGATCCTGCAAAGAAAGACAGTCATGCGAACAAGGAAGCTGACTACTGGTTCCCCGCCAAGCGCTACGGCTGGGGCTGGGGCGTTCCGCGAACCTGGCAGGGCTGGGTTGTCCTGACCGTCTTCGCGGTGCTCGTCGCCATGGGTGCGATCTTTCAGGGACGGTTGGGGCTGATCGGTTTCATCGCCTACACCGTACTGATCAGCCTGGCGCTCATCGTCGTCTGCTGGCTCAAAGGTGAACCACCACGGTGGCGCTGGGGCGGTCAATGACGTACCAAGGGTGGGTGACAAAGTCGTATCGACCAGCCGCCCCGCCTCGGCAGCGGCGATCCTCGGAGCTTGCTGTTGGCTGTCGATCGTCTTTATAAGTTCTTTATACGAAAACCTCGAAACTGCGGCATCCCCTCCGGGTCCATACCGCATGAGCATTGAAAACAAACGCAGCGGCCTGGCCGCCTTGACACTCGGTGCCATCGGCGTCGTCTACGGCGACATCGGCACCAGCCCGCTCTACACGCTCAAGGAAGTCTTCCTGCCTGCAACGGGCGTGGCGCTGAACAATCACAACCTCATTGGCGCGACCTCGGTCATCGTCTGGGCGCTGATGTTCGTCGTCACGCTGAAGTACGTCATCCTCATCCTGCGCGCCGACAACCGCGGCGAAGGGGGCGCCCTGGCGCTGACCGCGCTCGCAGCGCACGCCGTGCAGCAACGGCCCCGGCTGCGCAGCGCGCTGCTGCTGCTGGGTCTGTTCGGCGCCACGCTGTTCTATGGCGACAGCGTCATCACGCCGGCCATCTCCGTGATGGGCGCCATCGAGGGGCTGGAGGTTGTCACGCCCACGCTCAAGCCCTATGTGCTGCCCATCTCGGCGGCCATCATCGTGGGGCTCTTCGTCGTGCAGCGCTACGGCACGGCCGCAGTCGGCAAGGTTTTCGGCCCGGTCATCGTGCTGTGGTTCGGCGTGCTGGCGGCCATTGGCGTCGTCCATATCGCCCAGCAGCCGCAGATCCTCGCGGCGCTCAACCCGCTGGAGGCCTGGGCCTTCCTCAGCCAGCGCGGCTGGCATCTGTTCGCGGCCATCGGCGCCATCGTCCTCGCGCTGACCGGCGCCGAGGCCCTGTATGCCGACATGGGCCACTTCGGCGTCAAGCCCATCCGCCTGGCTTGGACGGGCCTCGTATTCCCCGCGCTGGCGCTGAACTACCTCGGCCAAGGCGCGCTGCTGATCGGTGACCCCACGGCCATCGAGAACCCTTTCTTTCGCCTCTTCCCGGCCTCGCTGGTGCTGCCCATGGTGGGCCTCGCCGCATTGGCCGCCGTCATCGCCTCGCAGGCGGTCATCTCCGGCGCCTATTCCATGACCAAGCAGGCCATCCTGCTCGGCTTCCTGCCTCGCCTCACGATGCGCCACACCTCCGCCAGCGAGTCGGGCCAGATCTATGTGCCCGCCGTCAACTGGGCGCTGCTGGCCGGCGTGCTGGGCGCCGTGTTCATGTTCGGAAGCTCTTCGGCCCTGGCCGGCGCCTACGGCATCGCCGTGACGCTGACCATGCTCATCACCACCGTGCTGACCTTCTTCGTCATCCGCGACGGTTGGAAGTTGCCCGCACCGCTGGCCATCGGCGCTACCGTGTTCTTCCTGGCCGTGGACGCGCTGCTCGTAGCCGGCTGCGCCATCAAGTTCTTCGATGGTGGCTGGTTCCCGCTCGCGCTGGGGCTGATGCTCTTCGTCATGATGAGCACCTGGGCCCGTGGCCGTCAGCTGCTGATGGACAGCCTGCGCAACGAAGGCCTGGAACTGGAGCCCTTCATCGAAAGCCTCGCCCACGGCGGTGCCCACCGCGCCCAGCGCACGGCCGTCTACACCGTGGCCGACCCCACGCTTGTGCCGCAGGCCCTGCTGCACAACCTCAAGCACAACCAGGTGCTGCACGAGACCAACGTCATCCTCAACGTGCAGTTTCACGACCGCCCCAGCGTCGACGAGGCCGGCCGCGTGGAGCTGGCCCAGCTCGCCCCCGGCTTCTGGCGTGTCCTTGTCCACTACGGCTTCATGGAAGAGCCCGACGTCCCCGCCGCATTGGCCTTGTGCGAGCCCAAGGGTCTGCGTGTCGAGCCCTTCGAGACCAGCTACTTCCTCAGCCGCGAGACCGTGGTGCCGACGCCCGGCGGCGGCATGGCGAACTGGCGCGAACGCCTTTTCTCCGCGCTGAGCCGCAACTCCAGCGGCGTCGCCAAGTTCTTCCGACTGCCGGACAACGCCGTCGTCGAGCTGGGAACACGCATCCAGATCTAGAACGTCATGAATCCAGAACGGAAATATTGGTTCAAAGCCAAGGAAAGTGGCTTGGGCTGGTCCTGGCCGTTGACCTGGCAGGGTTGGTTTGTTTACGCCGGCATGTTCGCGGCGATCTCCTGCTTCTTCATCGTGGGTGACGGAGTTCGCCAGAAGATCTTGGCCGCCTGACAGGCTCGATGTCAGGTCCTGGCCGGCAGTGGACGCCCAGCGAGAAGCTAAGCGGTGCCTTCCGCCGCAAAGCTGCCTCCGGCAACCCTTGTCTTCGCCTCCGATTCATGTGCCTCTTGCGGCCCACGGCATTCGAAACTTTGCCATGCGCATTCGCTGAAGCTCGAGGTCCGGTTCGATACATTGACCTTCAGTTCGAAGCTTTGGTATCAGCTTCCACCCGGCGACTGAGACCGCCGGTGCCGTCACTGAGTGATTTCCCGACCGTTCGGTCGGTAAATCGCCGATACCATGGGCAGGCATTCACCACGCGCCGCCATGGACCTCACGATTGCCGCCATCCTCGGCCTCGACGGCCTGACCAACGGGGCCATCTACGCCCTCGTCGCCCTCGCCCTCGTGCTGGTGTTCTCGGTCACCCGCGTCATCTTCATTCCGCAGGGCGAGTTCGTCGCCTTTGGGGCGCTGACGCTGGCGGCGCTGCAGATGGGGCGCGTGCCGGGCACGGTCTGGCTGCTGGTGATACTGGCTGTGGCGGGCGCAGTGCTAGACGGGATTCAGGCGGTGCGCGAGCGCTGGTCGATGCGGCGCATCGTCATGCGAGTGTTCACCTCCCTGAATCCGCCCTTGCTGATTGCCGCCTTTGCGCGTTGGATGGCGCCGCAACAGCCACCGCTCATCGTGCAGGTACTGCTGACGCTGGCCATCGTCACCGCCATGGGCCCGCTGCTCTACCGCCTGGCCTATCGCGCGCTGTCGGGTGCCAGTGTGCTGACCCTGCTGATCGTCTCCGTCGGCGTGCACTTCGCGCTGACCGGCGTGGGCCTGGTCTTCTTCGGCGCCGAGGGCTATCGCACGCCGGCCTTCTGGGAGGCTCGTTACGACGTCGGGCCGCTCTCCTTCACGGGGCAGACGCTGATCATCTTCGGCGCCTCCATCGCGCTGCTGGTCGCGATGTTCTTCTTCTTCGAGCGCACGCTGATGGGCAAGGCCCTGCGCGCCACGTCGATCAACCGCACCGGCGCGCGGCTGATGGGCATCTCGGGTGATGCCGCCGGCTCCTTGAGCTTCACGATGGCGGCCTTCATCGGCGCGCTGTCGGGTCTGCTGATCTCGCCGTCGACGACCATCTATTACGACACCGGCTTCCTGATCGGCCTGAAGGGCTTTGTCGCGGCGGTGTTCGGTGGCTTGGCCAGCTTCCCGATGGCGCTGGCGGGCGCGATCGGTGTGGGCCTGATCGAAAGCTTCGGTTCCTTCTGGGCCAGCGCCTTCAAGGAGGTCATCGTCTTCACGGTGATCCTGCCCATCCTCCTCTGGCGGTCCTTCGTGGACCCGCACCATGAGGAGCATTGAATGAAACATGCGCCTCTCGCCCACTCCTGCGCCGCTGAACGCGGGCAGGCCTGGTCGGTCCCCCGAGGGGACGGCGATGCTCGCGGCGTCGAGCCGCGAGCACATCGCCAGCGCGGGCCGGCTAGGGGGCGGCCCGGCGCTCGGCCCGCAATACCCGGCCGCGAGTGCGGAGCGGATAGCTGACATGAACCGCACACATCTGTCCATCGCCGCCGCCGTCGTGCTGCTGGTCCTGCCCTTCGCGCCGGTGCCGGACTTCTGGATCACCCAGCTCAACTACATCGGCCTGTTCTCCCTCGTCGTGCTCGGCCTGGTGCTGCTGACCGGCGTCGGCGGCTTGACCTCCTTCGGCCAGGCCGCGTTTGCCGGCGTGGGTGCCTATGCGACGGGCTATCTGTGCAATGCGCTGGGCATGTCGCCCTGGCTGGGCCTGGTGGCGGGACTCGCCGTCACGCTGGTGCTGGCCCTGGTCATCGGTGCGCTGACCTTGCGCATGTCGGGCCACTACCTGCCGCTGGCCACCATCTGCTGGTGCCTGGCGCTGTACTACCTCGTTGGCAACCTGGAAGAGCTGGGCAAGTACGACGGCCTGCTGGGCCTGCCCGCCATCACCCTCGGCGACTTCAGCTTCCAGAGCGAACGCCGCATCTACCTGCTGATCTGGCTGGCGGCCCTGCTCGCGGCCCTGGGCGTGACGCGGCTGCTGGACTCGCGGCCCGGCCGCATCATGCGCGCGCTCAACACCAACCGCGGCGGCGGCTCGACGATGCCCGAGGCCATGGGCGCTTCGACCTTTCGCTACAAGCTCATCATGTTCGTCGTTGCGGCCCTGCTGGCTTCGGTGTCGGGCTGGCTGTATGCCCACATGCAGCGCAGCGTGAACCCCTCGCCCTTCGGCATCAAGTTCGGCATCGAATACCTCTTCATGGCGGTGCTGGGCGGCATCGGCACCGTGGGCGGCGCCTTCACCGGCGCGGCGCTGGTGAAGCTGGCGGAGGATCAACTCAAGGTCGTGCTGCCGCTGGTGTTTGGCGGCTCGGGCAACTACGAAATCATCGTCTTCGGCGTCGTGCTGGTGCTGGTGCTGCGCTTCGCGCCGGATGGCCTGTGGCCGCTGATCGCACGCTGGCTGCCGGCTCGCGCCGCGCGCGCCGTCGATGAGAGCGTGCCGGCCCTGAGCGCGCGCAGCCACCCGCAGCCCGGCGCGCCGCTGCTGGACGTGCGCAAGATCAGGAAGACCTTTGGTGGCCTCGTTGCCGTCAACGACATCAGCTTCACCATCCGCGCCGGCGACATCGTCGGCCTCATCGGCCCCAACGGCGCCGGCAAGAGCACCACCTTCAACCTCGTCTCCGGCGTGCTGCCGCTGACCAGCGGCGAGGTCGAGTTGCTGGGCCAGCGCGTCGACGGCCGCGAGAGCCGCGACATCGCCCGCGCGGGCTTGAGCCGCACCTTCCAACATGTGAAGCTGGTGCCCGACATGACGGTGCTGGAGAACGTCGCCCTCGGCACCTATCTGCGCACCAGGAGCGGCACCGTCCGCGCGATGCTCGGCCTGAACAGGGCCGAGGAGGCGCAGGCGCGCGCCGAGGCCATGCGCCAGCTGCGCCGCATCGGCCTGGCCGAGCAGGCGCACGAGCTGGCCGGCAACCTGGCCCTGGGCCCGCAGCGCCTGGTCGAGATCGCCCGGGCACTCGCCAGCGACCCCTCGCTGCTGCTGCTGGACGAACCCGCCGCCGGCCTGCGCCACAAGGAAAAGGAAGCGCTCGCCGAGGTGCTGAAGCAGTTGAAGGCCGAGGGCCTGTCGCTGCTGCTCGTCGAGCACGACATGGACTTCGTCATGAAGCTGACCGACCGCATCGTCGTCATGGAGTTCGGCCGCTATCTGATGGACGGCACGCCGGCCGAAGTGCAGGCCAGCCCCGCGGTGCGCGCGGCCTATCTGGGAGCGGATGAATGAGCGCCCTCCTCGAAGTCGCCGACCTGCACGCCGGCTATGGCCGCGCCGAGGTGCTGCATGGCCTGAGCTTCTCCGCGCCCGAGAAGAGCGTCGTCACCGTCATCGGCCCCAACGGCGCGGGCAAGTCGACGCTGCTGGGCGCGCTGATGGGGCTGATCCCGTCGCGCAGCAGCACGCTGCGCTTTGCCGGCGAAGACATCGCCAAGTTGACGCTGGAAGAGCGCGTGCTCGCCGGCCTGGCCCTGGTGCCCGAGAAGCGCGAGCTGTTCGGCACCATGACGGTCGAAGACAACCTGCTGCTCGGCGGCTGGCGGCCCAAGAAGCTGGGCGACCGCAAGTGGCGCGACGGCATGGAAAGCGTCTACGCGCGCTTCCCGCGCTTGAAGGAGCGCAGCAAGCAGGCCGCGGGCACCTTGTCCGGCGGCGAACGCCAGATGCTGGCCCTGGGCCGCGCGCTGATGGGTCAGCCCAAACTCTTGATGCTGGACGAGCCCAGCCTCGGCCTCGCGCCGCTCATCGTGCGCGAGATCTTCACCATCGTGGACGACCTGCGCGCCAGTGGCGTCAGCATCCTGCTCGTCGAACAGAACGCCCGCGCCGCGCTGCGCGTGGCCGATCATGGGCATGTGCTGGAGACGGGGGAGTTCGGGCTCAGCGGGCCGGCGGATCAGTTGGCGGCGGATCCGAGGGTGATTGAGACCTATCTGGGGGCAGGGCGGAAGGACTCGTAGCTTGTGAAACGGACGCTCGCCGACAAAGCTGCCGAAAGATTCGTCGTCTTCGTCATCTTCTTGGTTCTTGTTTGCTCCGGCTGGCTGGTGTTGCTGAACGAAGGTCTGACTTTGCGCGGCAAGCGAGGTGATGCAACGCTCATATCAGGCCCGAGTACGCCTTTGTATGCCGGCGTCCTTTTCGCTGTTGCGGCTGGAATAGCTTGGCTCGGTGCACGGGCGATGGGCGGCAGCAGAAGGACATCGTGGGTGATTGCAGCCGTTGTACTTTTGCACCCTCTGGGGTACTTCTTCGCCTGACCTGACGCTCAATCTACGGTCTGACCAACATCGTCGGCGCAATGCCGAACATGCGCCGGCACGTCCGGCTGAGGTGGGCCGAATCCGCAAAGCCCCAGTCCTGCGCCGCTTCAGTCCACGACACCCCGCCCATCGCCGCGCCGACGGCGGCTTCGACGCGGGCCCACAGCAGATAGGCCCGCAGCGACATGCCGGTCTGCGCGACGAAGAGGTGGCGAAAGCGGCTGGGTGACAGGTGCGCCGCGGCGGCGGCCTGTGCGAGCGTCACCGGCTCGCTCAGGCGGCCCCGCATGAACTCGATGGCGCGGCTGATGCGCGGGTCCACGCTGAGTGCAGGCAGCGCCTGGCCGCAAAGCGTGTCGACGAGGCGGTGACTGATGGCGACGAGGGCTTCGTCCGGTGCGTCGGCGGTAAATGCGTCGAGCAAGGCGGCGAGTAGAGGCTCGATCGAGTCGAGGGGCAGATCCACGATGGGCGCCTTGCCATACAACTGCAGCAGGGCACGACCTTGCGCGGTCTCGGGTTCCACAAAGATCTGCGCCACCGTTTCGCCGCCACCATCGAATTGATGGCGCTGGTGCGGGCTGACCATGGCGACGGCGTGCGCCTTCCAGGGCTGCTCGTCGCCGCACAGGCGCAGCCGCCCGGTAAGCGCCATCGAGATCTGGATGGCGTGATGGGCATGGGCCTGCGCGTGGCCCGTGGCACGGCCGATCCACAGGCTGCCACCGCTCCATAGCAGCACGCGGCCGATGCCGACGATGGGCCTGTTGCTCAAGGCGTTCTCCGTCCTTGCAGATCAGCCCTTTCGTTCAAGCGGGCAAGGCCTGCGATGAACAGAATTCTCTTCACGGGCCGATCGGTCCGCATTCTTGTCACCTCACGGAGTTATCCATGCAAAACCCCACCATTCCCACCTGCCATTGCGCCAACTGCCCCGGCGCTTCCTGCACCTGCGGCTGCCAGTCGCTTGCGACCCAACTGGCCGCTGCGGCAGCCTCTGCCGGCTGTGCCTGCGGGCCGAACTGTGCCTGCCAGCCCGTCTGCCGTTGCGTCTGAGTTCAGGCCCTGCGGTGCAGGCTAACACCCGCACCGCTCGCAAATGCACTTGAGAACTCTGTGAAGAGCCTCTCGACCCGATGCAGTGCCGCGGGAGTCCGCCCCGCGAGGGCGGGTAACTTTTGGCGAAGCCTTCGGCTTTCTCTGACGCGCCAGAGAAAAGTCACCAAAAGAGGAGCGCTCAATGCAATCCGCACTCGAGTGGCGTCATGCGCTCGCAAGCTCGGCGTGGGCCGTGCCCACAAGCGAACCGCGGCGCTCTCGCACACGACTTGTGAAGAGCGCCAGCGATCGGACCGTCAGGCCAGTTAACGCCGGCTGCACGCCGGGCTCATCAGAACAGCCCAATGCGGCGTCGCCCGAGCGACGCGGCTGTTCGTATTTCCCGATGAGCCCGGCGTGCAGCCGCGCGTCGAACGGGGTGCTGGTGCGATGAATCCGGCTCGTCACAAGTCGTGTGCGAGAGCGCAGCGGCTCGCTTCTTGCCTCAATGCCGGTGGTCGTTTTCGCGCGCCGCTGATGGCGGCGTCGCGGTGGTGTGCGGGTCAGGGCCTCTTCTTTGGTGACTTTCTTGTGGCCCCGCAGAAGAAAGTTCCCCGGCCGCCGGGACGGACCCCCGGCAATGCATCGATGAGGCGCGAGCTTCGCAAACGGACCGCTCAAAGCGGTCGCAGGAACAGACCAACCGTCAGCGCCACACCGAGCGCGATGATGGCGATGCGCAGCGCCTTCTCGTTGACGTGATGCAGGGCCCAGGCGCCGGCCAGGCCACCCACGACGGCGCTGCTGCCGAGCACGATGGCCTGCAGCCAGTGCACCTCGGGCGACAGCACGAACAAGGCCACCGCCGATGCGTTCATGATGCCGGCCAGCACGTTCTTCGTCGCGCCGGCATTGCGCGTGGGCATGCCCGCCACCGTCAGCGCGGCCAGCATCAGGAAGCCGATGCCGCCACCGAAGTAGCCACCGTAGATGGCGATGAGGAACTGCATCGCGGCGGTCGCGCGGGCGCTGAAGTGATGGCCCTCCGCCACCGGCTTGCGCAAAAAGCTGCCCCAGGCGAACACGCTGGTGGCAAACAGCACCAGCCAGGGCACCAGGCGCGCGAACACCGAGGACGGCGTGTTCAGCAGCAGCCAGGCGCCGACCGCGCCGCCGAGCAGGCTGACGAGACCCAAGGCGCGGAAGGACAGCGTCGCGGTGCCGACGACCAGGCGCCGGCCCGCCCACCCCGAGCTGAGCTGGCCGGGAAACAAGGCCACGGTCGACGTGATGTTGGCCGCCAGCGGCGACATGCCCGACAGGATCAGCGCCGGCAGCGTGACGAAGGAGCCACCACCGGCCAGCGAGTTCTGCAGGCCGGCCCAGAGGCCGGCGAGCACGAGGAGTCCAAGGAGCATGTTTGAACGGGCGCGGCCGTCAAATGGCGCGCGCCCAGGTCAGCAGCATATTGTTGGCCGGCATGGCCAGGGTTTCGCGCAGGCAAAGGCCGGCGGCCGCAGCCTGCGTGGCCACGTCCGCCAGGCGGCGCAGGCCCCAGGCGGGGTTGCGCTGGCGCAGGTCGGCGTCGAAGGCGAGATTGCTGGGTGCCGTCGGCATGTCGTCGAGGATGCAGGGGCCGTAGGTGATGAGCAGGCCGCCGGGCGCCAGATGCCGGGCGGCGCCCTGCATCAGCCCCGCCGTGCAGGCCCAGGGCGCGATGTGGATCATGTTGGCGCAGTAGATCGCGTCGACCTGGGCCGGCACACCGGCCCAGACCTCATCCAGCACATTCAGCGTGATCGGCGGGCGCACCCGGGCCAGGCCTTCGCACCAAGCGGCGATGGAGGGCAGGGAGGCCGCGTCGAAATCGCTGGGCTGCCAATGCCATCCGGGCAGGCCCTCGCTGCAGAAGGCGGCGTGCTGGCCCGTGCCGCTGGCAATCTCCAGAATGACGCCTTGCGCCGGCAGCAGGCGCTGCAGGGCCGCGAGGATGGGCGGGCCGTTGCGTTCGGCGGCGGGGCTGTGGCGGCGTGCGTTCATCGCCCTAATCTTGCCAGCCGCGGAAAGAATGACTTGCGGCGCGCGCCGTTTCTCGGCGGCCTGAAGCTGGGCACAGTGAGCTCCATTGTTTCAAGGAGGCCGCATGACCCTCAAGCTGTACCGCCACGCCCTGTCCGGCCACGCCCACCGCGCCGAGCTCGCCCTGTCCCTGCTGGGGCTGCCGCACGAGCTGATCGACGTGGACCTCGCGGCTCGCGCCCACAAGACGCCCGAGTTCATCGCCCGCCATCCCTTCGGCCAATTGCCGCTGCTGGAGGACGATGGCCATTGCGTCTGGGACAGCACGGCCATCCTGGTCTACCTGGCCACCAAGTACGACAGCACCGGCCGCTGGCTGCCCCAGGATGCCGCCGGCCGTGCCGCCGTGCAGGCCTGGTTGTCGGTCGCGTCGAGCCTGATCGCCTTCGGCCCCGCCGCGGCGCGCCTGGTCACCGTGTTCGGTGCGCGCTTCGATGTCGATGAAGTCATAGGTCGCGCGCATGCGCTGTTCAAGGTGATGGAAAACGAGCTGGCGCAGCGCTCCTTCCTGGTGGGCGACGCCGCCACGCTGGCCGACATTGCCGGCTACAGCTATATCGTCAATGCGCCCGAGGGCAATGTGGACCTGGCGCCGTATCCGGCGCTGCGCGCGTGGCTGGCTCGCATCGAGGCGCTGCCGGGTTTCGTCCCCTTCAAGGCCACCGCGGCCGGCCTGCGCGTCGCGGCCTGATCGCCATGAATGCAGCCCCCTTCCATGCCGGCGAAGTCGCCGTGCAGACCCGCCTCGGTGTCGCCGAGCGCATGGACGAGATCGGCCGCCGCGTTGTGCGCGACCACATGCCCGAGCAGCACCAGCGCTTCTACGAGCAGCTGCCGCTGATGCTGGCCGGCAGCGTCGATCCAGCCGGCCGCCCTTGGGCCACGGTGCTGGTCGGGCAGCCGGGCTTTGTGCAGGCGCCGGATGCCTGGCATCTGACCTTCGCGGCCACGCCCATGCCGGGCGACCCGGCCGCGACCGGCATGACCCCGGGTGCGCCATTGGGGCTGCTGGGCATCGAGCTGCACACGCGGCGGCGCAACCGCGTCAACGGCGAGCTGGTGGCGGCCGGCCCGGAAGGCCTGCGCCTGCGCGTCAGCCAGACGGTGGGCAATTGCCCGCAATACATCCAGGGCCGCGAGTTCGAGTGGGCACGCGATGCGAGCGACACGCGGCCGCGCGCCATCGAGCGCGTGGACAGTCTGGACGGCGACGCGGCCTGGCTGATCGCCGCCGCCGACACCTTGTTCGTCGCAACGCATGCGGGCCCGGCGGGGGCGGACGTGTCGCATCGTGGCGGTCCCGCCGGCTTCGTCATGCAGGAGGACGCCCGCACGCTGCTGGTGCCCGACTATTCCGGCAACCGCATGTACATGACGCTGGGCAATCTGCAGCTCGACGGCCGCGCCGGCCTGCTCTTCATCGACTTCGAGCGCGGTGATCTGCTGACGCTGACGGGCCGTGCGGAGATCGTCTGGGAAGGGCCGGAGCTGGCCGCGCTCGACAAGGCCGAGCGTGCCTGGCGCTTCCACCTCGACGAGGGCTGGTGGCTGCGCGACGCGCTGCCGCTGCGCTGGCGCTTTCGCGACTGGGCGCCGCAGAACGTCTAGCGCAGAGCGGGGTTGGCTCGGAGGTTGTCCACCGCGAGGTCCACGAAGGCGCGCACCTTCTGCATCATGTGCCGGCCCTCGTGATGCACGACGTGCACCGGGATGGGCGGCGGCTCGAACTCCTCGAGCAGCGGCAGCAGCTCTCCGCGGGCCAGCGCATCGGCAGCCTGGTAGCTGAGCAGGCGCGCAATGCCGAGACCGGCCATCGCGAAAGAGCGCGCCGCATCATTCGTCGTCGTGCGCAGCCGCGGCCGGATGCGCTGCACCAGCGGCTTGCCGCCTTCGGCAAAGCGCCATTCAGGGTAGGGCGCCACCTGGGTGGGTTGGATCAGCGTGTGCCGGGACAGCTCCTCGGGGCGCTGTGGCCGGCCGTGCGCGGCGAGATAGTCCGGCGAGGCCAGCAGCATGCGCCGCACCTGGCCGACACCGACGGCTCGCAGCGAGGAGTCGGGCAGTTCGCCGATGCGCACGGCCACGTCCAGGCCTTCATCGACGAGGTTGACGACGCGGTCGACGAAGACGCATTGCGCGTCGACGTCGGGGTAGCGCCGCAGGTAGTCGGTGACGATGGGGGTCACATGCAGGTTGCCGAACAATACCGGCGCCGTGACGCTGAGCAGGCCCTTGAGCTGGCTGCGGCTGTCGCTGGTGGCGCTTTCGGATTCGCTGACGTCGGCCAGGATGCGCCGGCAGTCGTCGGCGTAGCGGGCGCCCGCCTCGGTCACGCGCACGCTGCGGGTCGTGCGCGTCAGCAGGCGCAGGCCGAGGCGCGCCTCCAGTTCGGCGACGGCGCGGGTGACGACAGGGGCCGACAGGTCCAGCTTGCGCGCCGCACTCGCAAAGCCGCCGCTGTCGACGACAGCGACGAACACTTCCATGGCTTGCAGACGATCCATGCCGGGCATTTTGGCCCGGCAGGATCCGCGCTCAGGCGAGTCTTCCGGCCTGGAAGTCGCGTACCGCCTGTACCAGCTCCGCTTCCGTGTTCATGACGAAGGGGCCGTATTGCGCGATCGGTTCGCCCAGCGGCTTGCCGGCGATCAGCAAGGCCTTGGTCGGCTTGTCGCCGGCCTTCAAACGCACGCCGTCGCTGCCGGGCGTGTTGGCCAGGATGGCCATGCGGCCTTCGGGCTGCAGGCAGCCGCTGTCGAACTTCAACGCGCCTTCGTAGACGTAGACGAAGGCGTTGAACTCGGGCGGCAGCAGCTGCTCGAAGCGGGCGCCGGGCGCGAAGTGCAGGTCCAGATACAGCGGCTCGGTGTTGTCGCGCTGCACGGCGCCGGTCACGCCATGGCTCTCGCCGGCGATGACGCGCGCCTTCACGCCGTCGCTCTCGAACTCGGGCACCTCGGCGCTGGCGATGTCGCGATACCAGGGCGCGTTCATCTTGTCCTTGCCCGCCAGGTTGAGCCAGAGCTGGAAGCCGGCCATGCGGCCCGCGTTCTGCTCGGGCGTCTCGCTGTGGATGACGCCACGGCCGGCGGTCATCCATTGCACGCCGCCGTCGCTGATCAGGCCTTCATTGCCGGCCGAATCGCGGTGGCGCATGCGGCCATTGAGCATGTAGGTGATGGTCTCGAAGCCGCGGTGCGGATGGTCGGGGAAGCCGGCGATGTAGTCGTCGGGGTTGTCCGTGCCGAAGGCGTCCAGCATCAGGAAGGGGTCCAGCCGGCGCTGCAGGTTCTGCGTCAGCACGCGGTTGAGCTTGACACCGGCACCGTCGCTGGTCGGCTGACCGGCGACGAGGCGCTCGACCTCACGCGGTTGGGTCAACAGGGAAGTGACGACGGTGCTCATGATGGTTCCTTAAGCGGCAAGCAGTTGCGTGATTTGAGTACGGGCGGCGGCCAGGCCTTGTTCGGCGGCAAAGGCCATGCCTTCAGCGTAGACGAACTCGACGTCGGTCATGCCCAGGAAGGCCAGCACGGTGCGCAGATAGGGCGTCATCTGGTCGCTGGGCTGGTCACGGTGGATGCCGCCGCGGCTGGTGACGATGAAGACCTTCTTGCCGGTCAGCAGGCCGACGGGGCCCTTCTCGCTGTACTTGAAGGTGACGCCGGCGCGGGCGACCGCGTCGATCCAGTTCTTGAACTGGGCCGTGACGTTGAAGTTGTACATGGGCACGCCGATGACGACGGTGTCGGCGGCTTGCAGCTCGGCGATCAGGGCGTCGTCCAGCGCGACGCGGGCGGCCTGCTCGGGCGTGCGCTGGTCGGCCGGCGTGAACAGGGCGCCGAGGGCGACTTCGTCGAGCACCGGCTGGGGCGTCAGCGTCAGGTCGCGCACGGTGACCGTGGCGGCGGCGTTGCCAGCACGCAGGCCGGCGGTCAGTTCATTGGCCAGGCGGGTGGAGACCGAGCCTTGGTCATCGGTGGCACGGCGGGCGCTGGCGTTGATTTGCAGGATGTTCATCTGGGGCTCCGAGAGGAGGGGTTGCGATGGGTTGAACTCTAGGAGTCGCCAATCAAGTCCAGAAGTCGTCGAATTGCATAAGATTGTTCCGCTGGTGGATCAATTAAGGTCAAACAATGGAATCCGATGCCGACGACCTGCTGCTGTTTGCCCGCGTCATGGAGGCCGGCAGCTTCAGCCGCGCCGCCGAGCGGGTGCACTGGCCCAAGAGCACCGTGTCGCGGCGCATCGGCGCGCTGGAGACCCGCCTGGGCGAGAAGCTGCTGCAGCGCACGACGCGCAAACTGACGCTGACGGACTTCGGCGCGGGCGTGCTGGAGCATGCGCGCGCCGTCGCGTCCGAGGTGGATGGCGCGCTGGCCCTGGCCCTGCATCGCCAGCGCAAGCCCAGCGGCCGGCTGCGCGTCAGCATGCCGGCGGACTTCGCCCAGCAGGTGGCCGCCGGCATGCTGGCCGAGTTCGCGCTGGCCTACCCCGAGGTGCAGCTGGAACTGGACCTGACGCCACGGCGCGTGGACCTGATCGGCGAGGGCTTTGACCTCGTCATCCGCATGGGCCAGCTGGACGAGGACAGCCAGCTCGCCGCGCGCAAGCTGGCGACGACGCATTGGGGCCTGTACGCCTCACCGGCCTACGTGGCCCGCGTCGGCGAACCACTGCTGCCGCAGGCGCTGGATTCGATGCACGGGCTGATGCTGCTGACCCGCACCGGCGAGTCCGTGCCCTGGCGGCTGCTGCGCGAGGGTGCCGAGCCCTATCTGGCCCGGCCAGCCCAGCGCACGCTGGCCAATGCACCCAGCCTGCTGGCGCAACTGGCGGAGAGCGGCGTCGGCATCGCCGGCATCGACCGCCTCATCGTCAGGGAGGCGCTGGAACTGGGCCGCCTGCAGCGCTTGCTGCCGGACTGGCATCTGCCCGGTTCGAGCTGCTGGGCGGTGTTCCCGGAGCGGCGGCTGATGCCGCTGCGCACCCGGGTGTTTCTCGAAGCGATGTCAGCCCTGCTGGACACCTGCCCGGCGCCTGGCCCTTAGCGCCACGACCCCCAGGCCCAGCACGAACAGCGCGGCCACGTCGGGCTCGGGCACGGGCACGGCCACGGCGAGCACCGCGGCGGCCAGTTGCTGGTGGGCCAGCGTCGTCGGGTGGATGCCGTCCCAGAACAGCGAGGTGTTGACGTCGCAGCTGCTGTTGACGGCGGCGCAGGCATGGGTCCAGTCGGTGAAACCCAGTTGCGCGGCGTTGCCCACCGCGGCCGTCATGAAACCGTACATGTCGAAGATCTGCGCGCCGCTGCCGGTCAGCGCACCGTTCAGGGCGGCGTCCATGGCGAAGCTGAGCCCCGAGGCCTGGGCACTGACGCCCAGGGCATTGGCCAACGGCGTGAGGCCGAAGTTGGGCGTGTTCAGCACCAGCACATGCTGGGCGCCGGCCAGCTTGAGGCTGCCAACGATGCCGGCCATGTCGGCGGCATAGCCGGCCACGGTGGCGTTGGCCGTGGCGGTCGGGTCGGCGCCGAGGGCGATCGCCTCCAGCGCCGCGCGGATGTTGTTGCCGCCGCCGGCCACCACATAGAGGGCGTTCGGATCAGCGTGGTTGCCGGTGGCACCCAGATACATGCCAAGCTGGGTTTGCATGCTGTACGGGAAGCCGGGAAGCTGCGGGATCTCGTTGCCGTTCAGGCCGGTCTGCGCGCCGCCGAAGGCGAAATTGCCGCCATTGGCCAGAGATGGCGCCAGCGGGATACCCAGGGACTGGGCAAAGTACTGCGTCCAGACGGGGCCGTTGGAATAGGTGCCGGCCACCGACGGGATCTTGCTGTAGTAGTTGTCGCCCGTGATGTTCACGGCCGGCATCCCGCCAGGCGCCTGGGACAGCAGCAGGAAATTGTTGCCGCTGTCGGAAATGCTGTCGCCGAAGACGACGAGGCCGGAGTAGGGGGCGGCTGAGGCCGCGCATGCGGCGGCACAAAGACCAATGCCCGCAATGGTGCGGGCGAGCAGACGGATGGACATGGAGACTCCCTGATTTCGGCCGCAGGACTTCTAACGGCTCGAGCGCAGCATCCCTGCCCCTCTGCTCAGCGTCAACCCGTAGACGCCCGAGCCTGATATCAGTCCGTGTCGCTCTTGAAGGCGACTTCGACGGCCGCCTCTCGTGCTTTGCGGATGGGCGCGAAGCGCCATTGCTTCACGGCCTCGACGGCCGCCGTTCCCAGCCGCGAGTGGCTGGCCTTGATGACCGCGGCCTGCTGCACCGAGCCGTCGGGGCCGACCGTGAATTGCACCTGGGCAAAGCCATTGCGGAAGTTGCCCTGCTGCTGCATCTGGCGCGGGATGGCCGGTTCGACCTTGGCCAGCAGCTTCAGCGGCTCCTCGATCTCTTCCTCGGCCGGCTTGGGCGGCGGCTCGGCCGCGCGCGCGGCGGTGGCCAGCGGGGCGGCCGGCGCGGGCGTGGGTGCGGCCGAAGCCAGCACCACCGGCGTGCGATCGATCTCGGGTTCGGGCTCCGGTGCGGCCTGAGGCGCGGCGGCGATCGCGGTGGGGACAGCGGCGGCCATGGCGGTCGGTGCGGCACTGGGTGCGGCCGATGGCGCGGGCCTGGGCGCTGCAGCCACGGGCGCGGGGGTGGGCTTGCGTGCGGGGGCCGGCGCCGGGGCCGGGGCCGCGGCAGGCTTGTCGCGGCTCGCGCCCTTGTCGGCGTTCAGCTTGATCCAGTGGAAGACCGCGTCGGCAGCCTTCTGTGCGCGCTCGAGGCTCTCGGCCTTGGGCGCTTCTTGTTGGGCGCTGGCAGCTTGGGCCAGCATCAGCAGGGCGCCCGCGATAGCGGGCAGGGCAAGCGCCAGGGCAGGGCGCGGTCCGAGTGTCATGACGGCTCCACAAAGACGTTCCGGCCGGTGGCCAATACCACCTCGGTCGAGGGGCGGACTCTAGTCAGAGTGTGGGATGGCGTCAGCGGGGTTTGTCCTCCATGCGACGCAATTAGAGGCCGCTCCCGGCAAAGCGTCACGCTTGACCGAGCAATGCGCGGCAGCGCTTCTCGTGCTGCTGGATCTCGGCCAGCGTGACTTCGATGTCATGGCGCTGCTGCTCGAGCTGATCGCGGTGCTGGGCCAGGATGGTGAGGAAGGCACGCAACTGGGGCGCGGCGCTGGCCTGGCTGTCGTACATGTCGACGAGCTGCTTGATCTCCTGCAGGGCCAGGCCCAGGCGCTTGCCGCGCAGCGTCAGCTTCAGCCGCGTGCGGTCGCGCGGCGTGTAGATGCGGTTGCGGCCCTTGCGGCCGGGCTCCAGCAGGCCCATGTCCTCGTAGAAGCGGATGGCGCGCGGCGTGATGTCGAACTCGGCGGCGAGTTCGGTGATCGTGAAGGTCGGCTGCAGTGCTTCGGTCGCGGCGGCGACAGGACGGCGAGGGGGCATGGCTACACTCAGTTGACGTTAACGTCAGTCTAAGTCGGCCATGGGCAATCCACGCGAATCCGAACTCCATTACCCCCTGGGCGATACCCTGCCCCAAGCCGGCGAGGCGCTGGACCTGGCGCCTGGCGTGCGCTGGGTGCGCATGGGCCTGCCCTTTGCGCTCGATCACATCAACCTGTGGCTGCTGCGCGATCGGCAGGACGGCCCTGAAGGTGAGATCCAGGGCTGGACCATCGTCGACTGCGGCATCGCCAGCGACGACACGCGCGCCAACTGGGAGCAGGTGTTTGCCGCTCATCTGGACGGTTTGCCGGTGCTGCGCGTCATCGCCACCCACTTCCACCCCGACCACCTCGGCCTGGCCCACTGGCTGACCGAGAAGTGGGGCTGCAGGCTGTGGATGAGCGCGACCGACTTCAACCTGGCCCGCCTGGCCAGCAGCTCGACGGTGGGCATGGGGGGCGCGTCGGCCGCCGCCTTCTTCGGCAGCCATGGCCTGACCGACCCCGAGTCGCTGGAGAAGATCCGCGCCCGCGCCGACTACTACCCCAAGATGGTGCCGGTCGTGCCGTCCAGCTACCGCCGGCTGATGGATGGCAGCGTGGTCGACATCGGCGGGCGCAGCTGGCGCTGCATCGCCGGCTACGGTCATGCGCCCGAGCACATCAGCCTGTTCTGTGAAGAGGCCAAGCTGCTGATCAGCGGCGACATGGTGCTGCCACGCATCTCGACGAATGTCTCCGTCGTCGACGTCGAGCCCGAGGCCGACCCGCTGACGCTCTATCTGGACTCGCTCAAGCGCTACCTGGAACTGCCGGCCGACACGCTGGTGCTGCCCTCGCACGGCAAGCCCTTCACGGGCCTGCATGAACGCATCGACCAGTTGCAGGAGCACCATGTCGAGCGCCTCGCCGAGGTCGCCGCCGCCTGCCGCGCCGAGCCGACGCATGCGGCCGGCCTGCTGCCCGTGTTGTTCAAGCGCAAGCTCGACCTGCACCAGACCACCTTCGCGATGGGCGAGGCGATTGCACACCTGCATGCGCTGTGGCTGAAGGGCGAGCTCAGGCGCGAACTGGGCGCCGACGGCGTCTACCGCTTCCTGCCCGCCTGACGCCGGCACAAAGAGAAACGCCGCCGACGAGGTGAATCGTGCGGCGGCGGTCCGGCTTAGCTCGGTACCTTCGCTCCCTCCGGACTGTGCCGGCTCTGGGGTACCTGTGTGACAGCGTCAGACGAAGTGTTGCGCTTTGTGAAGGCGGCAGGGTGACTGTCGCTCGGTAGTATTCACATGCAAACCATTGCGGCGGGTATCGGGGCTCCGGACGAGGGGCCTACTGGACCACGATGGATTCCTCGCGCAGCGCATCGCGCGAGCGCTCGAAGTCGGGCAGCACGGAGCGCACGGTGTCCCAGAAGGCCGGGCTGTGGTTCATCTCGCGCAGATGGGCCAGCTCGTGGGCGACGACGTAGTCGATGATGGCCGGCGCGAAATGGATGAGTCGCCAGTTGAGGCGGATGGAGCCGTCGGCGCTGGCGCTGCCCCAACGCGTCTGCGCCGAGGACAGGCGCAGCGTCTTCATCGACACGCCGAGCAGGTCGGCGAACTGGTGGCAGCGCGGCAGGAAGTCTTCCTTCGCACGGGCCTGGAGCCAGGACTGGGCCAGATCGCGGATCTGCTCGGCCGAGGCGCCGTGGGGCAGGGGCAGGCGCAGCTGGCGGGACGCGGCGTCCCAGACGACCTCGCGCTCGGCAGGGGCGATCACCAGGCTCAGGGCTTCGCCGAGGTAGGGCAGGCGGCCGCCGTCCAGCCATTCGATGCGCGAGGCCTGGATGCGCTGCTGGCGTTCGCGTTGCTCGACGAGCTTGCGCAGGATCCACTCGCCCTTGTGATGCAGGGCGCGTTCGATCTCGGCCACCGGTACCCAGCGCGGCGCACTGACGCGCAGGCCCTGCGGCCCGACGACGAAGCCGATGCTGCGCCGGCGCGCCCGCTTGAGCTCGTAGCCGATGCGGTGCTGGCCCAGCAGCAGCTCGCGCCGCGCACGCGGTGCACCCGGCTCGGCCGGCGTGATTGCCGGCTCCACATCGAACAGCGACAGCTGGCTGTCCTGCAGGAGGGGGGCCGGGCGCTTGGCGGGCATGGGGCTCAGCGTTGGGTCGCAGACGCGTCGCCGGCGGCGCCGGCGGGCGAAGGGTGGTGGGTATAGGCCTCGGGGTCGAGGCGGCGCATCTCGCTCTCGATCCAGTCCTTGACCTCGCGCATCAGTTCGGCCGGCTCGCGGCCATCGGGGCGGATCTGCCGGCCGATGGAGACGTCCACGACGCCAGGGCGCAGCAGGAAGCTCTTGCGCGGCCAGCAGCGCGCCGCCGTCACGGCAATGGGCACGACGGGCAGACCGGCCTCGAGGGCCAGGCGGGTGCCGCCGGTCTTGTAGTCGCCCACCTCGCCGCGCGGGATGCGCGTGCCCTCCGGGAACATGATGACCCAGTTGCCCTGGCCGCCCAGGCGCTTGCCCTGGGCCAGCACCTTGTTCCAGGCCTCGGTGCGGCGGCCGCGGTCGATGTGGATCATGTCCATGCGCGCCATCGCCCAGCCGAAGAAGGGCACATAGAGCAGCTCGCGCTTGAACACATAGGCCAGCGGATGGCTGAGCAGGGCCGGGTAGGCAAAGGTCTCCCAGGTGCTCTGGTGCTTGGACAGCAGCACGACGCCGGCGCGGCGGTCCGACGCGGGCGGCAGGTTCTCCATGCCATGGATGCGCCAGCGGATGCCGCAGATCCAGCGCGCGCTCCAGATGGCGATCTTCAGCCAGTTGGCGCAGGCCCAATAGATGGGGTCGCCGCGGCGGAAGATGGACAGGATGAGCACGCCGGTCGCCCAGGGGATGACCGTCACGATGAGGACGATGACGAAGATCAGCGAGCGGATGGCGCTCAGCAAGGTGGACATCAGTTCAGGTCTCCGGCCTGGGTGTCGGGGGTCAAGACCTGGCCGCGCTGCTCGGCGACGCGGCGGCGCTCTTCCTGGACGATGGTTTCGGCAAAGCTCATCAGGTCGTCGTGCACACGGGCCTGGGGCACCTGCACCAGCAGGTTGGCGAGCTCCTCGGTGCTGAGGCTGCCAAAGGGGCCGGTCAGCACCAGATGCGGCATGCAGCCGGCGTTCTGGGCCGTCAGCAGGTCGGTCAGCGATGCACCGACCATATGGACAGACTTCAGCTCGACATCGAAGCGCTCGCCGATCTGCTGGATCAGCCCCGGCAGCGGCTTGCGGCAGTCGCAGCCTTCCTCGGGCGTGTGCGGGCAGAAGAAGGCGGCGTCGAGGCGCCCGCCCTTTTCGGCCAGCAGCTGGTTCAGGCGGATGTGCACGGCATTCAGCGAGGCCATGTCGAGCAGGCCGCGGCCGATGCCGGCCTGGTTGGTGGCCAGCACGGTGTGCCAGCCGGCATGGTTGAGGCGGGCGACGGCCTCCAGCGCACCGGGCAGCGGGTCGAGTTCCTCGGGTGCCTTGACGTGATCGTCGCGGTAGCGATTGATCGTGCCGTCACGCCCGAGGATGACGAGCTTCATGCCGTGGGCGTGGTCGGCGCGCATGGAGCTCTTATGCGGCAAGGCGGGACAGGTCGGCGACCCGGTTCATGGCGGCGTGCAGACGGCCCAGCAGCGCCAGGCGGTTGGCGCGCAAGGCCGGGTCTTCGGCGTTGACCATCACGCCGTCGAAGAAGGCGTCGACCGGGCCTCTGAGCGCCGCCAGGCGTTGCAGCGAGCCGGTGTAGTCATGCTGCTCGAACAGCAGGTCAGCAGCCGGCTGGACCTCGGCAATCGCCTGGGCCAGGGCCTGTTCGGCGGCTTCCTTCAGCAGGTCTTGGCTGAGGGCCGTTGGCAGCTCGCCTTCGACCTTCTTCAGGATGTTGCCGACGCGCTTGTTGGCAGCGGCCAGCGACGCGGCCTCGGCCAGCGCGGCGAAGGCACGCACGGCCACCAGGCGCTTGGGCACATCGCCAAGCCGCGTGGGGTTCAGGGCCAGCACGGCGTCCACTTCCTGGGCGCTGTAGCCCTGGTCGCGCAGATTGACGGCCAGGCGGTCGGCGAAGAAGGACAGCAGCGCTTCGCGTGGGTTGTCGATGAGCTCGCCGAAAGCCGGCACGGCGGCATCGACCAGCGCCGGCAGGTCCAGCGGCAGGTTCTTCTCGACCAGGATGCGGATGACGCCCAGCGCATGGCGGCGCAGCGCGAAGGGGTCCTTGTCGCCGGTGGGCAGTTGGCCGATGCCGAACAGGCCGACCAGCGTCTCCAGCTTGTCGGCCAGGGCCACGACGGTGCCGGTGTGGTTGCGCGGCAGCGCGTCGCCGGCGAAGCGCGGCTTGTAGTGGTCTTCAATCGCGATGGCGACGCCGTCGCGCAGGCCCTCGTGGCGGGCGTAGTAACCGCCCATGATGCCCTGCAGCTCGGGGAACTCGCCGACCATGTCGGTCAGCAGGTCGCATTTGGCGAGCTGCGCCGCCTGCTGCACCTTGCTGTCCAGCACCTTGAACTCGTCGTCGGCGTCGACGGTGTAGGGCAGGGTCGCCATGCTGAGCTGGTTGACGATGGCGTGGGCAATCGCCCACACGCGCTCGGCGCGCTCACCCTGCGAGCCCAGCTTGCCGTGATAGACGACCTTGGCCAGGCCGGGCAGGCGGTCGGCGAGCTTCTTCTTGCGATCCTGGTCGAAGAAGAACTTGGCATCGGCCAGGCGCGGGCGCACGACGCGCTCGTTGCCCTGCGTGACGGCGCTGGCGTCGGCCGGGGCGATGTTGCTCACCACCAGGAAGTGGCGGGTCAGCTTGCCATGCGAGTCCAGCAGCGGGAAGTACTTCTGGTTGGCCTTCATCGTCAGGATGAGGCATTCCTGCGGCACGGTGAGGAACTCGGCCTCGAAGGCGCAGGTCAGCACATTCGGGCGCTCGACCAGGGCGGTCACTTCGTCGAGCAGGGCTTCGTCGTCAATGGGCGTCAGGCTCAGCGCATCGGCGGCGCCCTTGAGCTGGCGCGAGATCTCGGCGCGGCGCTCGGCGAAGCTGGCGATGACGGCGCCCTGCTCGCGCAACTGCGTCGCGTAGCCGTCGGCGGAGTCGATGCTGACCGTGGCCTGGGCCGACTCGAAGCGGTGGCCGCTGGTCGTGCGGCCGGACGTCAGGCCCAGGGCCTGGACGGGCACGACGTCCGTGCCGTGCAGCGCGATCAGGCCATGCGCCGGGCGCACGAACTTCACGTCGGTCCAGCCGTCGGCGAGCTGGTAGCTCATGACCTTGGGAATGGGCAGCTTGGCGAGCGTCTCGTCCAGCGCCTTCTGCAAACCTTGAGCGAGCGTGGCGCCGGGTTGCAGGCTGTCCCAGAACAGCGCTTCGGCCTTGCCATCGGGTTGGCGCTTGAGTTGCGGCACGACCTCGGGACCGGCGCCGATGGAGGCCAGCTTCTTCAGCAGGGCCGGCGTGGCCTGGCCGTCGGCGGTCAATGCGACGGCGACGGGCATCAGCTTCTGCTGCACGGCCTTGTCGGCGGCCTTGCTGGCGACGCCGGTGACGTGCACGCCGAGCCGGCGCGGCGACGCGAAGGACGTGACGGCGGCATCGGCGCCAGCCAGGCCTTGCGCCTTCAGGCTGTCGGCCAGCACGCCGGCGAAGGACTCGCCCAGCTTCTTCAGCGCCTTGGGAGGCAGCTCTTCGACAAACAGTTCAACGAGCAGATTCATCAAGCGGCCGCCTTCTTGCTGTTCTTCAGTTCGATCTGCGCGACGACTTCGTCAGCCCAGGCTTTGGGCGCCATCGGGAAACCGAGGCGCGCGCGGCTGTCGAGATAGCTCTGTGCCACGGCACGGGCCAGGTTGCGGATGCGGCCGATGTAGGCGGCACGCTCGGTGACCGAGATGGCGCCGCGGGCGTCCAGCAGGTTGAAGCTGTGGCCGGCCTTCAGCAACTGCTCGTAGGCGGGCAGGGCCAGTTGCTGCTCCATCAGGTGCTTGGACTGCTTTTCGTGCGCGGCAAAGGCGCCGAGCAGGAAGTCCACGTCGCTGTGCTCGAAGTTGTAGGTCGACTGCTCAACCTCGTTCTGGTGGAACACGTCGCCGTAAGTCAGGCCGTCGGTGTAGACGAGGTCGTAGACCGATTCCTTGCCCTGCAGATACATGGCCAGGCGCTCCAGCCCGTAGGTGATCTCGCCGGTGATGGGCTTGCAGTCGATGCCGCCGACCTGCTGGAAGTAGGTGAACTGCGTCACTTCCATGCCGTTGAGCCAGACCTCCCAGCCCAGGCCCCAGCAGCCGAGCGTCGGGTTCTCCCAGTCGTCCTCGACGAAGCGCACATCGTTCTTCTTCAGGTCGAAGCCCAGCGCCTCCAGCGAGCCGAGATACAGCTCCAGGATGTTGGCCGGCGCGGGCTTGAGCACGACCTGGTACTGGTAGTAGTGCTGCAGGCGATTCGGGTTGTCGCCGTAGCGGCCGTCCTTGGGGCGGCGGCTGGGCTGCACATAGCCGGCCTTCCAGGGCTCGGGGCCGAGGGCGCGCAGGAAGGTGGCGGTGTGGCTGGTGCCGGCGCCGACTTCCATGTCGTAGGGCTGCAGCAGGGCGCAGCCTTGTTGGGACCAATAGTCCTGAAGCGTCAGGATGATTTGCTGGAAGGTCAGCATGGGCTCGGGCAGAAGAGGGGTGGTCGATTCTATTGGGCCGCCCTCTGCAACCCGATCAGGGTAAGCAGGGCGACGGCCCAGAGGGGCCAGAGGCCCAGCGCCGCCAGCCAGCGGGCGTAGGGCGTGCTGCCGCTCCGGCCTTCGACCTCGGCCTCCAGCACGCCGCGCGCCAGGGCCGGCAGGCGCGCCGTGATGTGGCCTTGATGGTCGACGACGGCGGTGGCGCCGGTGTTGGTCGAGCGGGCGACGGGACGCTGGAATTCCATCGCCCGCATCTGGGAGAACTGCAGATGCTGGTCCTGGATCATGACGGTGCCGAACCAGGCCAGGTTGCTGACGTTGACAAAGACGGTGGCCGCGTCGGGCCCGACGGCGCTTTGAACGACGTCCTCGCCGAACAGATCCTCGTAGCAGATCAGTGGCCGCAGGCGCTGGCCGGCGACAGCCCAGGGCCGCTGGTGGTCGCCACGGGCCTGGTCGTCCAGCGGGATGTTCATGGCGTGCACGAACCAGCCCAGGCCGGGCGGGATGAATTCGCCGAAGGGCAGCAGGTGGCGCTTGCCGTAGTGGTAGTCGCTGCCCATGGCGACGACGGAGTTGACGAAGCCTTCGTCGGCATTGCCCAGGAAGGCGCCGAGCAGCGCCGGGTGGTCGGGGCGGGACAGGCGCACGAGCGTCGCGCGGTCCAGCTCGGCCAGCGGCAGCGGCACGACGGATTCGGGCGTGATGACGACCTGGCCGCGCGCCGATTCGATGAGCCGGGCCAGCACCTCCAGGTTGGTGGCGAAGCGGGCGGCGTCGAACTTCTGGTCCTGCGGGATGCTGGGCTGCACGAGGGACAGGGCCAGGCGCCCCGTGGAGGTCGTGAAGTCCTGCGGCAGCAGCAGGCCGGCCAAGGGGACGGCTATCGCGGCGGCGGCCCAGGCCGTGGCGCCGCGCTTGAGCAGCACGAGGCCCGTCGCCGCCAGTGCCGCCAGCGCGGAAATGCCGTAGACGCCCACCCAGGGCGCCCAGCCGGCCAGCGGGCCGACCGTGTGCGCATAGCCGGAGGCGATCCACGGGAAGCCGCTGAACCAGGTCGCCCTTGCCAGCTCGGCCAGCAGCCAGGCCGGCACCAAGGCCAGCAGCCGCCAGCGGCCCGCTGCGACCAGCCTGGCCGTCAGGCCCAGGGCCAACGCGTAATAGGCGCTCAGAATGGCCGCCAGCAGCGCCACCGCCAAGGCGGCCAGCAGCCAGGGGATGCCGCCGAACTGATGCATGCTGATGTGCAGCCACCACAGGCCCGAGGCGAACCAGCCGAAGCCGAACAGGGCGCCGACCCGCGCCGCCAGCCGGGGCGTGGCGCTCTCGACGACGGCGAACAGCAGCGCCAGCGCGATCAACTGCAGATACCAGGCCCCGGTGGGGGCGAAGGCGCAGGTGTGCAGCAGGCCCGCGACCAGCGCGACGGCCGCGGCTCTGGCGCCCTTCACGCTTCGGTCTCGTCTTCGGGTGCGCGCGTGACCTTGAACCAGCGCACGGCGCCGCCCCGGGTCAGCATGACGGCGAAGTTCAGGCCCGAAACCGTCACGACCTCGCCGCGGCGCGGCACGCGGCCGTGCTCATGGGCGACGAGACCGCCGATGGTGTCGAAGTCGTTGTCCGGCAAGGCCAGGCCGAAGCTGCCGTTGACGGCAGCGATGGTCGCGTCGCCGGCGATGCGCTGGCTGCCGTCGGCCAGCGTGTAGATACCGGACTCGCCATCCTTGTCGTCGAACTCGTCCTCGATCTCGCCGACGATCTCCTCCAGCACGTCTTCGATGGTGATGAGGCCGGCGGTGTTGCCGAACTCGTCGATGACGATGGCCAGGTGATTGCGGTTGGAACGGAAGTCGCGCAGCAGTTCGTTCAAGCCCTTGCTCTCGGGCACGAAAACAGGCGGGCGCAGCAAGGCGCGCAGATTCAGCTCCGGGGCGCGCTGCATCTTCAGCAGGTCCTTGGCCAGCAGGATGCCCATGATGTTGTCGCGGCTGCCCTCGAAGACCGGGAAGCGCGAATGGCCGCTGTCGATGACCAGGCCCAGCAGTTCGTCGTAGGGCGCGTCGATGTCCAGCAGGTCCATGCGCGGCGCGGCCACCATGGCGTCGCCGGCCGACAGCTCGGCCATGCGCAGCACGCCCTCCAGCATCTGGCGCGACTCGGGCTCGATCAGCTCGCGCTGCTCGGCGTCGGCCAGGGTATCGATCAGTTCGCTCTTGGAGTCGGGGCCGGGGTGCAGGAACTCCAGCATGCGCTCCAGCAGGCCACGGGCCTCGGGCGGGTGTTTGGCGGCCCCGCGAACTGGGGGCCTGCCTGAATGCGGTTCGCTCAAGGGGAGCTGTCAGGATATTGCGGAAGGGACAGAATAGCCGATTGGTTTGACAAGCCCCTTGTTTCGGGCCCCCTAGCCCTCATATCTGCTGCCTTCGAGAAAACGGTCCTCCATCATGTCCAAGCCCCAAGGCCTCATTCCCGCCACCATCCTGACCGGCTTCCTCGGCGCCGGGAAAACCACGCTGCTCAAGCGCGTGCTGACCGAGGCCCACGGCCAGAAGATCGCCGTCATCGAGAACGAGTTCGGCGAAGAGAACATCGACAACGACATCCTGGTGTCGGACACCAACGAGCAGATCATCCAGATGAACAATGGCTGCGTCTGCTGCACCATCCGCGAGGATCTGCGCACGACGCTGAGCGACCTGGCGGCCAAGCGCCGCAAGGGCGAGCTGGACTTCGAGCGCGTCGTCATCGAGACCACCGGCCTGGCCGACCCCGGCCCGGTCGCCCAGACCTTCTTCATGGACGACGAGATCGCCGAGAGCTATCTGCTGGACTCGGTGCTGACGCTGGTGGACGCCAAGCACGCCGACGAGCAGCTCAATTCCCGCCAGGAAGCCCGCATGCAGGTCGGTTTTGCCGACCAGATCTTCATCAGCAAGAGCGACTTGGCCGAGCCGGCGGCCGTCGAGGCCCTGGTGCACCGCATCAAGCACATGAACCCGCGGGCGCCCATCCAGACCGCCCATTTCGGCGAGGTGGCCCTGTCCAAGGTGTTCGACCTGCGCGGCTTCAATCTGAACGCCAAACTGGAGATCGACCCCGATTTCCTCAAGGCGGACGACCATGGCCACCATCATCATGATCACGATCACCACGATCATGAACATGGCGAGCACTGCGACCACCCCCACCACCATGCCCACGACGACGACGTGAAGAGCTTCGTCTTCCGCTCGGACAAGCCCTTCAATCCGGCCAAGCTGGAGGATTTCCTTGGCGCCATCGTGCAGGTTTATGGCCCCAAGATGCTCAGATACAAGGGTGTCCTACACATGAAAGGCACGGAGAAGAAGGTCATCTTCCAGGGTGTCCATCAGATGATGGGCTCCGATCTCGGCCCGCGTTGGATGCCCGGCGAGAAAAAGCAGAGCAAGATGGTGTTCATTGGTATCGACCTGCCCAAAGAGGTTTTGATGCAAGGCTTGGAAGGCTGTTTGGCGTGATGTTTTTTTATCCCCCGGAGCACCGTTTCCGGGGGGTGAGGACCGATGAATCCCTGTGGCTACAATCCGCCGCGCTCAAAATTGGGCAGCCGGCTGAAAAGCAGTGGGATCAAGGTCTGACACCGCGCCGATGCACGCCCTGAGCGAGGAGAAGACAGTGAGCAAGACCCCGGCCCCAAAAACCGCATCCAAGGGTGCAAAGAAGACCGATATCGGCGCCGACGTGGCGATGTTGGAAGCGCCCGCACCTGCGAATCGCTTTGCCGATCGCTTCGCCCCGCCAAAACCGCCCTCGCGCAGCGCCAACCAGGTCGACGAGGCCGCGCCGCGCGTGGCCGCCAAGGGCGACCCCAAGCTGGTGAACGCCTGGAAGAGCAAATCGGGCGCCGAGCTGAGTGACGCCGAGGTTCTGGCCATGCCGGACTCGGAGTACATGAATGCCAAGCAGATCGAGTTCTTCCGCGCCAAGCTCACCGAGCTGAAGGACGGCGTGTTGTCCAACGCGGGCGAGACGACCGAGCATCTGCGCGAGGACACGACCATCGTCCCCGATCCGGCCGACCGCGCCACGATCGAGGAAGAGCACGCCCTGGAACTGCGCACCCGCGACCGCGAGCGCAAGCTTCTCAAGAAGATCGTGCAATCCATCGCACGTTTGGACAGTGGCGAGTACGGCTATTGCGACGAGACTGGCGAACCCATCGGCCTCGGCCGACTGATCGCCCGCCCGACCGCCACGCTGTCGCTCGAAGCGCAGCAGCGCCGCGAGCTCAAGCAAAAGATGTTCGGGGACTGATACCCTAGCCAAGTGACCATGTCCGAATCCAAGCCCGCAGACCCGAAGGAAGGCGACAGCTTCTTCCGCAAGGTTGCGCGCTTCGTGGCCAACCCCACGACGGACTGGTCCGAGATCAATTCGCGCCAGGACGACCCCGAGGGCGACCTCGCCAAGGCCGAACTGCGCGCGATGGTGGAGCGCAAGCGCCGCAATGACTTCGTGCGCAAGCGCGAGCTCGACATGCTGCGCCGCATCCGCCGCGAGGGCCTGACGCCCGAGCAGCTCGCGGCCCTGGCGGCGTCGCCGTCCCGGCTGGGCGACGACGAGCGCATCAGCGAGCCCAACTCCAAGATCGATCTCGGCGTGAAGGCCAAGATCGACGAGATCGAGCAGCAGATGGTGGGCGAGAGCTTTGCGACGACGCAGGCCGTGCCCAAGCAGCAGCCCGGTTTTTTCGACACCAGCACGCGGCCCGTGGCCTTCTCGTCCACCGTGGCCGCTCCGCCGCCTGCCGATGGCGGCCGCGTCAGCGAGTTCTCCACGCCACGCGAGGTGGAGCGCCTGCAGGCCCCGACGCCACCCGCCGCGGTGACCATGGGCGCGGCCATCCCGCCGCTGTCCGACTCGCCGCCCAGCCGCCTGCCCGACCTGCCGCCGCTGGACATGCCGCTGTCCTTCACGCTGGCCGAGTCCACGCCCGATGTCGAGGTGCAGGAGGTCGTGCACGACCCCGAGCTCGATGAGGCCGTCATCGCCTTCGCCAACGCCGACTACGAGAACAGCGAGCGCGCGCTGACCGAACTGGTGCGCCCGGGCGGCAGCCGCAATCTGCACGGCGAAACCTGGCTGGTGCTGTTCGACCACTACCGCGCCACCGGTGCCCAGGGCAAGTTCGAGGCGCTGGCCGTCGAGTACGCCCAGCAGTTCGGCCTGTCGGCGCCGCAGTGGTTCTCCATGCCCAAGCTGGTGGCCGAATCGACGCGCCAGGCCAACCGCTCGCCCATGGCCAAGGCCAGCCAGGTGAGCTGGACGGCGCCCTCGACGGTGAGGGCCGAGGACGTGGCCCTGCTGCAAAAGCGCAGCGAGACCCTGCCCATGCCCTGGGTCTTCGACTGGGGCACGCTGGAAGACATCGAGATCGAGGCGGCCATCCAGATGCGCCAGCTGTTCCGCGCCTGGGCCCAGCAGCAGGTCGACCAGCGCTGGGTGGGGGGCGACCGCTTCCTGAACCAGCTCAAGGAACTGGCCCCGGTCGGCGAGCGCGACACCGACCCGGCAATGTGGATGCTGCGCCTGGAAGCCCTGCGCCTGGCCAACCGGCCCGACCAGTTCGACGAGGCCGCCATCGACTACTGCGTGACCTACGAGGTCTCGCCACCGTCGTGGGAGCGCGCCAAATGCCGCGTGCGCATCGGCGGCGAAGGCTCGTCGACGAACAGCCCGGCCACGAGCACGATGCAGAGCGAGGCGCAGTCGACCTTCCTCGACACCAGCGTCTCCGAGGTCAGCCTGGCCATGCTCGAGCTGATGGGCCAGATGAGCGGCGACATTTCCGACAACCTGCGCGCGCTGTCCGGCGAGGTCGGAGACGCGAGCATCATCAACATCTCCTGCACCAAGCTGATCCGCCTGGACTTCATGGCCGCCGGCGATCTGCTGAACTGGGTGCTGCAGCGCCGCAGCGAGAACCGCATGGTCGTCTTCAACGACGCCCACCGGCTCGTCGCGCTGTTCTTCGGCGCCATGGGGATCAACGAGCACGCCAAGGTGAAGGTCAGAATCAACTGACCGGCCTTGCGAAACTCGGGCCGAACCTCAACTGGAACGGCTATGTCTTCTGATTCCTCTTCCGCCGTCTATCACGGCACCACCATCGTTTCCGTGCGGCGCCAGACGCCCACCGGCTGGCAGGTCGCCATCGGTGGCGACGGCCAAGTGACGCTGGGCAACACCATCGTCAAGGCCAGCGCGCGCAAGGTGCGCAAGCTCTATCGCGACCAGGTCCTGGCGGGCTTTGCCGGTGCGACGTCCGACGCCTTCACGCTGTTCGAGCGCTTCGAAGCCAAGCTCGAGAAGCACCAGGGGCACCTCGTTCGCGCCGCCGTCGAGCTGACGCGCGACTGGCGCACCGACCGCGTGCTGCGCCGCCTGGAAGCCATGCTGGCCGTGGCCGACAAGACGGCCTCCCTCATCATCACCGGCAATGGCGACGTGCTGGAGCCCGAGCAGGGCATCGTCGCCATCGGCTCCGGCGGCGCCTATGCCCAGGCCGCGGCCAAGGCGCTGCTGGCGCACACCGAACTGAGCGCCGCCGACATCGTCAAGAAGTCGCTGGAGATCGCCGGCGAGATCTGCATCTACACCAACCAGAACCACACCTTGGAGGTTCTGGAATGAGTTCCATGACGCCACAAGAGATTGTCTCGGAGCTGGACCGCCACATCGTCGGCCAGAACGCTGCCAAGCGCGCCGTCGCCATCGCGATGCGCAACCGCTGGCGCCGCCAGCAGGTCGACGAGAAGCTGCGCGGCGAGATCACGCCCAAGAACATCTTGATGATCGGGCCGACCGGCGTCGGCAAGACCGAGATCGCACGCCGCCTGGCTCGGCTGGCTGGCGCGCCCTTCATCAAGGTCGAGGCCACCAAGTTCACCGAGGTGGGCTATGTCGGCAAGGACGTGGACTCGATCGTGCGCGATCTCGTCGAAGTCGCCGTCAAGCAGGAGCGCGAGGTGGCCATGCGCCGCTGCCAGACCCGCGCCGAGGATGCTGCGGAGGACCGCATCCTTGGCGTGCTGCTGCCCGGCACTGACGCCGACAACGCCACGCGCCAGACCATGCGCAAGCGCCTGCGTGAAGGCCAGCTCGACGACAGGGACATCGAGCTCGACCTGCTTGCCCCCAAGCCGACGATGGAAGTGCTGGGCCCCTTCGGCAATCAGCCGGGCATGGAGGACATGGCCGAGCAACTCAAGGGCATGTTCAGCCAGTTCGGCGGCAACCAGAAGAAGACGCGCAAGCTCAAGATCGCCGAGGCGATGAAGCTGCTGGTCGACGAAGAGGCGGCCAAGCTCGTCAACGAGGAAGAGATCCGCGCAGCGGCGCTGACCAATGCCCAGGAGATGGGCATCGTCTTCATCGACGAGATCGACAAGGTCGCCTCGCGCAACGAGCACGGCGGCGCGGAGGTGTCGCGCCAGGGCGTGCAGCGCGACCTGCTGCCGCTGGTGGAGGGTACGACGGTGTCGACCAAGTACGGCATGGTGCGGACCGACCACATCCTCTTCATCGCCAGCGGTGCCTTCCATCTCGCCAAGCCCAGCGACCTCATCCCCGAACTGCAGGGCCGCCTGCCCATCCGCGTCGAGCTGGATTCGCTGTCCGTGGCCGACTTCGAGGCCATCCTGACGAGCACCCACGCCAGCCTGGTCAAGCAGTACCAGGCCTTGCTGGCCACCGAAGGCGTCACTCTGGACCTGCAGCCCGGTGCCATCCGCCGCCTGGCGGAGATCGCCTTCGAGGTCAACGAGCGCACCGAGAACATCGGTGCGCGGCGCCTGGCGACGGTGATGGAGAGGCTGCTCGACGAGATCAGCTTCGATGCGCCGCACAACGCGGGTCAGACGGTGACGATCGACGCGGCGGCGGTGAACGCCAAGCTGGAGGCGTTGGCGGCGAACGAAGACCTGTCGCGCTTCATTCTTTAGGGATTGGGATTACCGAGTGACTGCCGTGGAACCGGCTTGCCGGGCCACTGGCAGTGCCTCCTTGAGGGGGCGGCCGTCAGGCCGTAGGGGGTGGGCTAATGCGGCAGCGCCTGGCCGCTGCCCACCCAGCGCAGCAGTTGCATCAGCGTGGACGCCTGCGTCTTGCCGAGCAGGTTGCGCACATGGCTGCGCAGCGTCGACAGGCACAGGCCGAGATGAGTCGCGGCGATCTCGACCGTCATGCCGTCGCCCAGCAGCATCAGCACATGGCGTTCGGTGGCGCTGAGCCGGCTGTGGCGCGCCAGCGCGTCGATGCGGGCGGCCTGGGTCAGGGCGGGCTGGTCGAGGTGGATGACCAGCAGGACGGCCTCCATCGGCCAGCCGGTGCTGGCGGTGAAATCTTCGGGCAGGGGCATGCAGTGCAGCCAGCCGGTGCTGATCTGCGGTGCAAACCAAAGGCCGACATGGGAGGCCGAGCCCGCCTGGGCCAGGCGCAGTGGCGATTCCAGCCGCTGGGCGTCGAGCTGGCCCACCTGCATCAGGTGGTCGGCGCTCACGTCGACGCGCCGGTCACGCAGCAAGCCCTCGGCACTGCGATTGCGGAACAGCAGGCGCCGGTCCGGCCGCACGACCAACATCGGCTGGGGCAGGGCGGCCAGCACCTGGCAGGTGTTGACCGGCGGCGTGTAGCCCGCCTGAATGCGAGGATTGGTGGTGTTGGTTTGAAGGGCGGTCAGCATGAAGATCTCCCCGAGCAGTGGCGATGACAGCGGTTGATTTGCTGACAAGTTTGATGGCCCAGCCCCGGTCACACATCATCTACACGGCCCGGCCAAATGGCCCGGTCGTCGCCATCGCGAGGCCGTGGCGCTGCCGCTGGAAGAAAGCGTCATGCCCGTGAAAGAGGCGGCTCGGTTGTGAGGGTTTGTGAGCATGGCTTGCCACTAAGGCCTATCCCAAAGCCCAATGCCGGATCGGGTTGGAGAAGCCCATTGCTCGCTAACATCGGCTCGAACCTTCTGCGCCCCATGAGAGTCCTGCTCGTCGACGACCACACCTTGTTCAGGGAGGGCATTGCCCTGCTGCTGCGCCCCCTCGTGCAGCCTTTGGAAACCTGGGAAGCCGGCAGCTGCGAGGAGGCCGTCGCTGTGATCGCGGAGCGTGGCGCCGCCGATCTCGTGCTCATCGATCTCGGCCTGCCGGGCGCCTCGGGCCTGGAGGGCGTGCGGCAGTTGCGCGAGGCCCATCCGGAGATGCCGGTGGTCGTCATGTCGTCGGCCGACGACAAGGACACCGTCCTCGCTGCCCTGGATGCTGGCGCCATGGGCTTCATCCCCAAGAGCTCGACGTCGGCCGTCATGATCGGCGCGCTCAAGCTCATCCTCGCCAAGGGCATCTATCTGCCGCCGAGCGTCTTCCTCGCGGCGCGCAACCCGGCCCCGGCCACGCCGCCGGCCACGATGATGACGACGCCTTCGGCCGCCGTCACGCCCATGCTCAGCGCCTCGCCAGCGGGGCCCGAATCCCCGGCGGCGGGCATAGCGCCGCGCCGCCCTGCCGATCTGGGCCTCACACCCCGCCAGGCCGAAGTGCTGCATCTGCTGCTGCAGGGCAAGCCCGCCAAGCTGATCGGCCGCGAGCTCGACCTGTCGCTCAGCACCGTGAAGGCCCACACCTCGGCCGTGCTGCGGGCCCTGAACGTCACCACCCGCACCCAGGCCATCGTGGCTGCGGGCCGCATCGGCCTGCGTTTCGACGGCGCCTAGCCTCAGGCCGTTTCCAGCGAGTCCTTGAGTGCCATCAGCAGGCGCTGAAGCCCAACCGGCTTGTGCAACAGGCCGGCGCCCAGGGCCGTAGCCTCGGCCACCAGGCGGGTATCCGTATTGGCAGTCACCACCAGCGCGGGGATCTCCTCGTCGTAGTGGGCGCGCAGCCGGCGGATCACGTCCAGGCCGTCGCCCGAGGCGCCGAGCTGGAAGTCGGTCAGGATGAGGTCGGGCGTGCGCAGATGGGCCTGCAACTGCGTCAGCGCGTCGTCGCCGCTGGACGCGATCACCACGTGGCAACCTGCGCCCAGCAGGCCGTCCCGCACGGCCTCGCGGTTGGTGGCTTCATCGTCGATGACGACGATGAAATTCCCTTCCAGCGCCTGCGGCGGCGAGTCCATGGTGCTGTTGGTGGCATGCGGCGCCATGGTGCCGGCCGCCAGCGGCAACGTCACCTTGAACACCGAGCCCCGCCCCTCGCGGCTCTGCACGGCGATCGAATAGCCCAGCATGTGCACGCAGCGCTGCACGATGGACAGGCCCAACCCCAGCCCCTTCTCCTGCCCCGTGCCGGGCACGCCGATGCGGAAGAACTCCTCGAAGATGGCCTCGCGGTGCTCTTCCGCGATGCCCGGCCCGGTGTCCCAGATCTGCAGTTCGCACTGCTCGCCGCGGCGCCGGCAGCCGACCAGCACGCCACCGCTGCGCGTGTAGCGGATGGCGTTGGCGAGCAGGTTGCCGACGATGCGCTCCAGCAGCGTCGCGTCGCCGCGCACTACCCAGCGGCCGTGCCGCAATCGCAGGCTGAGCCCCTTCTCCTGGGCCTGCGGCAACCAGGTCTCGACGGCGCGCTCCAGCAGCCAGCCCAGGTCCACGTCCTCTATGTGGGGATGCACGGCGCCGGCGTCGAGTTTTGAAATGTCCAGCAGGTTGCCGAACAGGTTTTCCATCGTGGTGACCGAGGACTGCACCTTGTCGGCGAGGTCGATCTGCGCCGGGTCGGCCAGGCGGGTGCGCAGCACACCGATCAGCAGGCTGATGGAATGCATCGGCTGGCGCAGGTCGTGGCTGGCCGCGGCCAGGAAGCGACTCTTGGCGGCGTTGGCGCGTTCGGCTTCATCCTTGCGAAGGGACAACTCGTCGAGCTGCGTCATCAGGCGCTGGTTCAGCAGGTCGATCTCGTGGGCGCTGTCTTCGAGGACATCGCGGGCGTCGGAGAGTTCCTGGGTGCGCGCCTCCACCTTGGCTTCCAGGCTGGCGTAGAGGTCGCGCAGGCGTGCCGCCATCTGGTTGAAATCCTGGGCCAGATCTTCGATCTCGTCGTGGCGACTGAGCTGTATGGTCGCGTCGAGATCGCCGCGCGCGACCTGAGCCGTTGCGCGGCGTAGCGCCACGATGGGTGCCGCCATGCGGCGCGCGAATGCAATGCCGCCCACAACCGCGACCGCGCCGCCCAGGGCCATCAGCAGCAGGGTGCGTGTCAGCGTTGCCCAGGCTGGCTTGAGAGCCTCGCCGCGCGGTTGCTCCATGAAGACCAGCCAACCTGTGAGGGGAACGCTGGCGGCGGTCACGATCACCGGCAGATGCTCGAGGTCTGTCGTCGCGAGGCCTGTTACCAGGATGGCCGTCGAGGCGGCCGAAGCCCTGGCTTTCACGACGGCTTCGGACTTCGAAAGGTCGATGCGGCTCAACACATGGGTCGACCGCGTGTGTGCGATCAACTGGCCTTGCTCGTCGACGATATAGGCGCGGCCGCCCTCGCCCGCGTTCAATCGCGCTACCACCTCGCTGAGCAGGCGCAGGTCGACGGTGGCAACGATCGCACCGACACCATCGAACGCCGAGAGCCGGATCGTGGGCAGGTAGCCGTCGCGGAAAAAGGTGCGGCCATGGCGGATCGCCGACAGGTCCTTGGTACGGAACAGCAGTTCGGGCTCCGCCAGCGGTTCACCCGAATCGATTCGGTCCGGTGCATGCTTGGAGATGTGCAGCGTCTCGCGGCCCTGCCCGTCGATGGCCTGCAGGTCGATGATCGCGGGCACCAATTGCATCAGCCGGTAGAACTCGTCGCGACGCTGCTGCGGCCCGAAGCTCTGCCGCCCCCATGGCATCTTCGCGACGTCGCGGATGCCGGTCTTGATGATGCCTAGATAGATGGCGATCTCGTTCGCCCCCTGGCCGGCCTGGGCCTGCTGGATCTGCTCGATATGTTCCAGGGATTCTCGATAGCCGAAATAGCTCTCGGAGATGCCGGACAGCATCACCAGCAGAAGTGTCAGGCCGCACATCAGCGCGGCGTACTGGTGGGCCAGCGGGCGCACGCCCGTGCGGCGCGCGAGGCTCATCGGATGACGATGTCGGCCCGACGCACGACTTCGATGCTTGGAGGTGGTAAGCCCGTCTCAGGCCCCGTGCGCACTGCAAGCACGAACCGTTGCGGGCGTTGCACCGGAATCGAGGCGGCGGACTCTCCGTTCAGCACCCGGACAACCAGCTCAGCCAGGGCCGGCCAAATGAAGGCTGTGTCCAGGGCGTAGGACATTGGTGCGCCGGCTGTGACGTCCGCCGTGTTGGCGAGGATGAGGGGCTTCTTCAGCGTGCGGGCGCGTTCGACGATGTCGCCCGTTGCGGCCATGGCCACGGACGTGCGTGGAATGCACCAAGCGTCGAACCGGCCGAACCGTGGGTCATCGAGGGCGGCATCGATCTCGGCTCGCGTATCAGCGGAGAGGATCACCAGTTCGATGCCCAGCCTGGCCGCAACCGGGGGTAGGCTGCTTTCCGCCTGGATGCCCTCGCGCCAGTAACTGTCGCCCAAGACAAGGATGGACTTCACGTAGGGGTAAGCGTCGTGGAGCAATTCGAGGCGCTTGCCATCAAGATGATCTGAAATCCATACGCCCGTGGCCGACTCGCTGCGCTGTTGGACCGAGGACACCAATCCGGCCTGGACGGGGTCGAGGTAGCTGGAAAATATGGTCGGGATGCTTGGGGCTGAACGACGGGCAGCCAGGGCGGTGGACCCATTGGGAGCAACGATGACGGTGGGCCCCTTCCGCAACACGCGCGCCAAGGCTTCATCTTCGTTGCGCGCATCGACGGCGACGAACTCGATTCGGGGTCGCGCGCTCAGCGCTCCGAGATGGGGTTGCAGCGCGCGCATGAAGGCGCGGTAGCTCAAGTCCAGTTCCGCAGTTGCCCGACCAAGGTAGACGACCAGCGGGCGGCTCCTCTGATCTGTGGATGCGTGCAAACCGCAAGCAATCAAAACTGCCAAAGCAGGCAAGAAGAAGGAATGGGCCCACAGATCGCGACTTCGCGTTCCGCGCGCTGCGACTCCGGAAGTCTCGGTCTGCGACATCAGTCAACCGTCACCAATAGAGGAGGGAATGAAATGGAAACCACCAGTTTGCGATCTTCTGAGGGTCCGCAGGGCGCGACAAGGCGTGTTCTCGCTAAGGGCACGTCCTCGGCCGACTCGGCGCTTCCCAGCCCGCCACCGGGCCATGCGGCGCCGGAGCCGGTTTGGGTTCGATTCGGTGAGCCAGGGGGTACGACGGAATGGAAAGACCCGCCGCCGCCGACTCCCGACGTGGCTCGGCCGGTGCAGGCATCGCGTCTGGCGCAGTCAGTCATCAGTCAGCCGCCTTCGCCGGTACGGTCCTGACGCTGCTCGATGGTGCCAGGTCTGCCGGGTTCAAGCCGTGCTGGCGACCGACATGCCGCGCCTTCGAATCTCCGTCGCGTTGTCTTCTTGATGTTCGTTTTGAGAGAAGGATGAGTCATGAGTGACTTTGAAGTGAAACCCTTTCCGTTCAGCGGTTGGGACAAGAACACGAGGGCCATGGTCGATCGGGAGCCCAAACACCTGCCGATCGCTTGGATCGACCAGGTTCAGATCTCCCCGCCACCCGGGCCAGATTGCATCGAAGTGGAATGCCGGGCGGTGTTTGCTGCCACCACCGAACGCCCGATGCGGGAGCAGGTCATCCTTGAGCAGGCGCGCTTCTATGACAAGCTCGTGGAAGCCGTGCTTTATGTGGTCGCGCCGGGCGCCGCCGCTCCGGATACGCGGGAAATGATCCGTGCCGCGTTCTGGGACCTCACGCCGGGCGTGTTCAGGACCAAGATGACTTTCAACCGCGGGCGTCCGGCCTTCTGCTGCAAGCTCGACCTGGACCCGATGTTCCCGCCGGGTGATCCCGACCATCCAGGGCATCCGTCCTATCCGAGTGGGCATTCCAGCCAGGCCTTCACGATGGCCTTGCTGTTGGCCCTGATCCGTCCCGGCAGCACGAAGAACTTGATGGCGGCGGCCTATTCCGTCGGCCGAAACCGCGAAATCGCTGGCCTTCACTACGCCTCCGACACCGCGGGTGGCCGCGAACTGGCCGAGGGATTCGTCGGCCTGCTGATGAAGTCGGCGACCTTCCAGCCGGTCTTCGCGAAAGCCAAGGCCGAACTGGCGGCTCTCGCCGCTTCTCAGTAACGGCATTTCGCGCATGGCGCGGTCGCGCCATGCGCATCGCTGATCGCGTGGGAACGCCATCAAGCGAGACGCCTCCACGCAATCGGCTGCCCCGCGCTGACCTGCCGCAGCAAGCCGACGATCGCCAGCGCGACGCGACGGCATGGATGTGTGTTCTTGATGGAGGCCCTTTGGTGTCGCCTGGCGTTGGATTCAGGCTCCGGTGACCGCGGCAAGCGCCCGGAGGCGAAACGCGCTGGCGGAGGATGCACGATGCCGCGCCAGCCCTCGCGCGGCATCCCCAAGACTGGTGAGCCGCTGGCGCCGCTTGCTCACGAGAATCGACGCATGACGCCGAAGAAGTCCCGCGAGCTGATCCGCCTGCGCGAGCTGTGTGCATTGGGCCTGCCCACACCTCTCGTCATGCCGACGCTGCTCGCGGAGCTGCACGCCTTCGTGCCGTCCAGCCGCAACCTGTTCGACTGGTGTGACGGCGATGGCGCGCTGACGCGCTACTGCATCGAGGGGCCGGTGGATGAGGCCGTCGCCAGGCTCTATTTCGACGAGTTCCACAACAAGCGCGAGGCCGAGGCCATGCCCTCCTTCGCCCAGGCGCTCGGCTCCGGCGCCGTGCTCAACAGCGCCACGCAGCTGGACACGGCGCGCTTCCTCGGCTCGGCCCTGTATGCCGAGATCTGGCGGCCCCAGGGCTTCCGCTACCGCGTCGAGCTCATCGTGCGCTCGCGCGGCGGCCAGCCCCTGGGCTCACTGGTGCTCTACCGCGGGCCGGGCGAGCCCTGCTTCACGGCCGCCGAAGAGACCCGGCTGCTGTCGCTGCTGCCCCACCTGGCCCAGGCCCTGTCGCGCGACGTCGCGCCGCGCTGCGAGCCCGAGCGCTGGCAGGCCGCGCCAGAGCCCGCCGAGGTGCTGCTGCTGGACGAGGCAGGCCGCCTGGGCCACGCCAGCGCCGGCGCCCGGCGCCTGTTGGCGCTGGCCGGCCCGGGGCCGGGCCCGGAGCCGAGCCAGCCTTCCGCCGAAGCGGTGCTGGCTGGCCTCCACGTGGCCGCGCGGCAGGGTCCGGTCGTGCAGAGGGTGGACAGCCCCTGGGGGCGTTTCGAATTCAGCGCCCGGCGCCTGGATGCCGTCGACGGGAGTGCGCCGAGCTGGACACAGGTGCAACTGCGCCGCTTCGAGCCGCGCGAACTGGCGGACGAGCGCCGGTTGCAGGGCTTCGAGCTGTCCAGCGGCCAGGCCGCCGTCGCGCGGCTGCTGCTGCGGGGGCTGGCCCAGGCCGAGGTCGCGCAAAGGCTGAACGTGGCCCCCAGCACCGTCGTCGACCACGCCCGCAAGCTCTACCAGCGCCTGGGCGTGCGCTCGGCGCGCGAGCTGGTCGACAAGCTCAGGTCCGCGCCGAATTGATGGCCAGCAGGCCGTCGAAGATCAGGCCTTCGATGAGCTCGTGAGGCGCGTCCAGCGCCGGCGCCACCTTCCAGCCGGCACCGCCCGTCATCAGCAGCAGCGGCTCGCGGTTCTCGCGTTTGGTCAGCAGGCGGTGCATGCGCTCGATGGCGCCCGTGATGGCAAAGGTGCCGCCGGTCGTCAGCGCGTCGCTGGTGTTGGTGGGGAAGTCACGCACCTCGCCGGTGGGCACGCGCAGGCCGGCCGTGCCGCCTTCCAGCGCACGCAGCATGATGCCGTGGCCGGGCAGGATGAGGCCGCCGAGAAACTGGCCGTCGGTGGACAGCGAGTCCACGGTCACCGCCGTGCCGATCATGACGGTCAGCACCGGTCCCTCGAAGCCACGCTTCTTCGCATGCGCATGGGCACCGATGACAGCCACCCAGCGGTCGGCGCCAAGGCGCGTCGGGTGGTCGTAGCCGTTCTTCACGCCGGCGGCCTCGGCGGCGGGCACGACCCAGCGCGGCACCAGGTCCCAGTGCTCCATCTGCTCTTCGACGCGGCGCCGCACCGCGTCACCGGCGACATTGCTGCCGAGGATGCGGGTGGGCGGGGCCAGGCCTTGCCAGTCCTCGTCGGCCAGGCGGTCGATGTTTTCCAGGAAGACGGCGCCGTGCTGCTGCGGCGGGTCGCCGGGCTGGGCGTCGTCTGCATAGACGGCCCATTTGAGCCGGGTGTTGCCAATGTCGATAGCCAGAAAGCTCATGGGCGGCTGTGGCGTGAACGATGCCGCGAGCCTACCAGCGCATTTGTATCTGCCTGTGCGGGTTTCTGCTTCAATCAGCGGCTACTTCTGATTGCCCCCTCTCACCAGGAGAATTTCCATGCTGCGACGTCTGCGCATCCAAGCCCGCCTCTGGCTGGCCTTCGGCATCATCCTGGCGATGACGGCGCTGCTGGTGGCCGTGGGTGGCTTCGGGCTCAAGGTGTCGCAGCAGGCCATCCAGGGCATCACGCAGAAGCTGATCCCGGCGTCCAACATCACCATGTCGGCGCGCAGCCAGCTGCTGCAGAGCAAGGCGGCGACGTCCACGCTGGTGGCTTCCATCTTCAACAAGGAGGGCATGGCCCGTGCCCGGAAGGAGTGGGACACCGCCCAGACGAGCCTCGACCAGGCCATGGAGGACTTCGGCAAGATCTCGACCGAAGAGAAGGGCAAGGAGGCCCTGGTCAAGTTCCGCGGCCTGATGGCCGACTACCGCAAGGCCGTCAAGCCGGTGGCCGACAAGATCCTGGCCGACAGCTATGCCGACGCCCAGGCCGCCTTCGAGGACATCAAGGCCGCCGACGCGGCCTACGACCCCGCCCTGGCCATGCTGAACAACATCGAGGGCGACCTGAAGAAGCGGGGGGACGATGTCTTCACCAAGGTCGACAGCCTGGTCGGCAACGTCTTCATCGGTTTCCTGGTCGCCTTCGTCGTCTGTGTCGTCATCGGCGGCGCGCTGGCAGTGCTGATCTCGCGCTCCATCATCGGCCCGCTGGTGGCCGCCAAGCGCTTTGCCGAACGCATGGCCGACGGTGACCTGTCGCGCGCACCCGAGGCCCGCGGCACGGACGAGTCCGCCGAGATGATGCAGGCCCTGGCGGCCATGCAGAAGTCCCTGTCCGAGATCGTCGGCCAGGTGCGCGAATCGGCCGAGAGCATCCAGGTCGCCTCGACCGAAGTGGCGACCGGCAATATGGACCTGTCACAGCGCACCGAGCAGACGGCGTCCAACCTGCAGCAGGCCTCCAGCTCCATGACGCAGCTGACCGGCACCGTCAGCCAGAGCGCCGATTCGGCCATGACGGCCAAGCAGCTCGCCGGCGCCGCCGCCGAGACGGCCGGCCGCGGTGGCGCGGTGGTGTCGCGCGTCGTCAGCACCATGGGCGAGATCAACGCCGCCAGCCGCAAGATCGCCGACATCATCGGCACCATCGACGGCATCGCCTTCCAGACCAACATCCTGGCGCTGAACGCCGCCGTGGAAGCGGCGCGGGCTGGCGAGCAGGGCCGCGGCTTCGCGGTGGTGGCCGGCGAGGTGCGCTCGCTGGCCCAGCGCAGCGCCGAAGCGGCCCGCGAGATCAAGGCGCTGATCGGCGCCAGCGTCGAGCGCGTCGAGGCCGGCACCCACCTCGTCAACGACGCCGGCACGACGATGACCGACATCGTCGGCTCGGTGCAGCGCGTGACCGACATCATTGGCGAGATCAGCGCTGCGGCCGTCGAGCAGAGCCAGGGCATCGCCCAGGTCAACGGCACGGTGACGGAGCTGGACCAGATGACGCAGCAGAACGCCGCGCTGGTCGAAGAGTCCGCCGCGGCAGCTCAGTCGCTGAAGGAGCAGGCCGTGCGCCTGGCCGGGTTGGTGAGCAGCTTCAAGCTGAGCTGACGGGATCCGTATTGCTCGACGCTGCTGCCGGACAAAATGAAGATCCCTGTTCTCTTCCTTGCTGCATGGCTCGTCTTAGGCATCTGCGGTTCGAATGCTTCCGCGGATCCTCCGAATCGGCCGGAAACGTTGCCTCAGGATGCGCAACGCCAGGTTCTTGGAGTCTGGAAGCTAAGGAGCCCGGACTGCACGCGGGCCATTGAGCAGATAGCTGATCGATTCTTCATCGTTGCCCGCTGTCTTGATCAAGCTCAGATCGATGGCTCGATCGGCATTCCGCTGACTCGCATCACCGCCACGTCCTATAGAAATCTCTCGGGAGTGACATACGAGATTGATGCAGCAGGCTACTTGCTGGTCAAGGTCGGCACTGAAGTCTTTGATCGTGGTCCGCCTCTGAAGAATCTTTGGCCGGAGAAGCAGGCTTCCACTGCAAACGACGGCTGATGCCGCCCTCTGGGGTGGAGATGCGCCCGAGTACTGGGGTTCGCGGCCGTGGTCGACCCGCAGATTGCGAAGGCTGCTCCCAGCCTGGAGCCGACGTCCTTCGGCAGTGAAGTTTGCGACCGAGCGCCTCAGCTATCGGCTGTCGGAGCCGCAGCCCCTCGCGTTGGCCGAGCGCCACCGGCCTAGCCGGCCTTGGCCTTGGGCTTGAAGATGTGCACCGTTTCGCCGCGGGCGAGCATGTCCACCAGTTGCGCGATTCGCTTGGCGCGCGTCTCAGGCTTGACAGCGGTCTGGACGCGCCAGAGCACGGCGTAGCGGTTGCTCGCGTTGACGGTGGCGAAGAAGGCCTTGGCTGGCGGGCTGGCGTCTAGCGCCGCGGCGAGGTCGTCGGGCACGGTGGACGTCTTGGCGCCGTCGTAGGCCTGGGCCCAGCGGCCGTCGGCCTTGGCGGCCTCGACCTGCGCCTGGCCAGGCGGTTGCATGCGGCCCGCCTCGGTCAGCGCGGCCACCTTGTCGACATTGATCTTGGACCAGATGCTGCGCGCGCGCCGCGGCGTGAAACGCTGCAGGAAGTGCTGGTCGTCCAGCCCCTTCTTCTGACCGTCGATCCAGCCCCAGCACAGCGCGATCTCCACCGCCTCGGGGTAGGTCACGCTGGGCTCGGCAGCGCCGCGCTTGGCGATCTGCAGCCACAGGCCATCGGACTTCGCGTGGTTCTTCTTCAGCCAGGCCTCGAAGGCCTTGGCGTTCTTGAACAGCGTCGGGGCGGCCTCGGCCGGGGCAGCGGGCTTGATGGCGGGCATGCGTGCAGTGTGCCGCAGGCCCTGGCGAACCGTAGGGCCGCAGGGTCAGCCTGAAGCTGCTGCCGCCGCAATCGGCATCAGCGCCGAGCGGGCTGCTCAGCCGACATTGCGCAAGCCATGCTGGACCGCATCGAGCGCCGCATGGGCGGCCACCTCGCCGATGACCAGCAAGGCCGGGCTCTTCAGCCCCTCGCGAGCGATGCAGTCGGGCAGGCCGGCCAGTGTCGTCACCGCATGGCGCTGCTGCGCCGTGTGCGCTGCGCTGACGATGGCCGCCGGCAGGTCGGCTTTCAAGCCGGCTGCGATCAGCTGGGCCGTGATGTCGGCCGCGCGGGCCACGCCCATGTAGATGACCAGGGTCAGCCCGGTGCGGGCCAGCGCCGCCCAGTCGGGCTCGGCGCGGCCTTCGCCGGGGTGGCCGGTGACGAGGATGACGCCGGGCGAGGCGCGACGGTCCGTCACCGGGATGCCGACGGCGGCCGGGCCGGCGATGCCGCTGGTCAGGCCGCTGACCACTTCGACGTCGAGGCCGGCTTCGCGCAGGGCATCCACTTCCTCGCCGCCGCGGCCGAAGACGAAGGGGTCGCCGCCCTTGAGGCGCACGACGCGGTGGCCGGCGCGGGCCTCGCGGATCATCAGCGCGTGGATGAAGTGCTGGTCCGTCGAGATGCAGCCACCGCGCTTGCCGACGCGCAGCAGGCGGCCTTTGACGAGGGCCAGCACGCGCGGGTCGATCAGGTCGTCGGCCAGCACCACATCCGCGCCTTCGATGCGCTTGAGTGCACGGACGGTCAGCAGTTCCGGGTCGCCGGGGCCGGCGCCAACAAGAGAGACGGCGTGGTTCATGCGGGGACCTCTTCAGGTGTCGTGGCAACCAGGCGCCGCAGCGTCGGCAGGCAGGAGCCGCATTGCGTGCCGCAGCGCTTCTCTGACTGCAGCTGGGCCAGGCGCTCGGTCGGGCTGCCGCTGCAGCGCGACAGCGTCAGGCGGATGACGTCCTCGCGAACGTCGAAGCAGTTGCAGACCTGGGGGCTGGCCGCGGCAGCGGGGTTGGTCGGCGGTGCGCCGGGCGACAGCAGCCAGCGGCCGACCGTGGATGCGGCCGTGCGCTCGCGCCAGAGATCGACAAGCCAGGCGCCTTCGTCGTGCTGGCCGACGCGCAGCAGGGCCTGCAGCGGCGCGGTGTGCAGATCGTCGCCATCGAGATTGAGCAGGCGCAGTCGGCCGCGCTGGGCATCGGCATAGCGCAGCACGGCGGGGCTGTTGAGGCCCAGCACGGCGCCGAGTTCCGCAACCAGTTCGGGTGAGGGCGCCTCGGCGCAGGCGGCTTCAAACGCCCAGCCCACCTGCTCACCCTTGGCGGGTTCGGGCAGGCAATGCGCATAGCCGAAGCGTGGCATCAGCGCGCGCAGCTGTTCGCGCAGGCGCGGGCCGTCCGGGGGCGCGACCCAGGCGCAGGCGCTGAGGCGCCAGGGCAGGTCGGCCGGCTCGATGGCGACGGCGCTGAACTTCAGCTCGGGCTGCTTGGAGTCGGGGCAGAAGGCGCCTTGCGTGACGGCATTGATGCCGAGCTGGGCACCGATGAATTCGTCGCCCCAGTGCATGGCGATGTCGGCACCGGCCAGCGGCACGTTCTCGTCGAGCTTGAGGGGCAGCACGAGCTCGCCGCGCTTGGAGCGCACATGCACGAGTTCACCCTCGGCCAGCTTGCGGCGTGCGGCGTCGCTCGGGTTGATGCGCACCAGCGGCTTGCCTTCGTGGGCGAACAGGCGTGGCACGCTGCCGCTGCGGCTCATGCCATGCCATTGGTCGCGCATGCGGCCGGTGGTCAAAGCAAATGGCCGCTTGGGCGTGGCCATCTCGGCAGTGGCCTGGTAGGCCTTGGTGATGAAGCGCGCGCGACCATCGGCGGTGGCGAAGCGGCCGTCGGTGTACAGGCGCGCCGTGGGGCCGTTGACGTAGGGCCACTGCTGCGGGCCTTCGGTATCCAGCGTGATCCAGGACAGACCGGTGATGTCGAGGTCGCGGCCGCGCGTGGCCTCGCGGTGCTCAAGCCAGAGGTCTTCGGCCTTGCCGACGCTGAGGCGTGGCGCGCGGCCGAGGCCGGCGTCGACCAATGCGGCAATGTCGCGAGCGATGAGCCAGTCGGCCCGCGCCTCGCCGGCCGCCGGCACGGCCGGTCGCACGCGGCTGATGCGGCGCTCGCTGTTGGTGACCGTGCCTTCCTTCTCGCCCCAGGTGGCGGCGGGCAGCAGGTAGTCGGCGTATTTGGCCGTGGCGGTGTGGGCGAAGGCTTCCTGCAGGATGACCAGCTCGCAGCGCTCCAGCGCCTGGCGCACGGTGGCTTGGTCGGGCATGGACTGGGCCGGGTTGGTACAGACTATCCACAGCGCCTTGATCTCGCCGCGCGCGGCGGCTTCGAACATCTCGACGGCGGTGTGGCCGCGCTTGCCCGGCAGCTCGGGCACGCCCCAGAGCGTCTCGATCTCGGCCCAGTCCTCGGCCTTGCCCGGGTCGCGGTGGCCGGGCAAGAGTGTGGCCATGCCGCCGCTCTCACGGCCGCCCATGGCATTGGGCTGGCCCGTCAGCGAGAAGGGGCCGGCGCCGGCGCGGCCGATCTGGCCGGTGGCCAGGTGCAGGTTGATCAGGGCCGTGTTCTTGGCCGTGCCGCTGCTGCTCTGGTTCAGCCCTTGGCAATAGAGGCTCAGTGACGAAGGCGAGGTGGCGAACCATTCCGCGGCCTGCCAGATGTCGGCTTCCTTCACGCCGCAGACCTGGGCCGCGCGGGACGGCGCCCAGTCGCGCACCAGCTCCTTCAGCGCATCGAAGCCTTCGGTGGACTGGGCGATGAAGTCGCCCGCCGTCCAGCCCTGCCAGATGACGGCGTGCAGCAGGCCGTGGCACAGGGCCACGTCGGTGCCGGGGCGGATCTGCAGATGCAGGTCGGCCAGCTCGGCCGTCTCGGTGCGGCGCGGGTCGATGACGATGAGCTTGTGGCCCGGCTTGCTGTTTTTCGCGGCCTCCAGGCGGCGGAACAGGATGGGATGGGCCCAGGCCGGGTTGGCGCCACTGATCAGCACGCAGTCGGCCAGCTCGATGTCCTCGTAGCTGCAGGGCGGCGCGTCGGCGCCGAGCGACTGCTTGTAGCCGACGACGGCCGAGCTCATGCACAGCCGCGAGTTGGAGTCGATGTGGGGTGTGCCGATGACGGCGCGGGCCAGCTTGTTGAAGGCGTGATAGTCCTCGGTCAGCAGCTGGCCGGAGATGTAGACGCCGATGGATTCCGGACCATGCTCGGCGCGGATGGCCAGCAGCTTGTCGGCGATCTCGCGGTTGGCCTGGTCCCAGCCGATGACCTCGGGTTGGGCGCCACGCGCGGCGCGGCGTGCGGGCTCACGCAGGCGCTGGTGCTGGATGACGACCGGCGTGGCCGTCAGATGCAGATTGGTGCCCTTGGTGCAGAGCCGGCCGAAGTTGGCCGGGTGGTCGGGGTCGCCGCGGACGCCGGTGATCTGGGTGTCGTCATGCTCGATGACGACCCCGCAGCCGACGCCGCAGTAGGGGCAGGTGGACTTTGTCTCGCTCATGTTCTTCTCAGGCGGGCGGGTCTCAGCCTCTTACGCCACCGCTATCGAAATCTTCGGGCCGGCCACGGGTGCCGGCAGGTCCAGGGCCAAGGTGTCCAGCTCCGTCTGCGAAAGGAAGACGGCACCGCCCTCCAGCTTCACGCGAAAGCTCGGCGTGCAGCCCTCATCAGGCTCGCGGGCGCTGCCGTCGTTCAGACCGATCGTCCAGTTGTGCAGCGGGCAGGCCACGCTCTTGCCGAAGACGATGCCCTGGCTCAAGGGGCCGCCCTTGTGCGGGCAGCGGTCCAGCAGCGCGAAGACCTCGTCCTCGGCATTTCGGAACACGGCCACGTCGACGCCGACGGCGCGCTGCACGCGGCGCGAGCCCAGCACGGGGATGTCCTGCAGCGCACAGATGCGGGTCCAGTCGTCCATGCTCATCACCCCAGTTGGCGGGCAAACTGCCCCGTCACGGTTTCCATCACGGCGAGCAGGTTCTCGCTCGCCACGAAGACGTTGCTGGCCGCTTCCGGCCCCTGGCTTTCGCCGCCCAGCGCCGATTGCAGGAAGACCCATTGATTGCGCGCCAGCTCCAGGTTGTCGCGGATGGCCGGCGTCACCTCGGGGGCCGAGCCCAGCACGCGCATGGCGGTCTCGAACTCGGCGCGGGCCTTGACGGTTTCCTTGGCGACCAGGTCGGGCCGCGCGCCTTGCTGGCCCGCCATGAAGAACAGGGCCAGGCGCTGTGACAGCATGCGTTGCCGGCCCGACATATTGACCAGCATGGCGGTCGCCGCAGCGGAGCGCTGTTGCAACTGGCCGGTGGCGACCTGGGCCAGGCTGAGCATTTCGCCCGAGGCCTGCAGCAGCTCGTCGACGCGTTCGGCGCTGGGCTTGCTCTGCAGCAGGGCGCGGTAGTCGCCGAAACGGTGCTGCATGGCCTTGTAGCTGCCCGCGATCTCAGGGGTGGGCGCAAAGGCCAGCAGCTCCTGCAGCTGGCGTTCGAAGCGCGCCTCGCTGGCCTGCAGCACGGCGCGAGCGCGTGGGGCGAGTTCCGGGCGCAACTGCCCCAGCCAGGCCTTGCCCATGCGCTGGCTCAGCATGCGTTGGGCGCCGGACTTGTCGATGGCTTCGCCGAGCTGGTTGATGCGGCCCTGGGCCAGTGCGGGGCCCGCAGTCAAACCAGTGAGGCCTGCAAGAAGGATGACGCGTCGGTTCAGCATCACGCGCCCACCTTCTCGAACTGGCGCAGGTCGACATGGGCGGGGCCGAAGTCGAACCAGGGGTCGGGCTCGCCGTCCAGGCTGAACTGCAGTTGCGCCCACAGCGCCTTGCGGTTGTCGGCGTCCTCGAGGATCTTCTTCTTGACATGGTCCAGGCCAACGCGGGCGACGTAGTGCACCGTGCGCTCCAGATACCAGCCCTCCAGGCGGTAGAGCTGCAGGAAGGCGCCGCTGTACTCCAGCACCTCCTCGGGTGTCTTCAGCTTGCAGAAGAACTCGGCCACCTCGGTCTTGATGCCGCCGTTGCCGGCGACATAGATCTCCCAGCCCGAGTCGACGCCGATGACGCCGACATCCTTGATGCCGGCCTCCGCGCAGTTGCGTGGGCAGCCCGACACGGCGATCTTGACCTTGTGCGGGGCGTACATGCGCCACAGCGCCCGCTCCAGGTCCTTGCCCATCTGCGTGCTGTCCTGGGTGCCGAAGCGGCACCACTCCGAGCCCACGCAGGTCTTCACGGTGCGCAGCGCCTTGGCATAGGCATGGCCCGAGGGCATGCCGATGTCTTTCCAGACGTTGACGAGGTCTTCCTTCTTGACGCCCAGCAGGTCGATGCGCTGGCCGCCGGTGACCTTGACGGTGGGGATCTGGTACTTGTCCACCGCGTCGGCAATGCGGCGCAGTTCGGAGCTCGTCGTCTCGCCGCCCCACATGCGCGGGATGACCGAGTAGCGGCCGTCCTTCTGGATGTTGGCGTGGGAGCGTTCGTTGATGAAGCGGCTCTGCGGGTCGTCGACGGCCTCCTTGGGCCAGGTCGAGATCAGGTAGTAGTTGATGGCGGGGCGGCAGGTGGCGCAGCCGTTGGGCGTCTTCCAGTCCAGCGCGCGGAAGACCTCGGCCGAGGTCAGTAGATGGGCCTTGGCAATGACGTCGCGGGTGTCCTGGTGGCTGGCGTCGGTGCAGGCGCAGATGGCCTTCTTCTTGGGCGTGGCGGAATAGTCGCCGCCGGCCGTGAACATGATGAGCTGCTCGACCAGGCCGGTACAGCTGCCGCAGCTCGCGCTCGCCTTGGTGTGCTTGCGCACCTCGTCCAGCGTGAACAGGCCCTTGTCGCGGATGGCCTTGCAGATCGCGCCCTTGGCGACGCCGTTGCAGCCGCAGACCTCGTCGGTGTCGGCCATCGCCGCGGCGCGATTGACGCCCTGGTGGCCGACGTCGCCGATATTGGCCCCGGCCTCGCCGAACATCAGCTTGTCGCGGATGTCGCCGATCTTGCGGCCCTCGCGCAGCAGCTTGAAATACCAGCCGCCGTCCACCGTGTCGCCATACAGGCAGGCGCCGACGAGCTGGTCGTTCTGGATGACGAGCTTCTTGTAGACGCCGGCGAAGGGGTCGCTCATGACGATCTCTTCGGTGCCCGCGCCGCCGGTGAAGTTGCCGGCGCTGAAGAGGTCGATGCCCGTCACCTTGAGCTTGGTGCTGACCGACGAGCCGAGGTAGCGGCCGATGCCGAACTGGGCCAGATGGGTCGCGCAGACCTTGCCCTGCTCGAACAGCGGCGCCACCAGGCCGTAGGCAATGCCGCGGTGGGCCGCGCACTCGCCGACCGAGTAGACGCGCGGGTCGGTGACGGTCTGCATGGTGTCCGTCACGACGATGCCGCGGCTGCAGTGCAGGCCGGCCTTCTCGGCCAGGCCGGTGTTGGGGCGGATGCCGGCGGCCATGACGACGAGGTCGGCCGGCACGTCGAGGACCTGGCCGTCCTTGTCCTTGAGCTTGATCGCTTGGACGCGACCCGAGGGACCGGCCACCAGCTCCTGCGTCTGCGCGCCGAGCATGAAGTTCAGGCCGCGATCGACGAGGGACTTGCGCAGCAGGTCGCCGGCAACGCCGTCGAGCTGGCGCTCCATCAGCGTGTCGACCAGGTGGACGACGGTCACCTGCATGCCGCGCAGCATCAGGCCGTTGGCGGCTTCGAGGCCGAGCAGGCCGCCGCCGATGACGACGGCGTGCTTGTACTTCGTGGCCGCGTCGATCATCGCGTTGGTGTCGGCGATGTCGCGGTAGGCGATGACACCTTCGAGATCCTTGCCCGGCACGGGCAGCACGAAGGGGTTGGAGCCGGTGGCGATCAGCAGGCGGTCGTATTCGGCCACCGTGCCGTCGGCCGCCACGACGCGGCGGCGCACGCGGTCGATCTCGGTGACCGTCTTGCCCAGGTGCAGGGTGATGCCGTTCTCCTCATACCAGGAGAGCGGGTTCAGGATGATCTCGTCGATCGTCTGCTCGCCGGCCAGCACCGGCGACAGCAGGATGCGGTTGTAGTTCGGATGCGGCTCGGCGCCGAAGACGGTGATGTCGTAGAGATCCGGCGTGATCTTCAGCAGCTCCTCCAGCGTACGCACGCCGGCCATGCCGTTGCCCACCATCACCAGCTTCATCTTTTTCATGCCGTACTCCTGTGGCCTGTCAATTGCTTTGCAAGCCATGTGCCAGCGATGAAGCTGGCCGTTTTCCCCGCTGCACCGTGTTCCACGGCCGACAGCGCCCCACACCGAAGCGGTTTCCGGCCCGGTGCGGGTGCACTCACCCCAAAAATCGCACCAAGAGCGGGCAAGCACCCCGTTGGTGATCCACTCACGCGCATGCGCTTCGAACTCGACACCGGCCTGTCCAGCCTGCAAGGCAAGCGTCCTCGCAACGAGGACTTCGCTGGCGTGCAGGCGCCGGCTGCGCACGAGGCCGAGCGCGGCTGGGTGGCGGCGCTCGCCGATGGCGTCAGCGGTGGCGAGCACTCCAATGGCGACGGGCTGATGGCCGCCCAGACCTCGGTCATGAGCCTGCTGCGCGACTTCCATGGCGTGCCTGCCGACTGGGATACCAGCGTGGCCCTGGATCGCCTGCTCGGCCACCAGAACGCCTGGCTGGCCTCCCACAACCGCCGCCCCGGGGCCGATGGCCAGCCGCGCGAAGCGCTGACGACGCTGACCGCCCTCGCGCTGCGCGGCCGCCGCTATGCGCTGGCCCATGTGGGCGACAGCCGCGCCTGGTTGCTGCGCGACGGCCAATGCCTGTTGCTGACGCAGGACCACCGCATGGAGCGCCGCGACTTCGCCGGCCTGACGCGCGCCCTGGGCCTGGACGATGCGCTGCGCCTGGACCACAGCGCCGGTGATCTCAAGGTGGGCGACCGCCTGCTGCTGACCAGCGATGGCGTGCATGGCGCCCTGCGCAGCCGCCAGATCGCCGATGTGCTGCGCACGACGCCCGGCGCCCAGGCGGCGGCCGATGCGCTGACCGCCACGGCATTGGCGGCTGGCAGCCACGACAACGCGACCGCCCTGGTGCTGGATGTGAAGGACCTGGCGGACCCGGGCCTGAACGATCTCGCGGCGCTCGGCCGCACCCTGCCCAGCCCCGGGCCGCTCGGTGTCGGTGCAACGCTGGACGGCTACCAGGTCACCGCCGTCGTGGCCGACAACGGCGTGCACCGCCTCCTGCAGGCGCGCGAGCTGGCCACGGGGCGCCTTGTGGCCCTGAAGATGCTGCGCCCGGGCCGCGCCGACGACCCCGAAGAGCGCGCCATGCTGGCCCACGAGATCTGGCTGGGCCTGCGCCTGGCCGAGGCGCCGCGGCACCGGCGGCGTGGTGGTGGCGAAAGTGGCTTCGTGCGCGTGCATGCACCGGCCGACGGCGCCACCCACTTCTATGCCGTGTTCGACTGGCATGGCGGCCACACGCTGGAGCAGCTGCTGGCCAAAGGCCCGCTGGATGTGGCCCAGGCACAGGCGCTGGCGAGCGCCGTCGCTCGCTCGTTGAGCCTGTTGCATGCGGCCGGCGTCGTGCACCGCGACATCAAGCCCGCCAACCTGCATTTCGGCGACGACGGCCAGTGGCGCGTGCTGGACCTCGGCGTGGCCTTGAGCTCACGCGCGCCGGCGGCCTCGCACGAGCTGCATGCCGGCACGCCCAGCTATATCAACCCCGAGCAATGGCAGGACCCACCCGTCCCGGCCGATGCCGGTTCCGACCTGTTTGCGCTGGGTGTGACGCTGTATCAGGCGCTGACCGGCCGCCTGCCCTATGGCGAGATCGAGCCCTACCAGCTGGCGCGCTACAAGCGCGAGCCGGCCAGCGTCAGCCGGCTGCAGCCCAGTGTGCCGATGCCGCTGGACCGTCTCGTCATGCGCGCAGTCGCGCGCGAGGCCAAGGCCCGCTTCGAGACGGCCGATGAATTGCTGCTGGCGCTGGAGCGCCTGGCGGCGCGGGATCAGCCGGCATCAACGCGTCCAGTCAGGTCATCGCACGACACGGTGTCGGGTTGGCAGATTGCCCTGGGTCTGTCCCTGATCCTCAATCTGCTGCTGATTGCCTGGCTCGTCTTCCTGCCGAAATGATCAGAGACCCAGCCGGTCGCGGTTGATGCCCTTGATCTCGACGTCAAACGTGCAGGAGCCGCTGGTCTGGTCGGTCGTGAACTCGACCGTGCCCGCCGCGCGGCCGGCGGCGTCTTTCATTTCAAAGCGCGTGAAGTGGAATTTGCCGGCCGTCACGCGCTGGCTCTTGCCCTGCACGCGGATGACCGAGCGCCACAGCGACTCCATGGACAGGGTGTAGTCACCGGGTCCCGTGATGTCGACGGCCTTCAGCTCGACGTTGCTGGTCGGGGCTTCGCCGCCGTCCAGCGTCATCAGCCGAAAGCGCGACAGCTTGCCCGTGGCGCCGGCCTTGCCGCTGGGCGAGTAGTTGAAGTCGGAATAACTGTCGGAGACGCGGATGTCGGCGCCGCCGATCTTGCAGCTGGTACCGGCCTGGGCGCTGGCGGCCAGGCCGAAGAGGGTGAGGGCGATGAGGGTCTTCATGCCGCCGCAGTGTGCCGACGGTCGCATGCGGCCCCTGTCCCCCTCAGTTGGGACGTGGCCCTGGGCTCAGAGCCCCAGCCGGTCGCGGTTGATGGCCTGGGCCTGCACGTCGAAGCTGCAGCTGCCGCGCGTTGTCTCGCTCGTGAACTCCACGGTGCCGACGGCGTGGGCGACCGTGTCCTTCACCTCGAACTGCGTGATGTGGAACTTGCCGCCACTCACCTTTTCGCGCTTGCCGCGCACATTGACGAGCGAGCGCCAGCCCGGTTCGACCGACAGCACGTAGTCGCCGGGCCGGGTCACGTCGACGGTCTTCAGTTCGATGCTGTTGGTATCGCCCTCGGACTCGTCCAGTGTCAGCAGGCGGAACAGCGACAGCTTGCCGTTGGCGTCGCGCTTGCCCGCGGGCGAGTGGCTGAGGTCGGCCAGGCTGTCGGAGACGTTGATGGCGGCGCCGCCGAACTTGCAGCTGACGCCGGCCTGGGCGCCTGCGGCGAGGGCGAGAAGGGTGAGGGCAACGAAGGGTTTCATGGGCCGCAGTGTGCCCAGCGATCCGCCTGCGGCTGTCCCTCACGCCAGGGGCATAGGGGCTCAGACGCGCTGGTAGTGCACCGGCTCGGCTTCCTTGGATGTCTCCGCCGCATGGCGCGCGCGGCCACCCTTTTCGGCCCAGGTGCGCGTCCAGCGGATCTGCATGACGCGCATGACGAAGAGCATCAGCACCGCCAGCACGGCGAAGACGACAAAGCCCCAGAGGTAGGTGCCGGCATGCTGCTTGGACAGGCCCATCAGGTTGGGCACCAGGCCGCCGCCCAGCGCGCCGATCTCGCCGATCATCGAGCCCGCCACGGCCGTGGCCGCGGGCCAGCGCAGCGGCACCAGTTGGAACAGGGCTCCGTTGCCCGCGCCGAGGGCCGCGAAGCAGGCGATGAGCAGCAGCGTCGTCAGCACCAGCGAGCCGCTGGCCATGCCGACACCGGTCAACGTGACCGCCACGACGACGAGCACCCCCGTCAGCACATTGACGCCACCCCAGCGGTCCGACAGCGCGCCGCCGATGACGCGCACCGCCGCACCCATGAAGGCCGCCAGCATGGTCAGTTGGCCGGCCTGCACCTTGGAGACGCCGAACTGGTCGTAGTAGTAGGTGGGCAGGAAGGTGGTGAGGCCGATGAAGCCACCGAAGGTCACGCCATAGATCAGGCTGAAGGCCCAGCCGTCCTTCTCGAACAGGCAGGCGACGTGCTCGCGCAGCGAGGCGTGCGAGTCGACATCGGGCGGCTCCTTGGCGAAGACGACCATGACGATCATGGGCACCAGGATGGCCGCGGCCGCGAAGGCATAGACCGTCTGCCAGCCGTAGGCCTGGGCCAGCGGCGGCGCCACCAGCACCGACACGGCCGTGCCGACATTGCCCGCGCCCACCAGGCCCATGGCCAGGCCCTTGTACTGCGGCGGGAACCAGCCCGAGCCCAGGCTCAGCGCGACGCCGAAGCTCGCGCCGGCGATGCCCAGCAGCACGCCCATGGCCAGCAGGTCGTCGTAGCTCTTGACCATGAAGAAGCCGTACAGCATGGCCACGGCGATCATGCCCATCTCGACCAGCGTGGCGTTCTTGCGGCCGATGTACTGGGACAGCAGGCCGAGCGGGAAGCGCATCAACGCGCCGGCCATGATGGGGATCGACAGCATCAGCCCCTTCTGGGCCGGCGTCAGGTGGTAGGTCTCGCTGATGAAGGGGGCCAGCGCGCCGTTGAGCACCCAGATGCAGCAGGAGAACGCGAAGTACAGAAAGGCGGCGAACAGCGTGGGGCTGTGGCCGGCGCGTTTGAAGGTCTGGAATGCGGACATCTTGGGCTCTATCGTGCTGGCTGCACGCGCCCACGCCAACCCACCGGTCGCGTGCCTGGGCGGCAAGGACATGCAGCGGGAGGGCGCCCGCACCATTGCGGGAACCACGGCCGATACTTGCAAACCTCATGCCCGCCTGCCAGCAACGTCGCTGGCCTGTTTCTTGCGCCGTTTTGGGGCGTGAATCCCGGAATCATGTCAGCCACCGCTCCCGCTCCTCTGTCGCTCACGCTGTTCTGCAGCCCCGAACTGCCCCCTCAAGCCGCCGCCTTGCAGGCCCTGGGCTGGTCTTTGTGCACCGTTTCCGAGCTCGGCGCCCCCGTCGACGGGCCGGGCCTGGGCCTGCTCTGGTGCCCGGATCGCACCGCGTTGGCGCAGCTTGCGCACTCGGAGCGGGCCTTTGGCCTGCCGGTGGTGCTGCTGTCACCCCCGCCCGCCGAGGCCGAGAGGCGGGCCGTGCTGGCGCGTGGCGTCGTGCAATGGCTGCCCGTCGACATCGACGCCGGCGTGCTGGCGGAGGCGCTGCTGTGGTCGCGCGACCTGGCGGCCCAGCAGCAGTCGCGTGAGCAGGCCGCCCAGGCCAAGCTCGACGAGCGCAAATGGACGGAGCGCGCCAAGGGCCTGCTGATGCAGGCGCGCGGCATCGACGAGGCGGCCGCCTTCGCGCTGCTGCGCAACACCGCGATGCAGACGCAGTCCAAGCTGCCGGAGGTGGCACGTGGCGTCGTCCACACCTCGGAGCTGGCCGAGGCCCTGGAGCGTGCCGGTGCCCAGCGCATGTTGAGCCAGCGCCTCGTCAAGCTGCAGGCCCTGCGCCAATGGCCCAAGCTGGCGCCGCCGGAGCGCCGCGAGGCGCAAGCGCTGCTGGACGCCTCGGCCGAACGCGTGGCCGCCAACCTGGCGCGCCTGGGCGAGCTGCTGCGCAGCGACTTCGCCGAGGAACTGTCCGCCGTGTCGGCCGCCTGGACCCAGCTGGACGCAGCCCTCGCCAATCGCCAGCCCGATCTGACGCGCAGCGACCGCGCCGCCCAGCGCCTGCTGGAAAGCAGCGAGGTGCTGGTGGCGAAGTTGTCCGAGCGTGCGGGCCAGCGGCCGGTCGGCCTGCTGGCCCAGGTCACGCGGCTGCGCCTGCTGAGCCAGCGCCTGGCCAAGGAGGGCCTGCTCGCCCAGGTCATGCCGGGCCGTGACACCAGCGGGCTGGCTGTCGGACTGGATGAATTCATCAAGGCCTATGAGCTTGTGCGCGCGGCCCCATTGGCTGGGCCGGCGTTGCAGCCCGCGTTCAAGGATGTCGATGAGGCCTGGCTGCTGCTGCTGCGCGGCCTCCGTGTCGAGCAGGGCGATGCGGTGCAGCGCATGCATCAGGGCAGCGAGAGGCTGTTGCAGGCGCTGGAAGTGTTGATTCAGGCGTTGCAGGGGTCGTTGCAGTTGATCTTGGGGTGAGGTGGGTTCGTTGGATGCTTTTGCGTAGGGCGTGTCTGCTCGGTGCATTGCCGGGAGTCCGTCCCGGCGGCCGGGTAACTTTCTTCTGCGGGGCCAGAAGAAAGTCACCAAAGAAGAGGCCCTGAACCGCACACCAGCACGACGCCGCCA